>JBGSIX010000237.1:0-20136 GCA_041742315.1 Phycisphaerales bacterium | reverse complement strand
CGCCGGTGCTGCCGCCGAAGCCGCTCTGCGGGCCGGCGTGCCCGAAGCGGTCGTACATCTTGCGTTTCTCGGGGTCGGAGAGGGTGTCGTAGGCGTCCTGAACCTCCAGGAACTTCTCGTGCGCGCCGGGTTCCTTGTTGTGGTCGGGGTGGTACTTGCGGGCCAGCTTGCGGTAGGCCTTCTTGATCTCGTCTTCGGTGGCGGTGCTGGGCACGCCGAGGACTTCATAGTGGTCACGCTTTGCCATGGGAGAGATTGTAGAACCCGTTCACTCGGCGTCGTTTTCCTCGGGGGAATCCGGTTTCGAATCGGTGCCGATCACGCGGGCTGGGGCGTCGTTGCGAGAGGGATCCCAGAGGCGGATCGCGCCGGATTCCTTGGCCCCGACAGACTCGACACGGGTCGCGGCGTTGCGGTCGGAGAGGATGAGGAGCCCGTCGCCCTCGGGGGAGGCGTAGGACTCGACGACGGTGTTGCCGGCCTTGTTGCCCAGGAAGAGGGCGCCGCCGTCGCGGTCGACGAGGAGCCGGGCTCGGTCGTTGCCGGCTTCGTCGCGGAGGGCGGCGTTGCCCCGGCCTTCGCTATTGACGTACAGACCCACGACGGATGCGTCCTGAGTGTTGGAGAGATAGAGGTTTCCGCCGTCGTCGTCACTTCCGAGACTGACGCGGACCTGGCCGGTTTCGCTCGCGGCGGAGAGGATGCCCCGGCCATCTTCGGTGACATAGCCCCAGAGCGCGTTCATGCCGTCGGCGTTGTAGAGGGCGATGGAGCCGCCGTCGATGTCGGAGCTGAGGATGACGCCTTGGGAGCCCTCGATGGAGCCGTTGACGGCGAGGAAGCCCCTCGCTTCATCGTCGGCGTACATCTGGATCGCGGGCGCGTTGGCGAGGTTGTAGAGCGTGAAGACGCCCCCGTCGGTGTCGACGCTTTGCGAGATACGCGGGTTGCCCTGCGCGTCGAAGACAACGGCGTAGCCCGAGCCGCCGGTATCGACACCGGTCTGGAATGTGTTGACGTCGTTGGAGTTGAGGATGGCGAGTTTGCCGCCGTCGGTGTCGGAGTTCAGGTTGATGCGCGTGGCGCCCTGTTCGTCTGAGAGCTGGATCGCGCCGGTGCCCGGGCCCTCGGCGTAGGCGGCCAGGACGGTGACGCCCTGGGCGTTCTGGAGAAAGAGCGTGCCCCCGTCGGCGTCAGTACCGAGGTTGATAAGGGTCTTGCCGGCCTGATCGACGATCTGGAGCTGCTCGGCCTTCAGGACATCGAAGACGCGCGACCTCGCATCGCCCAGCGCCAGCGCGAAGGCGGCGCACAGGCCGAGGCCCGCAGCGGTGCACACGAGGCGGAGCCTGCGGTTGCTCTTTCGGAGCGCGGAGATCTCGGATTCGAGTCGGTCGAGGCGGGCGTCGGTGTGCATGCGAGTTCTCCGTCAGGGTTGAGAAGCACTGTACCCGAGGAGGCTTCTTGCGCGGCTAAAAAAGAAACACGGCCCGCGTGTGCGGGCCGTGCGGGTGAGTGTGTTGATGGATCGGTTTACTCGTCTTCGCCCGCCGCGGGCTGGGCGGGCTCGGTCGTCGGCGCGGGCTCGGTGGTGTCCTTCTCGATGAAGACGCACTCGACGTCGAAGATGACTGTCGAGTTGGGCGGGATCGGGCCCATGGCGCGCTCGCCCCATCCCAGTGCCGGCGGGATCACGACACGGCGGCGCGAGCCCTTGGTCATGCCCTCGACGCCGCGGTTCCAGCCCTGGACGAGGTTGGTGGCGGGGTACTTGTAACGGAAGGGCTCGCCGCGGTCGAAGGAGGCGTCGAACTTGGTGCCGTCGGTGAGCCGGCCCAGGTAGTGGATGACCATCCAGTCGCCGTCCTGGATGGGTTCGCTCTCGGGCTCGACGAAGTGGACGATGATGAGCCGGTCGTCGTAGTAGTCGACGCTGACGAGCGAGTCGTCGCGTTTAAATTCGACGCCGCCGTCACGGCCGACTTCCCAGGCGACGTCGCCCTCGGGCCCGTAGCCGATGTCGGTGACGGAGATGGTCTGTCCGTCGAAGGCGATGGCGCTGGTCATCTGGACGGCGCCGCCGCGGTGGTCGGGGTAGGCCGCGGGCGATTTGCCCTGGAATCCGTTGCCGGAGGCCTTGAGATCGATATCGATCGTCGGGTACATGTCGCTGGCGGTGATGGTCTGGGGGAACATGACGGGGATGGTGGCCATGCCCATGAGCGCCCGCGAGGCCTGCTCGGAGCGGAGGTCGAAGGTGCGGAGACGGAGCTGGCCTTTGAAGCGGTAGATCTGGTAGAAGAACTGGCGGTAGGGCGTGGCGAGGCTGTCCTCGCGGGCGAGCTCGCCGTAGAGCATATCGTCGTGTCCCGCGACGCGCGCCGGGCCCACGGTCATGACGATGTTGGAGGAGTCATCGCCCTCGATCTGCGAGACGGGGGTGGTGGTGATCCACATGCCCGTGAGCATCTCGGCGGCCTTGGCGATCTCTTCGTCGGTGTAGGTCGCGTTGATCTGGGGCGGGTCGATGAGCTTGGGCTCGGGCTTTGGGGCCTCGGCTGCGGGCTGAGCGGCGGGCTGCTCGTCCTGAGCGATGGCGCCGCCGACGAGCGTGAGCGCGATGATCGGTGCGGCGATCCAGCGGGTGTTCATGGTGATCCTCTCTGTATCTCTGGCTTCACGGATTCGGGACGGATTCAGGCGAGCTCGGGGAAGAGCTTCTTGACGGTTTCCACGAGATCGTTCACGTGGCTCGCCGACTCGTTGAAGAGTTTCTGCTCGGACTCGGTGAGCTTGAACTCGACGATCTTCTCGACGCCCTTGGAGCCGAGCAGCGCGGGCACGCCCACGAAGAGGCCCTTAGCGCCGAACTGTCCGTCGCAGTAAACGGCGGACGGGATGATGCGTTTTTTGTCCTTGACGATGGCCTCGACCATCTGGATGGTGCCGGAAGCGGGTGCGTACCAGGCGCTGGTGCCCATGAGCTTGACGACCTCGCCGCCGCCGGCCTTGGCGCGTTCGACGCAGGCGTTGATTGTGGCTTCGGGGAGCAGGTCGGTGACGGGGATGCCGTGGACGCTGGTGCAGCGCGGCAGCGGAACCATGTCGTCGCCGTGACCGCCGAGCAGGAGGGCGCTGACGTCCTCGATTGAGCAGCCGATCTCCCAGGCGATGAAGGTGCGGAAGCGGGCGACATCGAGGGCGCCGGCCTGTCCCATGATGCGGTGCGCGGGGAAGCCGGTGGCCTTCCAGGCGGTGTAGACCATCGCGTCGAGCGGGTTGGAGACGACGATGACGATCGAGTCGGGCGCGTACTCCTTGATGTTCTCGCAGACGCCCTTGACGATCTTAACGTTGGTGCCGATGAGGTCGTCGCGGCTCATGCCGGGCTTGCGGGGGATGCCCGCGGTGACGACGACGACGTCGGAATTGGCGATGTCCTTGTAGTCGAATGTGCCTGTGAGCTTGCCGTCGAAGCGTTCGATCGGGGCGCAGCAGGCCAGGTCGAGCATCTTGCCCTTGGGCATGTGCTGGTCGGGGGCGTCGGCGCGGGGGATATCGAGCAGGACGATGTCGCCCAGTTCCTTCGAGGCGGCCCAGTGGGCGCAGGTGGCTCCGACGTTCCCGGCTCCGATGATGCTGATCTTGGGGCGACCCATCGCGGCGACTCCTCCGATTTGCGGCATGATGTTCTACAGGCAAGCCCGCCACGCGAGGCGGGGGAACCACTATAGACGGGCCCCCTCAGGAGGCCGAATCGGGCTCGTCTTCGAAGACCACTGGAAGAGGTTTTTGCCTGTCCGCCCCCGGGATTGGGAGCGTCACGGGCTGGGCCTGGCCCGCCAGGATCACGGGTACGAGCAGGGGCTGACCGGGGGTGAGCTCGGCGTCCATCGGGCGGACGACGTCGCGGACAGGGCCGCCCCTGGAGAAATCGAACTGGCGGTAGACCTGCCGGGCGATGGGCATCGGCTCGGGGCCCTCGGCCTCGCCCAGGAAGTCCCCCACCGCGGCCTCGATCAGCTCGAAGAGTTCGTCCGAATCCTGCACGCCCCGCACGAACGCGGCGGGCGCGCCCTCGAAGATCGGCACTCCCGGCGTGGGCAGGAAGAGATCGCCCTCAAAGCCCGCCGAGAGCAGAACTTCGACCACCTGCGCGGGATGGGGCGTGAGGAGCGTTTCGCCGGCGACCACCCACTCCCAGCCCGACTCGGTCTGGATGCGGTGCGCGAGACGCGCATCGTCCACCATCTCGCGCAGAGCTTCGGGGATCTCGTGGCCCTTCCAGATGCGGTTCACCTCGCCCGCGTGCTGGCGGATCAGCATGTCGGCGCGATCGAGCCCGAGCGCCCGCTCATCGGGGTCGAGATCGTCCAACTCGGCGAGCGCGTGCGTGACGGCCTGGAGCCCGATGATCGCGGGCACCGCCTCGCGCAGCCTGCCGCCCTCGTCGTCCTTGGGCAGCGCCAGCGCGCTCTGGGCGAACTCGGTCCACTTGCCCAGCAGAGCGGCCCAGGTCATCGCGCGTTCGGAGGGGGTGGTCATCGCGTGATCGTAGCGGTCGGGGGCTTGGCGGCATGAATAGACTCCGATGTCCCGCGGCTTTCGTTCCCGCATTGGAGGATTCGATGCACGACTTTGCCGCCCTCTTCCGCAAGCGATTCATCCGCGAGCTCTGGCGACGCCTCGGACGCGATATGGCGGATCGGCCTATCGCGATCTACGGCGCCGGGCGTCACACGGAGTGGCTCCTGGGCGTCATCGCCGATGTCGAGGGCGGGCCGAGGCTCGCGGTGATACTCGACGACCACGCCGACGGGCGTTTGATCGCGGGCGTGCGCGTGCAAAGGCCGAGCGAGATCGACCCGGCGACGTTGGGCGCGGTGATCGTCTCGAGCGATGCGCAGGAGGCTGTGCTTGGCGCCAAGGCCTGCGATTGGCTTGGCGCGATCCCGGCGACGGAGCGCCCGATGGTGATCGAGCCCTACCGCGGGCTGCCCCCGGGGCCCTATCCGATGGGCGAATCCGCCTCGGTCGGCTCGCTCAGTGACCGCACGCTGCCCGGCTCGCGCGACGAGGACGCGTACGAGCGCGCCAAGGCGCTTGGGACGTCCATCCCCGTTCCCGCCGGGGCGAACCGTGTGTCGTACTCGCCCGAGAACGACTTGGCCTACATCCAGTCGGGCCAGCGCGAGCGCGACGCGATCGGACGCGTGTGCGCGCAGCACGGCATCGAACTCGAATCAACGCGCGACATCCTCGAATGGGGCTGCTCGACAGGGCGCGTGCTGCGACACTTCGCCGACCTGCCCGACAAGACGCGGCTCTGGGGCTGCGACATCGACGAGGGCTCGATCGACTGGGCCCAGCGCCACTTCGAGGGGCGGTTCCGATTCTTCTCGACCACGCTCGAGCCCCACCTGCCCGTCGCGGATTCGTCGTTCGATTTCATCTACGGCATCTCGGTCTTCACGCACATCTCGCACAACATCGATACGTGGCTCATGGAGCTGCGGCGCATTGTCCGGCCGGGCGGGGCGGTGCTGGTGACGATTCACGACGAGAAATCGTGGGATTTCTGCCGCGACCACCCGGACTGCTTCATCGCCAAGCACTCGCCGCGGATCGATTTCCACAAGCCGATGGAGCACGACTTCGTGGCGCACGGGCAGGGGCCCAGCTGCCAGGCGTTCTGGCACTCGCGGGGCGTCCGTCGGCGCTGGTCGCACACGTTCGAGGTCGCGGGGATCCACCCGCTGACGTTCTGCTCGGGCACGCAGGCGGGCGTTGTGCTCAGACCCCGCATGTAAGAGAGGCTCGCACGTGCTCTTGAACCCTGAAGAACTCCAGATCGCCGAGCGGTACAAGCTGCTGATCGGGTGCATCGGGCCCAGGCCCATCGCGGTGGTGTCGACGGTCTCGCCCGAAGGCAGGCACAACCTCGCGCCGTTCTCGTTCTTTGCGGGCGTCGGGTCGAACCCGATGACGCTGCTCTTCTGCCCGGCCAACGACGAGCAAGGCCGCGAGAAAGACACGCTCCGCAACGCCAAACCGATCAGCGAGGGCGGCACGGGCCAGTTCGCTGTGTGCGTGGCGACGGAGTCGATCATCCGCCCCGTCGCGGTCGCGGCCGAGCCTCTACCCCACGGCGAGAGCGAGTACGAGCTGGCGAGCCTGACACCGATCCCGTGCGAAGCGATCAAGCCGCCCCGCGTCAAAGAAAGCCCCGTGTGCTTCGAGTGCGAGACCATGCAGGTCATCCGCACGAACCCGGGCCAGCCCGCGGGCGGGAACGTCGTCATGGGGCGCGTCCTTCGCATGCACGTTGACGATGCACTCGTCAATGAGCGCATGCACATCGACCAGGGCGCGATCGGGCTGATCGGGCGCATGGGCGGGCTGAGCTACTGCTTCACAAGGGAGAGGTTTGATCTGAAACCGGGCAAAGCCTCGCTCGAGGGCTGATCGCGTCTTCATCGATCGGCGCGACCTATCGTGCCCCCGCTGCGCGCGACGCGTGCATCTCCACCATTCAGTCAAAGACACCCCGCACGCGAGCCCTGCATGTCAGAGATCACGATCCGTCTGCCCAAATTCGTCCGCATCAAACCGAGGCTCTTCGATCTGCGGTCGGGGCTTTCGGGCTCGCCCAAGGCCGAGGTCCTGTCCGGGCTCACGGTCGCACTGGCGCTCGTGCCCGAGGCGGTGGCCTTCGCATTCGTCGCGGGCGTGCCGCCCCTCGTTGGGCTCTACGCCGCGTTCATCATGTGCCTGCTCACCTCGATCTTCGGCGGCAGGCCCGGCATGATCTCCGGCGCGACGGGCGCGATGGCGGTCGTCGTCGTCTCGCTCGTCGCCAACTACGGCATCGGGTATCTCTTCCCTGCCGTCGTGCTCTGCGGCCTGATCCAGATCGCCGTCGGGCTCCTGCGCCTGGGCAAACTCATCCGCATCGTGCCGCACCCGGTCATGCTCGGGTTCGTCAACGGGCTGGCGATCGTCATCCTCATGGCTCAGTTCGCCAGCTTCAAATCGCTCAGCGCCGACGGCGCGATGTCATTCCTCGCGGGCCAGCGCCTCTGGATCATGCTCGGGCTTGTGGCGCTGACGATGGCGATCATCGCGTTCCTGCCCAGGCTCACCAAGGCCGTCCCCTCGTCGCTGGCGGCGATCATCGTCGTCTCGCTCATCGGCATCGGGCTCAACGCGGCGCAGAAGGACGACGCCACAGCCGATGCGCCCCTGCGCACGGTGCGGGACGTGCTCGTCGACAGCACGCAGGCCGCGGCGGTCACGAGTGCTCAGCGAACCAAAGACGCCGAGGTGCTCGCCTCGCTCAATCTGCCCGAGGGGGTCGATGTCGTGACGCACGGCCACGCGGTCGAGCCGCTTTCACCCGAGGAAACACAGGCCGCGATCGCATCGGTCGATGTCGCATCGGTCGGTATCGCGGGCGGTTTGCCAAGGCCCGCGTGGTGGGACTTTGAGATGCCGCCATTCACGCTCGCGACGCTCCTCGTCATCCTGCCCTTCTCGCTCGTGCTCGCGGGCGTTGGGCTCATCGAGTCGCTCATGACCATGACGCTCATCGACGAGCTCACCGAAACCCGAGGCAGCGGCAACCGCGAGTGCATCGGGCAGGGCGTCGCCAACGTCACCTGCGGCTTCCTCGGCGGCATGGGCGGGTGCGCGATGATCGGTCAGTCGCTCATCAACGTCAAATCCGGCGGCCGCGGACGCCTCTCGGGCATCACCGCCGCGTGCGCGCTGCTGCTGTTCATCCTGTTCCTGTCGCCCTACATCGAGATGATCCCGATCGCCGCGCTCGTGGGCGTCATGTTCATGGTCGTCATCGGCACCTTCGAGTGGACCACGCTCCAGACTTGGCGGCGGATCCCGGTCGCCGAGGTGCTCATCATGCTCGTCGTGACGGCCTACACCGTCGTCATGCACGACCTGGCGACCGCGGTCATCCTGGGCGTCGCGCTGTCCGCGCTCGTCTTCGCGTGGAACAAGAGCAAGCACCTCGTCGCCGACATGCAGATCAACGAGCACGGCAGCAAGATCTACCAACTCCACGGCGTGCTCTTCTTCGGCAGCGTCACCCGCTTCCGCGACCTGTTTACGCCCCAGAACGACCCGGACGATGTGGTGATCGACTTCTACTTCAGCCGCGTCTACGACCAGTCGGGGCTGGAGGCGATCAACACGCTGACCGAGCGGTACCAGAAGCTCGGCAAGCGAGTACACCTGCGGCACCTGAGCGAGGACTGCCGCCGCCTGCTCGACCGGGCGGGCGATCTGGTCGAGGTGAACATCAGCGAGGACCCCCACTACCACGTGGCGACGGACCGGGCGAAGTGGGTGCATGAGTGATCCCGCTCCGCGTGGCACTGGCTGCTTGCAGCCAGTGGGAACGAGACCTGAGGCTTAACAGACACGGCTTGGCGAACGAGCCGATTTGATCGATATGTTAGACAATATATTTTTTGCTTCTATGGTGTGACATACCGACATAATCATTGACCCAGTAGTGTAATAATTTCAGCTGTGAATACACTTGTTTTTGTCAAAGACCTACTTATTTCTCGTTTTCCTACAGCACGAACGGCTAAAGCCGAAGCAGCTTTAAATATGTCCACTACTTTTGTATCATCTAGCAAATCAGTTACAAGTCGATCGGCATAGTTACCCATTTTGTTTGAAGTCATACTTGGCATATCACTGCCGTAGAGCATGCGCACTACCATAAGAATGGCATAACGTAGTGGCTTGTGTTCAGCATTCAATGTACCGCTTCGGAATAAATATTCCATTCGATAGTGTGCCAATGCGGATGCGTAATACGGCTCGAGTCGATGACCCTCAACAAATATGTCCGTGCCAACTTGCGCATCAAGAGAACGGGCATAGTGACCCTTATGTGGCAGATTTAGGAACATTGAGGCGAATACTCGTAATTGTTGTTGTATAGAGATTACCCTAACCTTTTCTACGTTGGGCACACCTGCGTATTGGCGAGTCCGCCGCTCGTAGTACAACCTGCCTGGACCTTCAGTAGCTTCGTAGTATGCTTCGAGTTGCTTCTGAAAATCTGAAAGTGCATATAATTGCTGCGGCTTCACGACTGTTTGCCGATTCGTTGCTTTGATAATTGAACCAGCAATAGCCTCGTCATCTGCAACAATAAGCTTCACAGGTACTTGCACCGTATTATCTAGGGCGGCTCTCGAATCATACAGTACGTGACTCGTCTGGCAACCATTAACGATTTGATAATCCGTGATCGTAAATTTGTTGGCAATCTGCTGTAGCGATTTTGCAATGATTGTGACGCCATTGTTCATCAATACAAAGCTAGCTTTGTTTTCAGACTCTAGTGTTCCACGTATTTCTTTGTTGACCTCATTGTAATCTTGAAAGTCTCTGACGTTGTCGTAAAATACTGATTTACGTATGTTTCCGGATGAATCAGATATTATTTTTAAAAATTCATTCGATGATATGGATCCTAAATATGCTTGAGTTACATTTGGAACATCTAGAACAACTTTGTTGGCGAATAAGAACTCGGCTACTACCTTTCGTTGAGTGCTTTGATAGGCATCTTGAATTTCCCTTGCTCCCAAAGCGTGGTATGTGATGTCGTCGAAGATATCAAGAGCTTTCAAATCCTCGATACCCCTTTCGAATCTTCCGACAAGATCCGGCTCTTCAACCCATTTACCTGTTGTCACGTAGTGCAAATGTACACTGGGGCGCTTTCGACTCATTTTGTTACTAAGTGAGTAAATGTGAGTCTGTATGGACGAAGCATCTTTAATAAACTGGTTCCTAGCGAGCTTGGGGCTATCGCTAAAGAAATCGATGACGCCATACAGAAAATTCTGTATGTCCGTGCCTGAGAATTTGCTAGAAGTTTTTGCTTGTACAAAGATAAAATCTACATCGAGATAGCCATTTGTTTCGACCAACTCATCAATTTCATTGGTATCAGTAACTATCGAACCATTAACAATTGTCGCGATTCCATCAATCCCTGTGTCTCCACCGCTTCCTACCGACAAATCCTCGACATTGAGAGAATCAGTAACAAAAGTAGTGATTATCGAGTAATTACAAAATCGTTCGAATGCTTCGGATTCCTCCAATGACGTCAAGCCTTCGGAGTTGATAAAGCTTTCTAGTAGGCTCTTAGTAATTTTGTCCATTGAACTCTCTCATTGTTACTGTGCAATTGTGCAGCCAAATCAGGTTTGTCACGACACACACTCTATCCGGAATACAAGCTCCGTGAGCAAAATGGTAGATTTGGATATTCACGAGCTCTGCAAGGTATGCGATCACTTTGTCCTGCCAACAAATCTTGGTCATATTCGAAAACAAAAGAGCCCCCGGGCACCGGTGGTCTGCCCGGGGGTCTTGGAGTGGGGCCGGCCTGCCTCGGCGTTGCACCGCGCTGGCCGACCCGTGGTGGGTCAGTCGTGATGGGCGGGCGCTTTAGTGGGCGTCCCGCCCGGGGGTGATGGTGGTGGTCAGCTGCACCCCATGCTGTTGCCGCAGCCCATGCACTTGTAGCACGTGCCGTTGCGGACGGTGATCTCGCCGCAGACATCGCAGGGTGGCGAGTCGCCCATGTTCTCGCTCATGGCGGCCGAGAGGGCCGACATGTGTTCCTCGACGACGAGGAGGCTCGATTCGTCCCGGACGACGGATGTCGTGTGCGCTTCGTGCACGACGATCGCGTGGCGAGCCAGGCTCCCGTCTGTTTCGGTCCGGTTGAGACGATCCGTCGAGTCTCCCGGCTGGAGGCCGATGCGTGCGATCGGTCCGTCGCTCTTGGTGCCGCGATCCGTCGCGGCCCCGGGTGTGGTCTGCGTGCTCCAACGACTGTCTCCCCCTGTGGGCTGGGTGGTGCTCTTGCGGGAGGCGGTCTGATCGCTGGATTCGGCGGGTTTGGCGACGCGCTGGGGCAGGTTGGCCTCTCGGTACCCGGGGATGAACCGCATGCCGAGCCAGCGGAAGATGTAGTCCACGAGGCTCTTGGCGAAGGGGATGTCCGAGTTGGAGGTCATGCCGGCGGGCTCGAAGCGCTGGTGTGTGAACTTATTGACCAGCGACTGCACGGGCACGCCGTACTGCAGCGCGACGGAAACCGCTGTGCCCAGCGAATCCATCAGACCACCGATGGTGGAGCCTTCCTTGGCCATGGTGATAAACAGCTCGCCGGGCATGCCGTCCTCGTAGAGGCCCACCGTGAGGTAGCCCTCGTGCCCAGCGACGTTGAACTTGTGGGTGACCGAGTCCCGCGTGACCGGCAGGCGGCGACGCATGGGGCGGTGCACGATGCGGGTCTTCTCCGCCTCGACCCTGTTGGTGTCGGCGCCGGCGAGCGAGGCGGCGAGCGAGGCGACGGAAGTGGAGACCTCTTCCTCGATCTGGATCTGCTCGAGGCCGTCGGTCTCGTCTTCGAGGTCGACGTCCTTCTTCTTGGCGGAGAGTGGCTGGCTGAGCTTGCAGCCGTCGCGGTAGAGCGCGTTGGCCTTGAGGCCCAGCTCCCAGCTCAGGCGGTAGCAGCCCTTGATGTCCTCGAGCGTTGCGGTGGTCGGGAGGTTGATGGTCTTGCTGATGGCGCCGGAGATGAAGGGCTGGGCGGCGGCCATCATGCGGATGTGGCCCTCGGAGTGGATGATCCGCGTGCCCAGCGGGCCGCAGTGGTTGGCGCAGTCGAAGACGGGCAGGTGCGCATCCTCGAAGCCCGGCGCGCCCTCGATGGTCTGCCGGCCGCAGACGAGCAGGTTGAGCGCCTCGATGTGCTTGGCGGAGAGGCCCAGCTTGACGAGCAGGTTGAAGCCCTTCTCGGCCTTGGCCTTCTCCGGGTCGAAGCCCGCGGCGGTGAGCGCCTCATCGCCCAGGCCCCACGCGCTGAACGCGAAGCTCAGGTCGAAGCAGCCGGGCAGCGCCGACTCGACTCTGGTCAGGTGCTCGGGCGCCAGGCCCTTGTCCATGAGCCACTCGGCGAGCGTCTTGTCTTCCTCGGCGCCGATCGAGCCCTGGGGCATCGGGACGGCCAGCGTGAGTGTGCCCAGGATCGAGGTCAGGATCAGGCGGATCTGCTCCTCGGAGTAGCCGAGCGCGTGCAGCGCGGGCTCGACGGAGGCGTTGACGATCTTGAAGTACCCGCCGCCGGCGAGCTTCTTGAACTTCACGAGCGCAAAGTCTGGTTCGACGCCGGTGGTGTCGCAGTCCATGAGCAGGCCGATCGTGCCGGTGGGCGCGATGACCGTGGTCTGTGCGTTGCGGTAGCCGTGCTCAAGACCCAGCTCGTACGCCTCGTCCCAGACCATGACGGCTCTATCGAGCAGGTTCCGCGCGTTGGCCAGCGGGACGCGGCCCTTGGTGACGATCTCGTGGTCGATCGGCACGGGGCGGATGCGCAGGTCCTCCCATTCCTTGGCGTCGCGCTTGACGCCGTGGGCGGCCCGGCGGTGGTTGCGGATGACGCGGAGCATGTTCTCCTTGTCGTCCTCGTAGCCCCGGAACGCGCCGTGCTCGGCGGCGAGCAGCGCGCTCTGGCGGTACGAGCGGCCCGTCATGATCGAGCTGAGCATCGCGCAGATCGACCGGCCCGCCTCGGAGTCGTAGGGAATGCCCGCCTGCATCAGCATCGCGCCCAGGTTCGCGTAGCCCAGGCCCAGCGTGCGGTAACGCTCGCTCAGGCGCGCGATCTCCTTGCTCGGGAAGGCGGCCATCAGCACGCTGATCTCGAGCACCATCGTCCAGATGTCCGTCGCGTGCTCGTAGAGCGCGACGTCGAAGACCTTGGTCTCGCTGTCGTAGAACTTGAGGACGTTGAGCGAGGCGAGGTTGCAAGCCGTGTTGTCGAGGAACATGTACTCGCTGCACGGGTTGCTGGCGTTGATCCGGCCGGCGCTCGGGCAGGTGTGCCACGCGTTGATCGTCGAGTCGAACTGCACGCCCGGGTCCGCGCACTTCCACGCGGCGTAGCTGATCTCGTCCCAGAGCTGGCGGGCGTCGAACGTCCGCGCGATCTGGTCGGGCCGCGTGCGGAAGAAAGTCCCCCACTCCTCGCCCGCGTCGACCGCATCAAAGAAGGCGTCGGGGATGCGGACCGAGTTGTTGGAGTTCTGCCCGCTGACGGTCTGGTAGCTCTCGCCGTTGAAGTCGAAATCGAGCTCAAGCCCGAGACGCTCGCACAGCTCGCTCGTGGACTCGTCGTTCGCCTTGAGGAGCTTCAGGCCTTCGACCATCGCCGCGACCTTGACCTCCTCGCGGACCTTCCAGTTCACGAAGCTGGCGATGTCCGGGTGGGTCATGTCGAGGCAGACCATCTTCGCCGCGCGACGGGTCGTCCCGCCGCTCTTGATCGCGCCGGCGGCCCGGTCGCCGATCTTGAGCCAGCTCATCAGGCCCGAGCTCTTGCCGCCGCCCGACAGCGGCTCGTTCTCGGCGCGGAGGTTCGAGAAGTTCGTCCCCGTGCCCGAGCCGTACTTAAAGAGCCGCGCCTCGCGCACCCAGAGATCCATGATCCCGCCCTCTTCGACCAGCGCGTCGTCCACGCTCTGGATGAAGCACGCGTGGGGCTGCGGGTGCGTGTAGGCGTCCTCGGATTCCAGGATATCGCCCGTCACGGGGTCGGCGTAGTAGTGCCCCTGCGCCGGGCCCGTCGTGCCGTAGGCGAAATTCAGGCCGGTGTTGAACCACTGCGGCGAGTTCGGGGCCGCGACCTGGTGCACCATCATGTACACGAGCTCGTCGTAGAACGCCTGCGCATCCTCGGCGGAGTCGAAGTAGCCGTGCGTCTCGCCCCAGTGGCGCCAGCACCCGGCCAGGCGATGGATCACCTGCTTGGCGGATTTCTCGGGTCCCATCGGGGTCTCAGACGAGCCGCGCGCGTCAGCAAGCGGTCCTTCCCCGTTCTCCGCTCCCTCACGGTCACGGCTCGTAGAGCCATTCCAATCATGCGACGGGATCCCATTGGGCCCGCCGTCCTGGGGCACGCCCGCCTTGCGGAAGTACTTGCTCACCATGATGTCCGTGGCGAGCTGACTCCACGAAGCCGGCACCTCGGCGTCGGCCATCTCAAAGACAACCGTCCCGTCCGGGTTGGCGATACGACTGGCCCGCTTCGTCCACTTGGTCGTGGCGAAGGCGTCCTGGCCCTTGGTTGTGAACTTCCGTGTAATTTTCATCTATACCATCCACTATCGAATGTTAATTGGAACGTGATTATAATCCGATTTTTTCGGACAAGTCCATCAATGCTGCAGTCGCCGTTCCCTTGGTTTCGCCTTCGAAAAAATCGTCGAGGTTGCCGCATTGTGCCCAAGCTGTCCACCCAGTTGTGTCTCGTTCAATATTGAGCGTGCAAAAGTCGCATCCATTTGAATCTCGAATAACAAATGGTTTCGAGGCTATCTGCTGTATCAATCGCCTGTTGGCTTTCGCAAGAAACGTGGCAAGCTGCTTAATAGCTTCGAGTTGAACCGTGGCACCGGTATGTTCGACGAAAATATTGCCAGTATGCTCTGGTTCAATCTCTGGTTCAAAAACCAAGAGCCACTTATCGTCCGTGTTCCATATAGTTCCCCGCTCGGCAGAATATTTAATTTCACTTAAAACTGTCATTTTAACAAATGTTGCAACTGCTCTGTCAAATTGAACAACCATGCAATGGTCACCGGTTCGAGGAGGCCGATGGTCGAACCCATACAAGTTGGAAACCAAATGTGCCATAAGTTCACTTTCGACAGTGCTCTCCCGGGCTAACCACGCGATATCTTTTTTTACCCCTTCATCTCACCCATCTGCACCAATTTCGACGTGTTCTCCCCGATCCGGAAGATCACCGCGATCAGCTCGAGCTGGATGCGGAACAGGAGGCCGTAGACCACCACCGCGATTGCGCCGACGAAGAAGATGCCAAGGCCCGCGAAGAAGTTCTGGAACATGGTCACGAGCGTAAAGCCCAGCCAGCCCAGGACGAGCAGGACGAGGCCGAGTGCGTAGAGCACTTTGATCGCCTTGAGCGTCACGAACTTGGTGAATCCAAAGTCGAGAAACCCGATGATGCCGCCCGCATTGCTGGTGCCGCCTTCGTTCATCGCACACGCTCCTTCATGTTCCGTGGCTCATCGCTCGCGGAACGCGTCCGAATCAATCGACCATCGGTAATGTCAGACCCGTCTGGTCCTGGTACTTGCCCGCCTTGTCCGCGTAGCTCGTCTCGCACACCTGCGACGCCTGCAGGAAAATCAGCTGCGCCACGCCCTCGTTCGCATAGATCCGCGCGGGCAGGGGCGTGGTGTTGCTGATCTCGAGCGTCACCTTGCCGCGCCACTCGGGCTCCAGCGGGGTCACGTTCACGATGAGCCCGCAGCGGGCGTAGGTGCTCTTGCCGACGCAGATCACGAGAACGTCCCGCGGCACCTCGATGTGCTCGACGGTCTCGCAGAGGGCGAAGCTGTTGGGGGGGATGATGATGTATCGGCTGCCGTTGGCGTCGGTCCCGCCGTGGGTCGGGTTCTCGGTGTCGACCTCGACCATCATCTCGTCGCTGAATCGCTTGGGGTCGACGACGGCGATGTCGCCCGTGCTGGTCGTGGGCGTGAAGACCTTGAAGCGCGAGCCGACGCGGACGTCGTAGCCGTAGCTGGAGACGCCGAAGCTGACCTTGCCCGGGCGCTTCTGCGCTGGGGAGAAGGGCTCGATGACGATGAGCTCCCGGATTTGCGAGTCGCAGAGTACGCCCACTTCGTTCCACCTCAATGCCTTGCCCGCCCCGGCGGGTCGCCGAGGGTGGGCGGATCTCTCTGCCTGCGGGTCCGGGACGCTCCAACGCACCGGTCCCTGCCACCTGGTTCCGATCGATTCCGGAGCGAGAGCGCACCGCGACCACCCGCGTCCCGCATGCTCTCGGAGCCTTCTGGGCGTCCGTTGTTCGGGTCGCGTTGTCGCGCCTGGGCAGACGCTGCTGAAACGAAAGAACCCCTCCAAAGTCCCCCTCGTCAGCCGGAATGGGCTGGCGTGGGTCTCCATGCTACCACTACCCATCGTGTCATGGACGGATTTGAAGCACAAAATGTCGCGGATCGCTGTCGGGAGATTGTGGGTAAGTGCTGCAAGTGGTTGTTTTTTCGAGAGTTGGAGCATTTGCAAAATTCGCACGGACGATATCCACAACATATCGTTTGCCAGAGCCCAGATCCCCGGTTTTTGGTACAACCGGGAGTATACCCCATGTCGAATTCTGTCGGTTGCATGAGTTTGCATACAAACCATCCTGAAAGTATGGTATAGGTTTGGTGTTCGTGCGGAAAGCCCAATCTCCGGCTTTTCGGCCCGCTCGGGCGGGTTGCAACGGAGCGGACGCTGCGGGCGGATAGGATGTCCCGCAGAGCGATCGGGGCCGCCGGTGGGTACGCGGCCGATCGCTCGCGATGCCGAAACGGGCCCGATGCGAGCCGAATGCTCCGATGGGGCCTTGGCGCCAAACCGCGGGCACGGAGCGGGTTCACGTCGGAGGTTGCGCAGCGATGAATCTCACGCGAGCGGCGGTTGGTCTGGCCCTCACACTCAGCCTCTGCGCGGCGCCGCTCTCGGGCTGCAGCGGCGGGCCCAAGAAACGCACACGCGAGGTGACGCCCACGCTCTCGGGCGCGCCCAGCGTCCTGCGCGGGACGGTGGGCTACGAGACGAGCCTGCGCCAGGCCGAATCCGCGTACATCTCGGGCTACGGGCTCGTCGTCGGGCTGAGCGGCACGGGCAGCACCAACGTCCCAGAGAACATCGCCGCGACGATGGAGCGTGAGATCCTGATCATGTCGGGCGGCGAGGCGGGCGGGTTCATCAACACGCCTCTGGAAGGCCTCTCGCCCCGCGAGGTGATCCGCCACCCCGACACCGCGGTCGTTCTGGTCGAGGGCGCGATCCCTCCCGGCGCGCCCGAGGGCACGGACTTCGACGTCCAGGTCCGGGCGCTCAGCGGCTCGACCGCCGAGTCGCTCGAGGGCGGCATCCTCTGGACGACGCGCCTGCAGATCGGGCCGGCGAGCACGCTGGGCGGCCTGCAGACGAGCACGATCGCCGAGGCGCGGGGCGAGGTGTTCATCAACCCCTTCGCCGAGCCGGGCCGGGCGAGCGAGATCAACACACGGATCGGCCGCGTGATGGGCGGGGGCAAGATCATCGAGCCCCAGCCGTTGGAGCTCCTGCTCCAGACGCCTCTGCACTCGCGGGCACAGGCGATCACGCGGGCGATCAACGAGCGTTTCCCCGACGGGCCGCGCGGCACGAACACGACCGCCAAGGGGCGCGACGACCAGGTGATCCAGGTTTTCGCCCCGCCGGCGTACAAGGACCGCTTCTACGAGTTCGTCCAGCTCCTGCTGCACACGCCGATCAACCAGGACTACCCCGAGGTGCTCGCCAAGCGGTACACCCGCTCGATGATCGAGGACCCCAGCGCCGCCGATGAGCTGAGCTGGGCGCTCCGCGCGATCGGGCCGCGCTCGATCGGGTTTGTGCGCGATATCTACGAGTTCCCCGAGCGCATCCCCCGGATGGCGGCTCTGCGGGCCGGGGCGCACCTGGGCGACACGCGAGCGACCGCCTTTCTCGAGCGGATCGCCTTCGAGGCGAACTCGCCCGACCGGATCGAGGCGATCCAGCTCCTGGGCATCGCGCCGGGGCGGGGCTCGGTCGAGCGGGCGCTTCAAGAACTGCTCACCAGCGAGACCAAGCTGACGGTCCGGATCGCCGCGTACGAGGCGCTGATGGAGCGGGCCGAGCGGTTCAGGCTTGAGGAGCTCATCGCGACCAACAGCGCCCGCCCGAGCACGCAGCGCGCCTCGATCGATCAGCTCATCTATCTCTCCGAGAGCCGGATCCCGCGCGGCAACCCGCAGGGCGTGGAGCGCCAGGACGTCCGGGGCCGATTCGAGCTCGACGTGGTCCCGTTCGGTGAGCCGCTGGTGTATGTCACCCAGCAGGGAAGGCCCAGGATCGCGCTGATCGGGCAGGGCACCAAGCTCGAGACGCCCATGTTTGTCTCGGCGTGGTCGGATCGCCTGATCATGGTCGCCGAGAACGAGGGCGCCGAGATCCGCCTGCGGTACGCACCGTCGGCCTCGGGCCCGATCCTGACGCAGAGCATGGGCACCGAGCTCGACGAGCTCATCAAGTACATGGCACGCGACGCCTCGGCGACCGAAACCCGCCCGGGGCTCGGGTTTACGTACTCCGAGGTCGTGGGCGCCCTGGCGGCGATCCAGACCTCGGGCGGGACCAACGCCTCCTTCGCCACAGAGTCCGACCGCTTGCTCGCCTCGCTCCTGACGGCGACCCAGTCGACCACCCAGGACCGCCCGGCGCTCATCGGAGGCGAGGGCGAGGAGATCACGCTCGACCCCGTGAACGAGTCCACACCGGCCAAGCCCGTCGAGAACGCGTCACCCTACGTCGTCCCGCTCAAGCCCCCCACCGGGCCCGCGGGCGGAAACGAGAACAAGACCGAGGGGACAAAGGGCGGCAAGTGATGTAGACTGCCTCTTCCTGACGGGGCCACCGGGCAGGATGCCAGAAACAAGGCCTCGTGCAGAGTCGATCAGGCGGCACGGAGGGCGCCACGACCCATGCGTTTATCCAAACTCATTCTGAGCGGCTTCAAGTCCTTCGCGGACCGCACCGAGTTCACCTTCGACGACGACATCACGGGCGTCGTGGGGCCCAACGGCTGCGGCAAGTCCAACGTCGTGGATTCCATCAAGTGGGTCCTGGGCGAACGCTCCAGCAAGTCGCTCCGCGGCAAGGAAATGATCGACGTCATCTTCGCCGGCGCGGCGGGCAGGCCCCCCTCGGGCATGGCCTCGGTCACCCTGGGCTTTGACAACCCGATCATCGACGCGGACGCGGAGCTGATCGAGCTGACGCTCGGCGACCCGCTGGATGAGGATGGGGACGACGAGGAAACCGAGGAACGCCGCGAGCAGCGCCGCAGCGGCCGACGCCGCCGGGGGCTCCCGATCGAGGCCGACGAGGTGTACGTCGAGCGTCGCCTCTACCGCGACGGGACGAGCCAGTACCTGATCAACGACAAGCGTGTTCGGCTCCGCGACATCCGCGAGCTGTTCCTCGACACGGGCATCGGCGCGGACGCCTACTCGATCATCGAGCAGGGCAAGGTCGACGCGATGCTCCTGGCGAGCCCGCAGGAGCGGCGGACGATCTTCGAGGAGGCCGCGGGCATCGCCCGGTACAAGCAGCGCCGGATCGAATCGCTCCGCAAGCTCGACAAGACCGAGGTGAACCTGACCAAGGCCCGCGAGCAGCTCGAGAACACCGAGCGGCGTTTGCGGATCGTCAAGGGCCAGGCCGCCAAGGCCAAAAGGTTCAGAGCGCTCGACGACGAGTACCGCGCGATCCGCATGGCGCTCGCGTTCGATCAGTACGACGACCTGCGCCAGCGCCTTGACGGGCTGACGAGCGAGCTGACGGCTCTGGAAGCCCAGCGCGAGGAATCCCACGCGCGGGTCGAGGAGCTCGAGGCGGAGAAACAGGACGCGGAAGTAACGCGTCACGAGCTGAACGAAGCCGTCCGGCGGAACGAGTCCGAGCGTCAGTCCGCATCCCACGACGCCGAGCGGGCGGCCCAGCGCGTCAAGATGACCGAATCGGCGATCGAGGAGGCCGACCGCCGCCTCGAAACCGACGCCAAGCAGGGCGAGGAACTCCGGCTCCGGCTCGAAGAAATGACCAAGAGCGAGGCGGGCGAACGCCACGCGATCGAGACGCACGAGTCGCGTCTGGCGGAAGTCGAGCAGTCGATGTCCCGCGCGACCGATGCGCGGGCGGCGGTCCTTGAAGAGTCGGCCGAGGCTCGCCAGAAGCTCGCGGAGAAACAGGCCGTGGTCGCGGGCATCGAGCGGGAGCGTGCGGCGCTCAACGCCTCGATCCAGTCGGACACCCGCCGCGCCGAGCAGCTCGCCGAGCAGCTGGGCGCGATCGAGCGCAAGCAGGAAGAAGCCAGGCGCGAGCAGGAACGCCTGACGAGCGAGCACAACGAGATCCTGAGCGCGTGCCGGCAGCACTCGGCGAACGTCGATCGGCTCACCGCCG
>JBGSIX010000236.1:0-1824 GCA_041742315.1 Phycisphaerales bacterium | reverse complement strand
CGGGCAGCCCTCGGGCGGCGGCATCAAGACGGTCGCCACCGTCCCGCCCGGGACGCCCGTGCGTGTCAAGGACAACGAGCCGATCCGCATGGCGGTCATCGGCACGGGCGGCATGGGCACGGGCCACTGCCACGCGATCATGGGCCTGACCGAGCAGGGCAAGACGAACACCAAAATCGTCGCGCTGGCGGACGTCAACGAGGTCCGCCTCGCCGACACGCACAAGGCCTGCCAGGACAAGCAGGGCATGGAGGTCGACAAGTACGTCGACTACCGCGAGATCCTCAAACGCGACGACATCCACGCGGTGCTCATCGCCAGCCCCGAGCACTGGCACGCCCAGCACGCGATCGACGCGCTGACGGCGGGCAAGGACGTCTACTGCGAGAAGCCAATGACCCTGCGCCTCGAACAGGCGATGGACCTCCGCAAGGTCGTGCTCGATAACCCCGACAAGATCTTCCAGGTCGGCACGCAGATGATGATGCTCCCCAAGTACCTCGAGGCGCGCAAGGCCATCAAGGCCGGCGCGATCGGTAGGCCCGTCTGGAGCCAGACGAGCTACTGCCGGAACTCGACCACGGGCGAGTGGAATTACTACGGCCTCGACGACCGCTGGGCACCCGGCGTCAACGTCGACTGGAAGGGCTGGTGCGGCTACCTCGGGCCGCGCGAGTGGGACCCGAAGGTCTACGCACGCTGGCGCCGGTACAAGGACTTCTCGACCGGCATCATCGGCGACCTCTTGGTGCACGTCATGACGCCCCTGATCATGGCGATCGACGCGGGCTGGCCCGTGCGCGTCACCGCGTCGGGTCACCACCTGATCGACCTCGAGATGGAGAACTTCGACCAGGTCAACCTGAATGTCGAGTTCGAGGACGGGCACACCATGATCGTCGCCGGCTCGACGGCCAACGAGGTGGGCCTTGAGACCATGATCCGCGGCCACGAGGCGAACATGTACCTCAACAGCCGTCACTGCGAGATCCGCCCCGAGCGCATCTTCGTGGACGAGGTCGATCAGCGCACGATCGAGTGCCCGGACATCGGCAACGACCAGGACCAGCTGCGTCTGAACTTCCTGGAGTGCGTCCGCACCCGCACGCCCGCGGTCAGCAACATCGACCTGGCCTCGAAGGTCATGGTCGCCGTCGATCTGGCCTGCCGGAGCATGTGGGAGGGGTACGCGTTCAAGTTCGATCCCAAGACCATGCGCGCCAGCCGCGCCTGATCGGTGGCTGCGCACGCGGAAACACACCCGGACGGAGGCTCAATCGGCCTCCGTCTGGCTTTGCAGGCGATGGGCACGCGGTTCGAGCTCGTGCTCACGGACGACCGGGACGAGCACGAGCGGCGCGCCGCGGGCGAGTCGGCGCTCGCGTGCGTGCAAGAGTGGCACGAACGGCTGAGCATCTTCGACCGGGGCTCGCTTGTCAGCGTGATCAACGCGCAGGCGCACGAGAGGGCCGTGCGAGTGGACATGGACATGCTCGACCTGCTCCGCGCGTGCGCGAGACTTTACAGCTTGACCGCGGGCGCGTTCGATGTCGCGGTCGGCTCGCTCATGGAATACCACGGTTTCCGCGATGGCGAACAACCGATGGAATTCCCTGCGTATGGGATGAAATGCGTCGAGATCGATGAGCGAGCCATGACGATCCGATTCACAGAGCCAGGCGTCAAGCTGGACTTCGGCGCGATCGCCAAGGGCTGGGCGATCGATCGGGCGCTGGACGTGCTCCGCGAGGCGGGCGTCCAATCGGCGATCCTGCACGGCGGGACGAGCACTATCGGCGCGCTGGGCAGCGCTCCGGGCGGCAA
>JBGSIX010000235.1:0-5457 GCA_041742315.1 Phycisphaerales bacterium | reverse complement strand
CGCCTCGTCGAACGATCGCAGCGCATCGCGCAGCTCGCTCTCGCTGGGCGTCAGGAGATCGAGCCCGCGCATCGCCAGCAGGTTGGCGCGCGAGCCGCTCACATCGCCCGCCGTGAACCCGCACCGGCTCGTCAGCTTCTGGCACACACGCCGGAGCGTCTGGCTCGTCATGAGCCCGAGCCCGAAGTCCGCGACAATCCCCACGTCCGCGTCGGCGACGCCGCTGACCAGCGCCACGAACCGGTCCTGCTCCGTCGCGTCGAGCACATAGGGCCGAACCAGATCGATCTTGACGACCTTCTGCGTCCCCACGACAAAGCGCTGCTTCTCGGGGATCGTGCCACCGGCGCGCAGCGCCACGACCTCGACGCCCTCGGCGGTCAGCCTTCGCGTCATCTCCCGGCCTTCCTCGTCGTCAGGAAGCGCCGTGATCAGCACGGGCCTGGCGCCCATCGCCGCCGCGTGCCGGGCGATGATCGCCGCACCGCCGTCGTAGCACCTTGTTTCCAGGGGCCGGAGCGTCAGGACCGGGCTCTCCCCCGCCACGCTCGGCCTATCGCAGATGACGTACGTGTCGCGGATCGTCTCGCCCACCACCACCACGCGCTTGCCACGGAAATCCGAGATCACCCCGCCCAAAGCCTCTGCGGACAGGCCCTGGTTCTCGAGCAGCATCATGAGCCGCGAGTGGAACGGGTCCATCGACTGCCCCAGCGCATCGATCAACGCCGACGAACTGAAGACCACGTCGCCCGAGCTGAAGACCACCCGGCCCCCGCCCCGCTCGACGGCCTCGCGCTCGCTGACGAACCTTGGGTCCGCGTTGTTCTCGTACTCCCGCCCCTTGATGTACACATCGGGCTCGACCGCCTCGAGCATCGCCAGCGCCGTCGGGTTCGCGTCGACGTACACCAGATCCACGATGTCCAGCGCCGCCAGGTTCTCCGCGCGGAGTTCCTGGGGGATCAGCGGCCGACCCGCGCCCTTGTTGATGTGCGCATCGCCCGTGAGCGACACAAGCAGCACATCCCCCATCGCCCGCGCCTGGCGCAGGTGACGGATGTGCCCCGGGTGCACGATGTCGAAGCAGCCGTGGCAGACCACGAGCGACCGCCCCTGGATCCGAAGCCGCCGCCGGAGCGTGACCAGCTCCTCGATCGTCAGGATTTTCTGGCCCGGATCGACCGGGCCGGAGCGGGCGTTCATCGACCCCGTATCGGCCCAAAACCCGCCCACGCCGCAGGATTTGGCCCCCGCACGCGGGTTTGGCCGATCTCCCCCAATATGAGCGCCCACGCCGCGCCGGCGTCATCCATCACACTCCCCCAGATCCTCGCGCTCGGCTCCCAAAGCAAGCCCTGGGCCTTCGTCCCCATCGCACGCCAGGCCCTGCCCCAGACCGCATTCGACCCCGAGCTCTGGTTCCTGCTCGCTGCCAACCTCGCCGACCTCGGCCTTGGCGCCCTCGCGCGCGAGGAACTCGACGCCCTCTGCCAGCGCCGCCCACAGGCCCTGCGATTGCCCCACGTTGCCCAACTTCTCGAACGCCTCGAATCCCTGCCCGAGGACCGGATCCCGCCCGATGACCTTCTCGCAAACGCCCGGTCGGCTCGGGACGCGCTCGCCGAGAGAGGCGCCGATCTCGCCGACGCGTTCGAGACATGGGCCGCCGAGATCCCGCACACCGAAGCCTTCCGAGCCACCGACGGCAACATCGTCCGGCGCGCGGGCGGCATCCTCTCGCACCTGGGCGATCAGATCGGAGCCGCCGCCCAGATCGGAGCCGAGCACATCGCCAAGGCCAACCAGAGCCCGGCCCCCTTCCTCATCGAGGGCGTCGACCCCCCATGGCTCCTGAACGAACTCGCCCGGCGCACGCCCCGGCTCGATTCTGGCTACCAGCCCGGTATCCGCGTCGTGCAGGCCGATGCCAACGAGTTCTTCGACGGCTGCTCGCTCTCGGACATCTCCGCCATCCTCCGCGAAGAGCGCGTCGAGTGCTTCGTGGGCGACGACGCATCCGAACGCCTCGCCGACGCCCTCAAGCGGGACGCCGGCACACCGATCGCCGGCCCCTACATGCCCCTGCGCTCGCTCCGCAAACCCCTGAGTCCGAATGTGAGTGTCGCCGTGCGATCGGCCCTCACCGAGCAGGACGCTTTGCATCGCGAGCACCTGAAACGCATCCACACACGCGACGCCGAGCGGAGCGAATCGTGGTGGCGGTCCCGGCTCCTCTCGGCACTCGATGGCCGGGGCGAGCCGCTCCACGTGCTGATCGCGACGTGCCGGTTCACGACCGTGCTCGGTTCAATGGCCCACGATCTCGCCCAGAGCCTCCGCAAACAGGGCTGCCGGGTCGAGCTGCTCGTCGAGCCGGGCGGCCACCGCCGGCTGAGCCCGCTCGCCTACAGCCGGCTCCTGGACACCTTCGACCCGGACGTCATCCTCGCCCCCAACTACACCCGCCGGGACCTGGAGAAGGTCATCACGGGCAGCGCCGAGCCGCCGCCCGAGTCACGCGTGCTCCCCGTGGGTGTGCCCTTTGTCGTCTGGGTGCAGGACGCGATGCCCCACCTGCTCACGACGGCCGCCGGCGCCTCGATCGGGCCGCTGGATCTCACCCTGGGCTACATCACCTCCGAAATGATCAGTGAATTCGGTTACCCGCGCGACTCGGTCGTCGCCGCCCCGCTCGTGGCGAGCACCGACAAGTTCGATGCCGAGCGCATCGACCCGGCGCTTTGCGACCGGTTCGCCTGCGACGTCGCGATGATCACCCACCACTCGGAAACGCCCGAGGCGCTCCGCGATCGGCTCCTCACCGAGCTCTCGGGCTCGCCCGTCGTGCGCAAGATGGCGTCCGACCTCATCCCCGCGCTCGACCAGATCGCCCATGACGCGATGAAACCCCCCGGGATCGCCGCCGCTGTGCGATCGCTCATGCAGCAACAGACCTCGCTCGATACCGAGTCCCGCGAGGTGCTCATCCAGAACTTCGCGATGCGCTACGCCGACCGCGTCCTGCGCCACGAGGCGGCGCACTGGTGCGCCCAGATCTGCGAGAAGCGCAACTGGTCGTTCCGCATCTTCGGCAAGAACTGGGACACACACCCCGCCCTCGCCCGGTACGCCTCGCCCCCGCTCACGCACGGCGACGAACTCGCCGCGGCCTACAACGCCGCGGGCATCACCCTGCACATCAGCGCGATCGGCTCCTTCCACCAGCGACTCATCGAGTGTGCGCTCTCGGGCGGTGTTCCGATCCCGCGCCGCACCTACGACGCGGAAGTGAACGCGAGGCTCCACTCCATGCTCCGCGTCGTCCAGAACCACACACCCGACGAGATCACCGATCCCGGCGACGGCTTTGGCCGCGTGCTCTGGTACGAACACCTCGCCTCCGCCGAGACCGCCCGGCACACCTCGCTCTTGCAGCGTTTCGGCATGCGCATCAAGGAACGCATCGCCATCCGCGACCCGAAATCCGACCCCAGACTCGCGAGCATCCCGCCGGCGACCCCCGAATCCGACGCGGCCTGGCTCCTGGGCGGGCTCGAAGAGGCGAGCTTCGCCAGCGCCGACGAACTCGAAGTCCTCATCGAACGCGCCCGCACCTACCCACATTGGCGCACAAGCCTGTCACGCGGCGCCGCCGAGCGGGCGCGCCAATTCCATACGCACGATGCACTCGCTTCGACTCTGATACGTGCGTTCAGAGCGCGGGCTGGGTGAGCACCGCGTCCTCGGCGTACGAGCCGTAGATCGCGCGCACAACAACCCCCGCCTCGCGCAGAGGCCTGGAATGCTCCCAGAGCTTCTCTTCCCACGCGTCGCTCGATAGGAGCACGCCGTCGGGCCTGAGCTCCGCGATCGCCCTCGTTGGAGTGACAGCGGGCAGACCGAATGCCTCACCCGAAGCGGGCGGCATGTCGTCGATGAACCCGACCACGGGCAGATCCCCCTGCTCGAGCACCTCGGCTCGGCGCTGCGTATGCTGACCGAGCCCATAAATCGCGATCCGCTTGCAGCCCTGCTCAACCATCGCCCGCATGTGCCTCGCAAGAAGCGCCCACTCGACGCCGCCCGGCAGGAGCGAGCTCCAGACCACGTCCACGCCTTTGTCTTTCCACACCGCGAGCGTCGCACGGTCGGGCCCGTTGTCGCCCGCGGGGATGACCACCGCATCGGTCCTCGGCCCGGGCGCCCTTGCCGCGACGGATCGGTACCCCGCTTCGGTGAGCCTCGCGCGGAGCCAGGCGAGCTCACCCGAGCCGTCTTCCGTGCGCTGCTTCGTCCATGAGTACCGGTCCCCGAGCGTCACACCCCGCAGACTCGGCTTCGCCTCAACCGGGCGCGCCAGCGTCTCGCGGAAAATCGCCGCGTAGCGCTCCGCCATCTGCTCAAGCCCGAGCGAACTGCTCACCCGCGCGTGCGCCATCGCGCCCATGTGAACCAATCGCCCGCGATCGTGCGCCAGTTCCGCGATCTTCCGCGCCAGCGCCTCGGGCTCGCCCACCGGCGCGGTCACGCCCGAGACACCCTCCTCGATCCATTCGCCCACGCCGCTCTCGACGCGGGTCACCGCGGGCACGACGCCGTGCGCCATTGCCTCGAGCATCGTGATGCTCGTGCCCTCGTACTCGCTGACGAGCACAGCGACATCCATCTCGGGCCAGAACGCCTGGAGATACCCCGGCGTGCGCGGGCCGTGGAAGATCACGCGCACGCACCCGGTCGTCGCCAGTTCCTTCTTGAGCGCGCTCAGCTCGGGCCCGTCGCCCACGATGTGCAGTTCCGACTCAACACCCAGTGCCGCCAGCGTGCGCACGAGCGGCACCAGATCCATCACACGTTTCTGGACCTGCGCGAGCCTGCCGACATACGCGAGCCGGATCGGCCCGTGCTGGCTGACAAGTCTGGGTGTGGCGCTCGAAGGAACGCCGTAGACGATCGTGCCCATCGGACGCGAACCCGCCATCGGCGTCAGCCACCGGCGGACCGACCCGCTCACCGCGACCGCGGCGTCCCACTCGGGGTACGCCCCGAGCAGGTCGCGGTAGTACACGCAGTCCGTGTGCGCGATCGCCACGCTCGGGACGCCCGTGTGCCGGAGCTGAGCCGCGACGGCGTACGAGACGTCCGTGTAGTTCGGGAGCACAAGATCGGGCCCCAGGACCTCCACCGCTCGGCGCAGATTCGCGAGCGTGACGAAGTGATCGTCCGTCGGGTCCAGCACGCAGAGCGAGACCCGCTCGCTCAGCAGGGGCTTGGCGGCCAGCGCCATCGGCGGGCGCGTGCTGACGAGGAGCGTCTGCATGTCGAATCCGAGGTCGGGGCGCATCTCGAACGTGTCGGCGAGCCGAATCGACCACGTCGTCACCCCCCCGATGGGCGAGTGCTCGAAGGGCACGACGCTCACGATGCGCGTGCGCCCCTCGCGGCGGGGCCTGGCCG
>JBGSIX010000234.1:0-8244 GCA_041742315.1 Phycisphaerales bacterium | reverse complement strand
GGCTACACGATCGAACCCGACACCGCCCGCGCCATCCGCGAGCACGCCGGCGCCCTCACCGGCGTGAGCGTCGAACGCATCGGCCAGGAAATCCGCCGGATGCTCGCCCACCCAAGCCGCGCCCGGGCGGCCGAGCTCATCATCGAACTTGGCATGCAGGCCCCGATCTTCGGAGGCGCCCCCGATCACAAACTCATCCGTCTCACGAGGCTCCTCGACTCGGCCTCCTTCGAGACCGCCCTGGCGGCCTGGATCATCGATCGCGATGGTGACAGCGCGAGCGTGGCGCCCTACCGCAAGGCGCTGTGTCTCTCCAATGACGAATCCTCGTTCGTCGGCTCAATCATCGAGATCGCCGCCGTCCTCGCCGGACAGTGGGAGGCCCTGGGCATGGCGGGCCAGAAACGCCTGGCGAGCCGGGATGGGTTCGCCGAAGCGCTCGAGGTCATCACGGCCATCGACTCGGGGGCCGCGCTGGTCATCCGCGAGCACGTCGAGGAGTTATCCACCACATATGGGGGAATTTCACCCGAACCACTGATGGGTGGGGATGGTCTGATCGCTCTGGGCTTCGCGCCCGGGCCGCGGTTCTCTGCCGTGCTGCGCGAGATCTACGACGCCCAGCTCGATGGGCGGATATCGGACCTTGAGGGGGCCAAAGAAATGGCGCGAAAGCTGCTCGGGTAAAGGGAACCCGGGGCCAAGTCGTGCGTCTGTACAGACAGTCAGTCTCCCGCTTTGGTCGGGCGATCGGTCTCGCCGAAGTCTCGGCGGTCCCTCGGATTGATGCCAGTCGGGCCCCAATCCCGGATACGATGACCGGAGGCCAGACCAGCGGGGAAACGCCACGCTCGCAGCCAGGAACATGGCTGGAGGTATCGGCGTCACGAGGAGTAGCCATGTCGAAGAAGCCATTTGCACGAACACAGATCCTTGGGAAAGCCGCCGCGGTGCTCGTCGCCTCGGCGGGCCTGACGCTCATCGCCAGCCCATCGGCGCAGGCCGCCCCGATCGTGGCCTTCACCGGCGAGCCCACGCACGAACTCCTGCTGAGCACCGGCCAGACCGTCAAGGTCGAGATCCTCAAGGAGTCCGACAAGGAGATCGAGGTCAACGTCTACCTCGGCGGCATGTCGGCCCCGCGCACCTACCAGCGCTCCGAGATCGTCTCGATCACCGAGCTAGGCCACGCGCCAGAGGCCGAGTCTTCTGCCAAGCCGAAAGAGCCCGCTCGCGCCGCCAAGGCCGATGAGGCGATCCCCGCCAACGCGCTCCGCGTCTACGTCATGGAACTCGGCGGCACCTTGGGCAAGGACGTGAGTTACACGCCGGTCCGCGACACGATCGAGCGTGCCCGCGAGATGAACGCGGACGTCATCGTCGTCAAGTGCAACGCCAACTGGAAGCAGCTCGAAGGCTTCACCGACGAGATGACCGACGACCAGGGCGACTTCGAGGAGTACCGCCTCGCCGAGGCCATCCATCCCGTCTTTACGAGCGAGATGCGAGCCAAATGGGAGAAGCAGCCCCAGGTCGTCTTCTGGGTCGAACGCGCCATGAGCGGCATGGCCTTCCTCCCACTCGTCAAGAACGACATCTATTTCACCAGCGACGGCCGCATGGGCGGCGTCGGCACGCTCGACGAACTCTTCGGCGCCATGGGCGACGAGGTCGTCCGCGACAAGCAGAAATCCCTCCGCCGCGCCTACGTCCAGGGCATGGCCATCGAGGGCGGGCACGACCCCAAGCTCGTCGACGCCATGATCAGCAAGAAGTACGTCCTGAGCTACCGCATCGAGAACGGCAAGCCCGTCTACCTCGAAGGCGAGGAGCCCGGGTGGATCCTGCTCACCGACGACGGCAAGGACGAGCGGGCCGACACGGATCGCGACATCGTCCGGGGGCTGGGCAACGACGCCCTGACGCTCGACGCCGACCTCGCGTACAAGCTCCAGATCTCAAAGGGCACAGCCGACACGCTCGACGACCTCTTCTTCCAGATGGGCATCGAGGACCGTGCCTACGTCCTGGGCGACGAGGACGACGACGGCGAAACAGACATCGCCCGCCGGGAACTGGACAACTGGTCCACCGGCATCGACAGAGCGATCCAGAAAATCCGCCGACTCCGCTACGACCTCGATAACGTTCAGGTCCGTCAGCAGCGCAACGACCCCGACGGTTCCAAGGCGCGCAACGCCGCCCGGGGCCAGCGCACAAAGCTCATCAACGAGGCCATCGCCCTGCTCAACAAGTACGGCGAGGTCCTCGACCCGGGTGAGCAGTTCCGCGTTCGGCTCGAGTTGATGCGCCAGCAGATCGAGAACGAGAAGCGCCTCGAGCGCATCAACGACCGCGGACCGGGCTAAACAAGCACCCCCAGACGCGCACACACAATGAACCGACCAGGCACGAAAGGTGACCCCATGACTCGCAAATCTCTCTTCGCAGCCATCGTGCTCGCACTGACGATGCTCCTCGCGGCGCCGACCATCGGCGCCGAGCGGTTCGACGAGCCTCAGGACGTCGTCAAGCTCAAGGATGGCCGCGAGCTCAAGGGCACGATCGTCAAGGAACAGAACGGCTACATCTGGCTCGACCTGGGCGTCGGGCAAGAACTCTTCCTTTCACCCGACAAGATCGAGGAGATCATCCGAGGCTCCGACGACCCGATCCCCTCGGACAACGCCGCCAACAACGCGGCAAACACGAACATCAAGCCCAAGAACGACAAGGAGCAGGCGTGGGAACGCGTCCCGGGCGTCACACGGGCAGCGGTCATCACCGCCGAAGGCACCGTGGGCATGGCCATGGCAGCCAAGCCGCTCCATGAGGCGATCCCGCTCCTCGAGGAAGAGGGCGTCGATCTCGTCGTCTACAAGATCAATTCGGGCGGCGGCCTGCTGCTGGAAATCCAGCAGCTCTCGGATGTGCTCGAGTTCGAGTACAAGCCCAAATTCCAGCTCGTCGCCTGGATCGACAGCGCCATTTCCGCAGCCGCGATGACCGGGCTCACCATCGAGAACATCTACTTCATGCCCAAGGGCAACTTCGGAGCCGCGACGGGCTGGTCCGGACAGTTGGTCGCGATGAAGGGACGCGGACTCGAAGAGGTCTACTACAAGATGGAGAAGATCTCCGCCCGAGGCGGCAAAGACCCTCAGATCATCAAGGCCATGCAGCACAATTACGAGCTCTCCTACGACATCAACGAGGAGACCGGCGAGGTGAAGTTCTACCAGGATCTCACGGGCGAGCACATCCTCAACGACAGCACCGACATCCTCACCTTCAACGCGAACAGCGCCCAGGCCTGTGGATTCAGCGCCGGCACCGCGGGCACCCTCCAGGAACTCCAGGCCCTGCTCGAGAAAAGCGTCGGCGAGATCGTCTGGGTCGGCAAAGAGGTCGAAGGCATCCCCTACCCCGTCTGCAAGGCCGAGGAGCACCAGATCAAGTACCGCGAGGAGGTCCACTACCAGGAAACCCGCCTCGACGAGGTCGGCATCAAGTACCAGATGGAACTCGACAACGCCCGCAGCGTTCCCGTCGATAGCCGCGGCGGCTTCCTGAAACGCGCCGAGAGCTACCTCGCACGCATCAAGCAGATGGTCAAAATCAACCCCAACCTGGGCCTGCTCAACAACATCACCGACGATTGGTTCCTCCAGCAGGAAGAGATCATCCGGAACCTCCGCCGCGGCTGAATCACTCACGCAATCTTGAATCCACACCGACCGGGCGCCATGCTCGGTCGGTCTCTTTTTCGGGCGCATACCATCGACTCCGGAAACCAAACTGCACGGAGCCGAGCATGCCCACAATCAACACCGCCTTCGTCCCCGCCGACATCGACGCGACCGATCTCGCCCAGATCCTGCCGCTCTACCAGGAACTGCAGAACCGCCCCGTGACGAGCGCCGCCGAACTCGAGACCTGGCTCGTCGACCGCAGCGAGCTCGACGCCGCCTGCTCCGAGGCCGCGGCTCTGCTCTACATCGCCATGACCTGCAACACCAACGACGAGGCCGCCTCCAAGGCCTACACGCACTTCATCGAGACCATTCCGCCCAAACTCAAACCCATCGCCTTCGAACTCGACAAACGCCAGGCAAGGCTCGCCAGTGAACTCGACCTGAACGGCAAGCGCTACGAAGTCATCAACCGCGACACCGAGGCGGACGTCAAGCTCTTCCGCCCCGAGAACGTGCCGCTGGAAACCGAGATCGCCAAGCTCGATCAGAAATACGACGCGATCTGCGGCGAGATGATGGTCACCTACAAGGGCGACGAGAAAACCCTGCCCCAGATGGGCGTCTACCAGGAGAGCACCGATCGCAGCGTCCGCGAGGAAACCTGGCGCCTCGTCTCGGATCGCAGGCTCAAGGACGCCCAGCCCATCAATGCGATCTACGACGAGATGGTGGGGCTCCGCGACAAGCTCGCCAAGAACGCCGGCTTCGACAGCTTCACGGCCTACGCCTTCAAGGCCAAGCACCGCTTCGACTACACACCCGAGCACTGCTTCGCCTTCCACGAGGCGTGCGAGAAGATCGTCGCCCCCTTCGCCCGCCGGCTCGACGAGCAGCGCCGCCAGAAACTGGGCGTTAAGACGCTCCGCCCGTGGGACATGAATGTCGACGAACTCGGGCGCGAGCCGCTGATGCCCTTTACGGGCGGCGGCGACCTCGTCACCAAGTCCGTCGCGGCCTTCGAATCCCTCGACCCGCGCCTCGCCTCGATGCTGAAGCAGCTCGGCGCGGGCGACGGTCGCGTGACCGCTCAGAACATGAAGAACCCGCCGCTGCTCGACCTCGACTCGCGCAAGGGCAAGGCGCCGGGCGGCTACCAGTACATGCGCGACCGCTCGCGCGTCCCGTTCATCTTCATGAACGCCGCGGGCCTGCACCGCGACCTCGAAACCATGGTCCACGAGGCGGGCCACGCCTTCCACAGCATGCTCTGCGTGGGCGAGCCGCTCCTGCACTACCGCCACAGCCCGATCGAGTTCGCCGAGGTGGCAAGCATGTCGATGGAACTGCTCACCATGCCGCACTGGGACGCGCCCGGCTCGTTCTACGAGGGCAAGCCGAGCGATCACGCCCGCGCGAGACGCCGCCAGCTCGAATCCTCCGTCACGCTCCTGCCCTGGATCGCCACCATCGACGCCTTCCAGCACTGGGTCTACGCCAACCCGAACCACTCGCGCGACCAGCGCACGCAGGAATGGATCAACCTCGACACACGCTTCGGCAAGGGCTTCAGCTGGCAGGGCCTCGAAACCTACCGCGACTCAAGCTGGCAGAAGCAGGGGCATCTCTTCGGCTCGCCCTTCTACTACATCGAGTACGGCATCGCGCAGCTGGGCGCACTGGGCCTCTGGATCCGCTCGCTCGAAGAAGGACCGACCGTCGCCATCGACGCATACATCAAGGCCCTCAGCCTCGGCGGCAGCCGACCGCTCCCCGAGCTCTTCGCCGCCGCAGGCCTCGACTTTGACTTCGGCCCCAAAACCGTCGAGAAACTCGTCACGCGCGTCGAAGCCGAGCTCGCCAAGCTCCCCGAGTAACGTGTCCCGAGTGATGTGCCACTGACCCCGTCCTCGGGATCAGTGAGCCAGAGTGTTGCCGCACGCACCGATCCCGAGGACGGGTTCGGTGGCACGATGGAAAGCGCAGTGGACGAAATCCCCCCGCACATGTCGCCCGAAGCCTTCCGCGAGCAGGCGATCCGCGCGGTCGATGCCGTCGCCGACTACATGCGCCGCGTCGAGACCCTCCCCGCGCGCCCGCGCACCAGGCCGGGCGATGTGCTGAAGCAGATCCCCCATACCGCGAGCGAAGCGCCGGGCGATGCGCACGAGTGGACGCGCATCTTCGATGACCTGGAGCGCCTCGTCATCCCCAACATGACGCACTGGCAGTCGCCCAGCTTTTTCGGCTACTTCCCGTGCAACTCGACCGGGCCCGCGATCATCGGCGAGTTGCTCAGCGCCGGCTTCGGCCAGCAGGGCATGCTCTGGGCCACCTCGCCCGCCGCCAGCGAGCTCGAACGCGCCCTGCTCGATCAGATGGGCCGAGCGATGGGTCTGCCCGAATCGTTTCTCTCAGCGAGCGAAACGGGCGGCGGGTGCATCCAGTCCACCGCCAGCGACGCCACGCTCGCCGCGATGGTCGCCGGCCGCCGACGCGTCAGTGACAAAGGCGCCGATTTCCACAAGACCACCGTCTATGCCTCGTCGCAGACGCACAGCTCGTTCATCAAGGCCGCCCTCATCACGGGCCTTGCGTCGAGCGTCACCGACACCTCGCGCGTGCGCACGATCGAGACGGACGACCAGTTCCGCATGGACTCCGCCAAACTCGAAGCCGCCATCCGCGTGGACATCGCTGCGGGCCTGACCCCCGCGATGGTCTGCGCGACGCTCGGCACGACCGGCACCACCGCGATCGACCCGCTCGCGGACATCGCCCGTGTCCTGCAGGAAACCGGGGCCGCCGACAAAGGCTGCTGGCTGCACGTCGACGCGGCCCACGCCGGCGCCCTGCTCGTCTGCCCCGAGCACCGCGCGATGATCCAGGGTATCGAGCACGCCGACTCGCTCTGCTTCAACCCGCACAAGTGGCTCCTCGTCAACTTCGACTGCGACCTCTTCTGGACGCGCGACCGCCAAGGGCTCGTGTCGAGCATGTCCGTCACGCCCGAGTACCTCCGCAACGCCGCGACCGACTCGGGCGAGGTCTTCGACTACCGCGACTGGGGCGTCCCGCTGGGTAGGCGCTTCCGCGCGCTCAAGCTCTGGTTCGTCCTCCGCCATTACGGCCTCTCGGGCCTCCGCGCCCACGTCCGACTAGGTCTGGCCCACGCCGAGCTCTTCGAGTCGCTCGTCCGCGCCGACGACCGCTTCGAGATCCTCGCCCCGCGCACCATGAACCTCGTCTGCCTCGCCCTCCGCGCGGGCGACGACGCAACGCGCCAGCTCATGGACACGCTCAACCAGCGCGGCCCGTCCTACCTCACACACACCGCCATCCCGATGCCGGTCGGCGGTTCCCGCTACGCGATCCGCGTCGCCATCGGCGCGACCACCACCCGCGACGAGCACGTCCGGGCGCTCTTCGACCAGATGGCCGCCGTCGCGACCGCGATCGTGGGAGGCGGGTAAGCTCATGGCGATGCCGACACGACTGATCCTGCTTCTGTCACTCGCCTGCGTGCTCACAGGCTGCGCCACTCGGAGCCCGAGTGCATCCGGCGCGGGCGGCCGCTTCGTGACCGAGCCCGGGCAGTACGCCCAGGCCTTCGACATCGCCCGCGACGAACTGGCGGGCCTGGGCTTTGCCATCAACCGCGTCGACGCCTACTCGGGCGTCATCTCGACCAGACCCAAAGCCTCGGGCGGCTTGGCCACCCCCTGGGACAAGGAGCAGGCCACGTTCCGCTCCGAGATCGCCGACCTCATGCACCCGCAGCAGCGCCTCGTCCGCATCAGCTTCGTGCCCGCCGACGCCGTCGACCGCATCCCCACCGACGAGCCCGTTACACAGATCACGGGCACCGGTGCTCCCGTCTCAATCGAAGAAACAGGCCGGACCGAGCCCCTCGTTGGCGTCGTCGAGGTCATGATCGAGCGCGTCTACAGGCCCTACACGCGCGTCTCACGCGTCAACGTGCTCAGCACAAACCAGACCCGCGACCCCTCACTCAATCGCCGAGGCATGGAGCGCAGCTTCACCGTCGTCACCCAACGCGACCACGCCCTCGAAGACAAACTCGCCTCCCGTATCGCCTCACGGCTCAACACAAACAACCATTAACCCGTGGCGGAGGCTTCCAGCCTCCGCGCCAAGCTTCTCCTCCCCCGTCGCCGACGGGGGAGGTGTCTGCGCAGCAGACGGAGGGGGCATGCCTTCCCTCCCTCTCCCACTTGGGGAGAGGGTGCCGAGCGCAGCGAGGCGGGTGAGGGCATCCCGATGTGACTGAATCGTTCAAAATGAAACAGCGGAGGCTGGAAGCCTCCGCCACTTGGAGTTTGGATTGACCTCTCTGATCAGTCGAGCCTGCGAGCCGCGACGCCCGGCTTGGGCTCGATCGACTCGTGCGTGTGCGCCGGCTCCGTCGGCTTGGACTCGATCGTCGCGCCGGGCTGCGTGGGCTCGGCGGCCGTCGTGTGCCCAAGCGCCCTGGCCACCAGCTCGCCCCGGCTCGAGGCGCCCAGCTTGCGGTGCAGGCTCTTGACGTGGT
>JBGSIX010000233.1:0-6150 GCA_041742315.1 Phycisphaerales bacterium | reverse complement strand
GCACGCGCTGGTCGAGATGCCGGTGGACATCGCCCGCGATCGCGGCTTCACCCACGCCGAGGCCACCGCGGGCGGTGTCACGCTGAGCGAGATCGACCCGAGCACGATGCAGAGCCGCGTCTGCCCGGGGCTGACGCTCGTGGGCGAGATCCTCGACGTCGACGGCAGGATCGGGGGCTTCAACTTCCAGTGGGCTTGGGCGACGGGGGTGGTGGGGGGCGAAATAATTGGTAAGTAATGCAAAAATGGATAAAGCAATTAGTCGGTTGCGTCAGACTCATCGGGATTGACATTCCGTTTTGCTTGCTTCTTGTGTAGTATGTTCAGCTCGCTTTTAAGTACGAGTAGTTCTCGAAATAATTCATCTCGACTTACATAGTCGCGCATGGTATCGGTTTCTTCGAGCAGTTGAGGTGATTCTAATGAACTTGAGCGTGTCCAGGAGTACATGAGTGCTAAGGCGCCAACCAGGCCGCCAAGGGATGCGATTAAAATTCCAATCGAAGAAATAATCGATTGGAAGTCGCCGCTTTTTAATCCTGAAAACAGGTTAGTGACAATTACCATAGTAATGCCAACGCCAATGTAGCCAACTGTTAATGCAAGATACTTACCTGTTCGAATGCGCGTTTCGTCGACAAATGAAACACGCATCTGGCGTGCGGCCTTTTCAATATCTGAAGCAGTAATTTCGGTTATGGTTTCGCCAGGAACATACTTTTTGCGTGCCAAGTACGAATCGAGTCGATCGGAAAACTCTTCGATCGCCTGGGCACGCCGTAAGCGGGCACTTTCTGTAAACTCTATGTGCCTACTCATGCGTTGCTCCCGTTTTCACCGGTGTAGTGGACAACCAACAAGACACCCGCAATTACTGTGCAAGCTATGCACCCGGCTATACCCCAATTGTGATCCAGAAAGCCAGCAAGAAATGATGCAGCTGAGACGAAAATGAACTCAATCAATACAATAAGCCACGGGGTCTTTCGTGGGGGTGCTCCGTAAATTCCTGCTAGTTGTCTCGCAGCTTGGCGAACATTTCTTTCGATGATGTCGGTTGGTTGGCCTGGGACCTGTTCAAGTTGTGCGCATTGCAATGATTTCGCTGCGAGCTGTTCTGAATAATCTGTCACGGTTGCAGCAAAATGCAGCCGAGCTGATTCAGCTACAACTGCTTTTGTACCATTAATGACTGAATCAGTGTCGATATCTGCCATGAGTATATGGTACCGCAAAACGGAAACTCATTCTTTCCTCACGTCCAGCACCGCCATGAACGCCTCCTGCGAGATGCTGACGGTTCCGATGCCCTTCATCCGCTCCAAGCCCCGCCTCACGCCCACCCAAGCTGCCTGAAACTGAAGCCGTCGTTCCAGACCTTGGTCATGTGGCTGACCTTGTCGCCTTCGAACTGCATGATGTAGACGTAGTCGGACGCGATGGATTTGCCGGTGGGGGGGACGGGGCCGCCTTCGCCGGTGTGGGTGGCGCGGAAGATGCCGTAGCCCGTGACGTTGCCGCGTTCCTCGTCGACGGCGAAGGACTTGATCTCGTAGCTGGCGTCGGGCGCGAAGGTGTAGACGCCGACCATCCAGTCGGTGTAGGCCTGGAGGGTTTTGGTCTCGGCGAGGGCGTCGGCCTGGGCGGAGAAGGTGGCGCCCGGGGTGCAGTACTGCTTGCAGACGTCCCAGCCCTTGCCGGTCTCGCAGGCGTCGAAGAGCTTGAAGGCGGTGTCTTTCATCGAGGGCATGGCGTGATCTCCCGAGCGGTTTGCTCGGGGCCATGGTACATGAAAGAGAAGAGCGACGGGCTGGAAGCCCGTCCCATCGAGGAGTGGTAGGGGGTGATGAGTCAGGTGTCATCCCCGACATCCAGCACGGCCATGAACGCTTCCTGCGGGATGCTGACGGTGCCGATGGTCTTCATCCGCTCCTTGCCTCGCTTCTGCTTGTCCAGCAGTTTCCGCTTGCGGCTCACGTCGCCGCCGTAGCACTTGGCGGTGACGTTCTTGCGGAAGCCCTTGATGGTTTCGCGGGCGATGATTTTGCCGCCGATGGCGCACTGGAGGGGGATCTCGAACTGGTGTCGGGGGATCTGCTTCTTGAGCCTTGCGAGGAGGTTTCGGCCGCGCATCTCGGCCTTGTCGCGGTGGACGATGACGGAGAGGGCCTCGACGGGGTCGCCGTTGATGAGGACGTCGACGCGGGCGAGGTTGTCGGCCTGGTACTTGATGATCTCGTAGTCCATCGTGCCGTAGCCCGCGGTCAGGCCCTTGAGCTTGTCGTAGTAGTCGTAGATGAGCTCGGCGAGGGGGATCTCGAAGGTGAGCATGTCGCGTGCGTCGGAGACGTACATCTGGTTGGTGAAGATGCCGCGCCGGTCGAGCGAGAGCTTCATGACCTCACCGATGTACTGCTTGGGGACCATGATCTCGACGCGGCAGATGGGCTCCTTGATCGCGATGACCGAGCCCATGTCGGGCAGGTCGGCCGGGTTGTGGACCTCGATCTCCTCGGTCTTGCCTTCTTTGCCGCGGACCTCGACCTTGTAGGACACGGTCGGCGCGGTCTGGACGATCTCGACGTCGCCCTCGCGTTCGAGGCGTTCCTGGATGATGTCCATGTGCAGGAGGCCCAGGAAGCCGCAGCGGTACCCGAAGCCGAGGGCTTCCGAGTGGACGGTCTGGAAGGTGAAGGAGGCGTCGTTGAGGGAAAGGCGTTCCATGGCGTCGCGGAGGGCCTCGAAATCGTTGCCCTTTTTGTCGGAGTTGGTGGCGGGGTAGAAGTCGCAGAAGACCATCTGCGCCGGCGGGGCGTAGCCCTCGAGCGCGGCCTCGGCGGGGTTGTTGTCGATGGTGATCGTGTCGCCCACGCGGACGTCGCCGAGCGTTTTGATCGCGGCGACGAGGTAGCACGTCTCGCCCGGGCCGACCTCTTTGACCTTGACGGGCTTGGGCGTGTACTTGCCCAGCTCGGTGACGATGAACGTGCGGCCCAGTCCCATCATGCGGATCTTGTCGCCGATCTTGAGGCGGCCATCGAAGACCCGGCAGTAGACGATGACGCCCCGGTAGTCGTCGTAGACGGCGTCGAAGATGAGGGCGCGGGTGCGATCGGTCTTGGGCGCGCGGGGGCCCGGGAAGCGTTCGCAGATCGCGTCGAGCAGCTCGGGGATGCCCTGGCCCGTCTTGGCGGAGCAGAGGATGCAGTCCTCGGCGTCGAAGCCCAGGACCTGCTCGACTTCCATGGCGATCTCGTCGGGCCGGGCGCCGGGCAGGTCGATCTTGTTGAGCACGGGGACGATCTCAAGGTCCTGCGCGATGGCGAGGTAGGCGTTGACGACGGTCTGGGCCTGCACGCCCTGAGCGGCATCGACGAGCAGGAGCGCGCCCTCGCACGCCTTGAGCGCGCGGCTGACTTCGTAGCCGAAGTCCACGTGCCCGGGGGTGTCGATGAAGTTGAGCATGTAGGGCTCGCCCTTGTGCATGTGCATCACGGTGACGGCGGAGGCCTTGATCGTGATGCCCCGCTCGCGCTCCAGGTCCATCGAGTCCAGCAGCTGGGCCTTGGCCTCGCGGTCGCTGACGGCGTGGGTGGCCTGGAGGAGCCGGTCGGCGAGCGTGGACTTGCCGTGGTCGATGTGGGCGATGATGGAGAAGTTTCGGATCTGCAAGTGTGGGCTTCCGGGGCTTGTCGGTGTTGAAATCAATTCGGTCGGCGGATGATATGCCGCGCGGGTTGCAGGACTTGCGCTTTGGTCGCGGAGTTGTCCGGGGAGTGTGGGGAAGCTATGAACCCCCGTGACCGCGACCCGTTCGGCCCTTCGATTGACGCAGCAGGCCGCCGGGTCGTTTTTGCCGGGCGCCATGCCCGCTTCGATCCGCCGGAACTACAGCAGAGAGCTCCCGGGCACGGCCTTCCTGTCCGTGGCGCGTGCGGCCTTCGACGGATCGGTGCTCGGGATCGTGGTCCGGATTTCGTATGACGGCGTGGTGTCGGATTCGCGGCTCAACTTCGCGGTCGCGGTGCTGGCCTCGATGCCGGCTTTGGCGAACATCCTCAACTTCATCTGGGCCAAGGCGGCGCACGGGCGGAACAAGATCCGGTTCTCCGTGGGTGTGCAGATCGCGATGCTGGTCTTGCTTCTGGGCGTGGCGGTCGTGCCGCACACGCCGATGGGGCTGGTGATGCTCAGCGCCGTGCTCCTGGCGGTCTGGGTCTGCTGGTCGGGCTTCATCGCGATGCGTTCGACGATCTGGCGGAGCAATTACCCCAGGCACCTGCGGGCACGCGTCGCGGGGAAGCTGGCGACGATCCAGACGCTGACGGCTTCGACCCTCGGGCTCACGCTGGGCGCGGTCATGGGCAACAAGCTGGCGATGGTCAGTGGCAAGCTGAGCCTGGATGAGCTCGGGCTCGAGCCGCTAGGCGTATTCCGGGTGTACGTCGTCATCTGCGTGTGCATGGGGGCGGTAGGCGTGGCGGTGCTCTCGACGCTCCGCGTCCGCCAGCACAAGCGCATGCTCCGTGAGGAGCGCGACTCGTCCTCCGACAACGCGGGCCCGACGATGAACCCGATGGGCGTCGTCAGGCTCCTGCTCGAAGACCGACGCTTCGGCGTGTACCAGGTCAACCAGTTCCTGATGGGCATGGGCAACCTCATGCTCATGCCGCTCATCCCGATCATCTTCCGCGAGCGATTCGGCATCGACTACTTCGAGGGCATCCTGCTGGCCAGCGCCCTGCCCATGCTCATCACGCCCATGATGATCCCCGTCTGGTCGCGTCTGCTCGACAAGGTCCACATCGTCAAGTTTCGCACGGTTCACAGCTGGGTCTTCGTAGCCACCATCGTCGCGCTCTTCCTGGCGACCGTGCTCGAACAGCGATGGATGCTCTACATCGCGGCGATCTCGCAGGGCGCCGCCCAGGCCGGGGGCATGCTCGCCTGGCAGCTCGGACACCACGACTTTGCGCCCAAGGAGCGGGCCTCGGAGTACATGGGCGTGCACGTGACGCTGACCGGCGTGCGCGGGCTCATCGGGCCGCTGCTGGCGGTGACCCTCTACAACACGCTCGAGAACTCCGGGGATCACGCCGGGGCGTACGTGCTCGTCCTGTGCCTGGCCTTCGTGCTCGCCGGGGCGTTCGGGTTCCTGGCGATGGCGCGGACGATGGACCTGACCCCCGTCAACGACGAGGGCCCGGCGACCTCAAAGACCCGCGGCCCCGCGCCGGTCAGCCGAGGCGGGCTCTAAGGCGCTTCACGTTCACCCAGCCTGACATGGTTTCCCCTAGTGGACTTGCCTGGTTTGCATTCCGTAAATGCGTTGATACCCGCGATTTGTGAGATTCCCGCGCGAGGGTGTTTGCGTTCTGCAAAAAGTCTGTAGTCTCTCGGGCATGCATGCAATCGATTTCAGATCGGACACCGTGACCCAGCCCACCCCCGCGATGCGCGAGGCCATGCAGGCCGCCCCGCTGGGCGACGACGTGCTCGAGGGCGACCCCTCCGTGCGGGCGCTCGAGGCCAAGCTCGCCGACCTCCTGGGCAAGGAAGCCGCCCTGTTCGTGCCCTCGGGCACGATGGCGAACCTGCTCGCCCTCAAGTGCCAGACCCAGCCGGGCGATGAGGTGGTCTGCGATCAGGAGTGCCATATCTACTATTACGAGGCGGGCGGGTACGCGGCCTTCTGCGGCTTGTCGCTCCGCTTCACACGAGGCAAGCACGGCCTCTTCACCGCCGACGATCTCGAACGCCTCATCCGCCCCGACGACGAGCACTTCCCGCGGACGTCGCTCGTCGCCGTCGAGAACACGCACAACCGGGGTGGGGGCGTGCCCTGGCCCCTCGAGCAGCTCGCCGAGGTCTACGGCGAGGCTCACCGCCTCGGGCTCCGACTCCACATGGACGGCGCTAGGCTCTGGAACGCGTGCGTCGCCGAGGGCGTCGAGCCCGCCGACTATGCCGAGTTCGCCGACACGATCAGCGTCTGCTTCAGCAAGGGCCTTGGCTGCCCGGCGGGCTCGGCGCTGGTGGGCGATGAAGCCTCGATTGCCAAGGCCAGGCGTCTGCGCAAAGTCGTGGGGGGCTCGATGCGCCAGGCGGGGCTGCTCGCGGGGGCCGCGAGCCACGCGCTGGATCACCACC
>JBGSIX010000232.1:0-3910 GCA_041742315.1 Phycisphaerales bacterium | reverse complement strand
CCGCGCCGCCGGCCTCGCCCAGCCCGCCGCCATCGCTGCCCAGCGTCAGGAGTGAGCCCTTGCTCTTGCCCGCGCTCCGCGTGCTCCCGTCGGCGATCGCAAGCTCGAGCTGGCGCTTGAGTAGATCGACATGCAGGATCGACACGTTCACCATGTGCCCGACGTTGTAGCTCCGCCCGCTGTTGGCATCGACGAGCGCGCCCGTCTTTTTCTCCAGCATCCAGCGCGGCGGCTTGCCCGTCGCCGCCCCCACGAGCAGGTCCGTCGTCTTGATGAACCCATCGACGACGAACTTGTCGATCTGGACGAACAGCCCCCGCGCGTTCACACCCGTGACGACGCCCGGGAAGACCTCGCCCACCTTCTTCGACAAGAGCTGCAGGATCAGGTACTTCCGCAGGTCGCGCTCGGCGCTCTCGGCGTTCTTCTCCCGGTCCGTGCAGTGCCGACCGATCTCGGTGAGCGTCTTCTCGTCCGGGCAGTCGTCGTACTTCTTCATCTTGTGGCCAAGCGCCACGAACTCGCCGTCCGACTTGGGCGGCTTCTTGCCGTTCTCGGTGAGCTTCAGGAAAACCGCCATCGCGCGGTGCACCGTCAGGTCCGGGTAGCGCCGGATCGGGCTCGTAAAGTGCGCGTACGCCTCGCTCGCCAACGCGTAGTGCCCGATCAGATCGGGCGAGTACTCGGCCTTGGTCAGCGTGCGGAGCACCGCCATGTGCACCGCGCGGGCCGCGGGCGTGCCGCGCGTCGCGTCGAGCAGCCCCTGCAACTCCTCGCGCGTCGGGCTGGCGGGGATCCGGAACCCCGCGACCATCGCGCTCTGCTGCATGTCTTCCTTCTCGCCCGGCACGGGCTCGGCGTGGATCCGGCGGAGCAGCGGCACCTCGAGCCTCTGGAAAAGCCGGCCCAGCACCTCGTTCGCCTCGACCATGAACATCTCGATCAGGCGGTGCGTGTATGCGTCGTCCTCGGGCTCCGCATCCACGACGTGCCCGTGCTCGTCGAAGATCAATTCCGCGTCGGGCAGCTCGAGCGTGATCATCCCCTCGCCGTGACGGCGTTTCTCGATCACCTTGGCGAGCCTGTTCATCTCCGCCAGCACCGCAAGCAGCTCGGGCGTGTAGTTGGGCTCGGTCTTGGCGTGCTTCTTGGCTTCCTCGGGCTTGCCGTCGATCAGCGCCTGCGCCTCGAGGTACGTCATCCGCTTGCGTGAACGGATCAGCGTCGAGGCGACCGCCTGCCCCGTCACCTCGCCCCGCTCGTTGTAGCGGATGATCGCGGTCTTGCTGAACCGCAGGGCGTCCTCCTGCAGCGAGCAGATGCCGTTGGAAAGCACCTCGGGCAGCATCGGGATCACCAGACGAGGCAGGTACACCGAGTTGCCCCGGTCCTTGGCCTCGATGTCCAGCGCCGAATTGGGGTCGATGAAGAACGCCACGTCGGCGATGTGCACCGAGAGCTCCCACCCGCCGCCCTCGTTCTTGCCCAGACGCTTGATGCTGATCGCGTCGTCGTAGTCCTTCGCGTCGGGCGGGTCGATCGTGCAGACGAACTCGCCCGTCAGATCCTCGCGCCCCTCGAGCTTCTCGCCCTTTTTGAACCGCTCGATCGCCTCGTCGAACTCCCGCGTCGCCTCGCGCGCCTGATGCACGCACGCCTCGGGGAACTCGTTGCTGGGCAGGCTGTACGCGGCGATCACGGCCTGCGTCTCCACGTCGGGCAGCCCCGCCTCGCCCAGCACCCGGACGATCACGCCCTCGCCAAGGTCCATCCCCTCGGGGTAGACCGTCATCTCGAACACGACTTTGTCGCCCTCGCCGGCGTACTTGCTCTCGGCGTCGCGCACGACGACGGGCTTGCCCTCCAGCTCGCGAGCGTCGGGGATGACGACGTAGCTGGTCCCGCGCTTCTCGATCGTGCCCGTGAAGCTGCTGACCTTGCGATCCAGGATCTCGAGCACCTCGCCGAAGAATGGCTTCTCGTTCCCGCCTCGTCCGCCCCGGTTCTTGTTGCGGACGACCCCGACTTTCACGCGGTCACCGGTCAGGGCGCCAAACGTGCTGCCGGGCGGGATGAAGAGATCGCCCTCGCGGGTCTTGATCTCGGAGCGGATGAACCCGAACCCGCGCGTCGTGCCGCGGAACTCGCCCACGATGGTCTGAATGCCGTCGCCATACGAAGGCAGCGCGACGTACCCCTGCTCGTTGAGCGACACCATGCCCTGCTCGGCGAGCTCGGCGAGCTCCTCCCGGAACGCGGGCGGGTCGTCGATCTGGAGGTCGTCGATGATCTGCGCGACATTCGTCGGCGTGTACCGATCGTGCGAGATGTGCGCCATGAGCCGCCGCTGGTACCGATTCGCCATGTGCTTTAGACGCTGACGACTGCTTCGCGCAGCGCCCCCTGGAAGGAACCGGGCACAAACCCGAAGTGAGCCGCGAACTTCTCGATCGAGGCCGTCGAATCCTCGGCCCCCATCGCAGCCATGCCCGCGTCGAAGGGCAGGAGGCTGCCCATCCCGAAGAACTTCATTTTCATCGCCGCCAGGTACGCCGCCGGGGCGGGGATGCCCGCGGGCTTGATGTTGGGCTTGGCCCCGGGCGTCGCGTCGCGGGCGGCGATCAAAAGATCGGGCCAGCTCACGGCCTGGGCGCCCACCACGTTGTAGATCTCGCCGATGGTTTCTTCGTTCGTTAGCGCCAGCCGCACGGCCTTGGCGACGTCGTCCACGCCCACCGGCGCGATCATCGGGTCCGCCGTCTCCCCGGGCAGGTAGGACCACTGCCCGTCGGCGCGCCGTGTGAAGTAGGGCATGAAAATCCAGGGCTGCGCCGAGCCCCGCGCCCAGTCGACCATCAACTCCGTGAACTCGCCCCCCTCGCCCAGCATCAGGCTCGGACGGAAGATCGTCCAGTCGAGCCCGCTCCGCCGCACGGCCATCTCCCCGGCGTGCTTCGTCTGCTGGTACCGTGCACGCCCATCAGGGTCGGCGCCCAGCGCCGAAATCTGGATGTACCGCTCCACGCCGTGACCCTTGCACGCCTTCGTCAGGATCTCGGGCACCCGCACGTGCAGGAAGTCGAAACGCTGGCCCTGCTGCTCGCGGATGATCCCGATGCTGTTGACGCACGCATCGGCACCCTCGACCAGACGCGAGGCGGACTCCTCCGTCACCGTCTCGGCCTGCACGAGCGTCAGGCGGTCCCGGCCCTCCATCCCCGCAAAGACGTCCGAGGCCTTGCCGGGCGTGCGGACCAGCGCCCGCACGCTGTGCCCATGGGCGAGCAGCTCCCGGACGATGTGGCGCCCCACAAAGCCCGTCGCCCCGGTCACCGCAACTGTCATCTTCTGGTCGATCATCGCCTTCTGTCCCTGTGCTGGGGGTTTCAAGGGGCATCGTAGCGGCCGGGCCCGCCCCATTCAGTCTCTACAATCGGCCGTGACCCTCGACTGCAGGCACATTCATTTCGCCTACCGACAGGACCGGCCCGTCCTGAGCGGGGTCTGTCTCTCGGCCAAGCCGGGCGAGATCCTTTCGCTCCTGGGCCCCAACGGCTCGGGCAAGACCACCCTCATGCGCCTCATGTCGGGCTCGCTCACACCCGAGAGTGGCGAGATCCGGCTCGACTCGAAAGCGGTCCACCGCCTCTCGGCGCACGAGCGGGCGCTCCGGATCGCGTACGTCCCCCAGCACCCGGCGCTCGCGTTTGCCTATCCCGTGCGCGCGTACGTGGAGATGGGGCGCTTCGCGCTCGGCCGTCGATCGGCGGCCGTCTATGCGGATGAAGCGATGAAGCGTCTCGATCTCACGAATCTCGCGGATCGACCCGTCACCGAACTCAGCGCGGGCCAGCGGCACCGGGCCGCCCTCGCCCGCGCGCTGTGCCAGCTCCTGGGCGAGCGCCCCGCC
>JBGSIX010000231.1:0-24695 GCA_041742315.1 Phycisphaerales bacterium | reverse complement strand
CGCGGCCGGAGCTGCTGAGGCCGTTGCAGGCGCGGGAGCGGCGGGCTTGGCTTCGGCCTTTGCCTCGGCGGGCTTCTCGCTCGAAGCACCGGCGGGCTTGGAGGCGGTTTCGTCGATGCTGGCGACGGAGGCCCCGACCTCGACGGTGTCGCCCTCGGCGAACTTCAGCTCGCTCAGGATTCCGGCGGAGGGCGCGGGGATTTCCATCGTGATTTTGTCGGTCTCGAGCTCGAGGAGGGTCTCGTCCTGATCGACCCAGTCGCCGGGCTTTTTGAGCCAGCTGGCGATCACGCCCTCGGTGACCGATTCACCCACGTTCGGAACGACCACTTGAACTGCCATATCCGTGCACTCCGATCCTGATTCGCGTGGGCGTTATCCTGCCGCCAGTGCGCGCCGATCGTCGGATCGGCTCTGGTTGTTCTGATCTTTGGCGTCCGCGTCGGGCTTGGGTCCGATGGCCCGCGTCAGGATCGACTCCTGCTGAGCGCGGTCCTTCTTCTTCGAGCCCGCGGCGGTGCTGGCGCTGATGTCGCGGCCGATGTACTCGATCGTCTGGATATCCAGATGGCGACTCAGCTGATCGGCGACGAACAGGAACGCGCCCATGTTCCGGGGCTCTTCCTGAGCCCAGCAGAGCTCGGCGTCCTTCGGGTACTGGGCGAGCAAGTCACGCGCCATGTCCGTGTGGAACGGGTAGACCTGTTCCACGCGGAGAATCGCGACGTCCTTGCGGGCAAGCTCGTCACGCCTTGCAGCGAGCTCGTGGTAGATCTTGCCGCAGCAGAGCACAACACGCTTGACCGCCTTGCGGTCGGCGCCGACGACGAACGCGGGATCGTCCATGAGCTCGTGGAACCTGCCGCTGGTCAGCTCGCTCGCGTTGCTCGTGGGCGTGCGGAGCAGGCTCTTGGGCGTCATGACGATCAGCGGCTTGCGGAAGGACCGCTTCACCTGGCGACGGAGGGCGTGGAAGATCTGGGCACCCGTCGAGGGGTGGATGATCTGCATGTTGTTGTTGCCTGCGAGCTGGAGGAACCGCTCGATGCGGGCCGAGGAGTGCTCGGGGCCCGCGCCCTCGTAGCCGTGCGGCAGGAGCACGACGAGGCCCGACCAGCGTTCCCACTTGACCTGCGCCGAGGCGAGGAACTGGTCGAAGATGACCTGCGCGCCGTTGGCGAAATCGCCGAACTGGGCTTCCCAGCAGACGAGCATGCTCGGGTCGGCGAGTGAGTAGCCGTACTCGAAGGCGACGATCGAGGCCTCGGAGAGCGGGCTGTCGTAGACGCAGAACTTGGATTGACGCTTCCGCCCGTCCGAACCGACGGTCCCGGGGCTCTCGTCGGGATCCCCGAAGACGCCGGGCTCGGCGATGTTGTTGAGCGGGGTGTATGAATCGCCTGTGTCGGCGTCATAGAGCACCGCGTGGCGTGAGCTGAACGTGCCACGGCGTGAGTCCTGTCCGGAGAGTCGCACCGCGTTGCCCTCGGCGAGCAGCGTGCCGTAGGCGAGGATCTCGCCGTCGGCGTAGCTGATCTGCTGGCCGTCCCAGAGCTTGGAGCGGGTCTCGAGGAGCTGCTTGAGCTTGCGGTTGACGTGGAAGTTCTCCGGCACGGTGCCGAGCGCCTCGCAGACGTACTTGAGCACGTCCGGATCGACCGCGGTGTCCGCCGGGACGTGCGAGTAGGCGTGCTCGAAACCCGCCCACCTCATGCTTCCCGGGTCGATGACCGGGTCGCGGGGCTGGCTCTTGGCGGTCTGCTGCGCCTGGTCGAGCATGTCCTCGACGCGGGTCCTCAGGAGCGAGTGATCGTGCTCCGAGAGCACGCCCTCGTCGCGCAGCTTGGCGGCGTAGGTCTGCATCAGGGGCTGCATCTTCTTGATGAGCTTGGCGAGAATCGGCTGGGTGAACGACTGCTCGTCCTGCTCGTTGTGCCCGTACTTGCGGTAGCACCACAGGTCGATGAAGACGTCCTTCTTGTACCGATTGCGATAGTCAGCGGCCAGACGCGCCACGGTCACCACGGCTTCGGGGTCCTCGCCGTTGACGTGGAAGATCGGGGCGCCGATCGATTTGGCGATGTCGGTGCAGTAGGTCGTGCTCCGGCTGTCCTCGGGCCGCGTCGTGAAGCCGATCTGGTTGTTGACGACCACATGGATCGTGCCGCCCGTGGTGTAGCCCTCGAGCTGCGAGAAGTTGAGCGTCTCGGCGACGATGCCCTGGCCCGCGACCGCGGCGTCGCCATGCACGATCACGGGGACCACGCGGCGTCGCTCCTTGTCGTTGCGGAGGCGCTGCTTGGCGCGGCAGCGGCCCTCGACCACGGGTCCGACGGCCTCAAGGTGGCTCGGGTTGGATGCCATCGCCAGATGCAGCATCTTGCCGTTGCCGAACTGCCGGGCGGCCGAGTACCCGCGGTGGTACTTGACGTCGCCGCCCTCGTCCATGAAGTACTCGTCGTTCCAGGTATCCTCGAACTCGGTGAAGATCTGCTCGTAGGTTTTGCCGAGGATCTGGTTGAGAACGTTCAGCCTGCCGCGGTGGGCCATGCCCAGGACGACTTCTTCCGCGCCGTGCTCGGAGAGGCGTTCAAGGAGTTGGTCAAGCAGCGGGATGAGGGACTCGGAGCCTTCGAGGCTGAAGCGTTTCTCGCCCGGGTAGCGTTTCTGGAGGAACGCCTCGAACGCGCCGGAATTCAGCAGCAGCTCGAGGATGTGGACTTTCTCGCCCTTGTTGAGCTGGGCGCGTCCGTCGATGGCTTCCCACTCGTGGACGAGCCAGGCACGCTCTTCGTAGTCCTCGACGTGCAGAAACTCAACGCCGACGGTGCCCAGGTAGAGCCTCTCCATGCGGTCGATGAGCTCACGGATCGTGAGCGTGCCGGCTTTGCCGATGACGCTGGCATCGACCGATCGGTCGAGGTCCGACCCGGACAACCCGAACCAATCGAGATTGAGCGCGTCGGGTCTTGGGCGGGGCCGACCGTGCGGGTCGAGCTTGGCCCCAAGGTGCCCCCGGCCTCGGTAGGCGACGAGGATCTTCTCCAGGTCCTGCTGGCCCGTGCCCGAGCTCGAAGAAACCGAGGGCGCTGAGCCCTGGGCCAGTTCGTACCCCTGGAGGAAGGCCCGAACATCCGCCGGAACCGACTGTGGGTCCTTGAGATAGGCCTGGTATTGAGAGTCGAGGTACTCGGCGTTCCAGCCGTTGACACTCGGACGTTGAGCCTTCGGCCCGGTGCTCATGGCATTCTCATCGTCAAGCGCTGTGAACGTCTGCCGAGCCCAGCCCAGCGCCGGCTTTGGGAGGCACTTCAGGGATGTTATGCAAGGAGTTCGGCCTTTTGCCCGCTTTGATCCACACGGAGTGGGTCAAAAATCGGACCTTGCCAATTCTGACCCGCCCGTTAGCCGAATCGGCCAGTGACGTACTGCTCGGTTTCGGGCAGGTGCGGGTTCTGGAAAATCTGCTTGGTGGTGCCGTATTCCACCAATCGGCCCAGGTACATAAAGGCTGTAAAGTCGCTCACACGCGAGGCCTGCTGCATGTTGTGGGTCACGATCAGGACCGTATAACGGCTCGAGATTTCGTGGATGAGTTCCTCGATCCGGGCGGTGGCGATCGGGTCGAGGGCCGAGCAGGGCTCGTCCATCAAAAGGACCTCCGGCTCCACCGCGATCGCCCGGGCGATGCAGAGCCGCTGCTGCTGACCGCCCGAGAGGCCCAGGGCTGAGTCGTGGAGGCGGTCCTTGACCTCGTCCCAGATCGCCGCGGACTGGAGCGCCCGCTCGCAGGTTTCGCGGAGCACCGACTTCTTGCGTTCGCCGGCGATGCGGAGGGGGTAGACGACGTTCTCGAAGATCGACATGGGGAAGGGGTTGGATTTCTGGAAGACCATCCCCACGCGTTTGCGGAGGGCGATGACGTCCACCCCGGGGTCGTAGATCGAGCGCTCATTCAGGTGCATCTCGCCCGAGGTGCGGACGGAGGCGACCAGGTCATTCAGGCGGTTGACCGACCGCAGGAGCGTGGACTTGCCGCAGCCCGAGGGCCCGATGAGCGCGGTGACCTTGCCCCGCGGGATGCTCATGGAGATGTCGTAGAGGGCGCGTTTGTCGCCGTACCAGAGCGAGAAATCGGAGATATCGAGCACAGACTCGATCGCGGCGAGTTCCTTGTGACGGGCCGCCTCGAAAGCGCCGCCGGTCTCCACGGCGTGGGACACAGTGCTTTCGATCGGTCTTGTGGGCTGAGTCGTCATGATGGTCACTAGAACTGCCCCGATTGGAACCTGGCCTTGAGCTTCGTTCGGATCCGGATCGCCGTGAGATTCATCAGCACGACCAGCGTGACAAGCAGGAGCGTGGTTGTCCAAACGTAGCCCCTGGCGGCCTCCGAGTCCGGGCTTTTGAACCCGAGATCGTAGATGTGGAAGCCCAGGTGCATGAAGCTGCGATCCGCAAAGATGAACGGGAAACGGGCCTCGAACGGGAGCTGCGGCGCCAGTTTGACGGCTCCCACGATCATCAGGGGCGCGACCTCGCCCGCGCCGCGCGCCATCGCCAGGATCGCGCCGGTCAGGATCCCGGGCATCGCGCCGGGGAGCACCACGCGCTGGATGGTCTGCCATTTCGAGGCGCCGCACCCATAGCTGCCCTCGCGGAGCGAGGCGGGGACCGCGGCGATGGCTTCCTCGGCGGAGACGATCACCACCGGGAGCGTCAGCAGGGCCAGTGTGAGCGAGGCCCAGAGGAGTCCTGATGTTCCGAAGGTGGGCGAGCCGTCGAGGAGCTTGGCCCGGAAGAAGCCCTCGAAGTATGGCGTCGTGAACACGGCGACGATCGCGAGCAGCGCGACCGCACCCCAGGCCAGGCCGACCCAGATGTTGCGCTTGTGGCGGAGCCCTGACGCGGACATCGACATCGCGACAAAGGCAACGCCCGCGGCGATCAGGAGCAGGACCCACCACTGCCCGACGCGGAGCACGAGCGACGGATCGGGCCCGCCGTCGATCACGCCCCCGATGCCATAGCAGAAGAACCCGAGCCCGAACACGCCGTAGACGATGCTCGGCACGCCCGCGAGGTTGTTGATCGCGACGCGCAGGATGCTGATGACGATGCCCTGCCGGGCGTACTCGCGCATGTAGAGGGCGGCCATGACGCCGAGCGGGACGACCGCGACCGTCAGCAGGAGTGTGACGAGGAGCGTGCCGACGATAACGGGGAAGACGCCGCCCTCGGTGTTGGCTTCGCGCGGCACCGAGGAGACGAACTCCCACCAGCGCGCCACGTAGAGCGAAAGCTTGCCCGCGAGCCCGAGTTCGTTGGCCTCAACGATGCGGATGATCTGGGAGACCTTCATCGGCTCGTCGGGCTGGCTCTGGGAGAGAGCCGCGAACCGGCCGGTTTTGGGGTCGGTGATCTCGATCCGATAGCGGGCGTCCTCGGCTTCGATCTCGGCGACGCGCGCGGTCATCTCGCCGAATCGGTCCGAGAGTTCCTCTCGCTCCGTTGCTGTGCGCGCGAGCACCGAAGCGAGCTGCTCGGACGAGAGCGGTCGGCCCGCCCACGGACGCTCAACAAGCGTCGCGATCGCCGAGAGCACCGCGACAAGGATCAGAAGCCGCCTCGCGAGAGGGACCTGGATTCGATAGGCCAGAACGATCGAGGCAACACAGATCGCAGCGATGACGCCCCAGAGCGCGTAGCCGAGGTGGCCCGGGCTTTCGGGGTCGCTTGCTCGCATCCGGGCGTTGAGTTCTTCGAGTCTGAGACTTTCGAGTTTGTGGTTGAGCTTGGCGATTTTGTCGCTTCGGATGTGCTCGGCCCGAGCGTGCCGTTCGTGGGCGGCCTTGCGGTACTCGGGGAGCTTGGCGAGCACCGCCTCCGGGCCTTCCGCGACGACGGTCTCATTGCCTGCGTCGTCGTACTCGATGAGTCGCGAGGGCACGCCGAGCCAGATCCCCCACTCGTACCGCTCGACGAGCACGGCCTCTTGTGGGTTGGCAACCTTGTCGATCTCAATGGCATCCACCCAGCGGAACGGCTGCTGGCCAAGGTCCCGATTGCCGACGCGGTAGAGCGTGCGGAGCCCCATCTCCGGGTTGTTCTCGGTGCGGAACCGCATGCCGAGGAAGGTCTCGCCCGACTCAAGCGTGACCTTTTCGATCGGCTTCTGCCAGAACGTGCCCGCGCCGCTGAAGAGGATCAGACCGAGCAGGCCCAGGATCATCGCAACGCAAGCGATGAGCGCCATGCCCGTGAGCCAGGTGCCCGACGTGCCCCTTGCCCGCAGGGGCGTCGGGACGAGCTCCAGTGTGTGTGTGTTCTGATCGCTCACAGCATGGCGCTCCGCTTGCGGAAGTGCTGGCGGATGATCTCGGCGGACGTATTGACGACGAAGGTGATCGCGAAGAGAACGACGCCGCAGAGGAAGAGGACGCGGTAGTGCGTCCCCCCCCGGTCGGCTTCGGGGAGTTCGACTGCGATGTTCGCCGAGAGGGTGCGGAGGCCCCCGAAGATGTTCCAGTCCATGACGGGCGTATTGCCCGTCGCCATGAGCACGATCATGGTCTCGCCCGCGGCCCGTCCGAGCCCGATCATGACGGCGCTGAAGATGCCGCTGGCGGCGACGGGGAGCACGATGCGCATCGCGGTCTGCCACTGCGTCGCACCTGCGCCCAGGCTCGCGGCCCGGAGTGAGTTCGGCACGCTCTGCATCGCGTCGTCACTCAGCGTGAAGATGATCGGGATGATGGCAAAGCCCATGATGATCCCGACGACGAACGTGTTGCGCTGGGTGAATGTGCCCAGGATCGACTCGCGCGCGTCCCAGCCCAGGGCGACACAGATGCGAGCCAGAATCATCGCGATGGGGATGGCCATCGCGATCGAGACCCCCACGCGAACGAGCGGCAGCCAACGCGCAGCGCTCTGCCGACCGATGCCCATCGCAAAGATGCCCGCGATCGCAAGAGAGGGCACGAAAAGCAGCGCCACCCAGCCGGGCAGGGGCGAGCCGACCATGCCCGTGAGCCAGACTTTCAGCGGCGAGTGCGGCGACTCGGCTTGATCCACGAGTTCGTCGGCACGCGGGATGACGATCCGGTCGTTCTGGACGTACAGACCCTCTCGGCGCAGCGTGTTGCGATCGGCGAGCGTGAAGGAAGCCTTGCCCTCGGCCCATTCGGGGATCTCCCTCGCTTGTTCGACGTGCCCCGCGAGGACGGCTTGCTCGCGGTTGTCGATCGCGAACAGCCCTCGATCCAGCGCCGGCCCGATGGATGCTGAGATCGCGATGCCGAGCAGGCAGGCGACCAGGATCGTGACGAGTTGCACGGACTGCGGCAGACGCCAGGCCAGATTCCCGGGCAGGAGCGGCCAGACGCCGGAAACCAGCAGGATGGCCATCGGGACGATGACGAGCCCAACGAGGACCGACGAGAGATGATCGCGCACGAAGGGCGCCATGATCATCGCCGCGATGAACCCGAGCACGACGGAGGGGAGGGAGGCCATCATCTCGATCGCGGGCTTGACGCGTGAACGCAAGCGTTTGGGCAGGAATTCGCTCGAATAGATCGCGGCCATCACCGCGATCGGGACAGCAAAGAGCATCGCAAAGATCGTGGCCTTGAGCGTGCCGAAGATCAGCGGCGTCAGGCTCAGCTTGGGCTCGGCGGAGTCATCGGCGGCGGTGGACTGGTACACCAGGCTCGGCTTCTGATCGCCCTCGTACCACACGGGCAGGAAAAGAGATTCGAGCGTGACGGTCGGGTGGCCCGGGTCGAGTTTCCAACTCGTGATGCCCTCGGCGCTCAGTGCGAGGAAGCCGTCGAGCTTGGGACTCACGACGACCGAGCGGACGGATTCTGGTCCTTGTGCCGAGCCGACGAGCTTGCCCGAGGTGGCATGCCAGAGCCGGATTTGCCCTGCCTCGTCGCCCGCGATGAACGTGCGGTCGCGGAGGCTTGTGGCGAGCCGCGACACGGGCGATGCGCCCACGCGGAAGCCGCGGACCTTGACGAGCGTTCGGACGCCCCCAGAGGAATCGCCCCGGGTGAGCATCCAGTCGAGGACCTCTCCGCCGCTGGTCCCGACGAGGATCGAATTCCGGCCAAGGAGCGGCTCGACGGAGGCGACGCTCTCGCCCTCGCCCACGAGTTGCGATGTTTCGGCGAAGGCGTACGCGGAGGCGGTGCGCGAGTATCGATCCGCTCGGCCCGACTCTGAGATGATCGCGAGTTCCTTGCCGCTGTCGAGGAGCACGATGGCCAGGGGTGGCTCTTCGCTATCCACCAGTTCGATGGGCAGCGTGCGCACCTGGGAGTTACTTGCCCCCCCCACGAGCGAGCGCCGGGTGGTCATGATCATCACGCCGCCCGAACCGTCGACGTGCACGGCGGCGACGACCTTATCTCGGCCGAATTCCTCGGCGTCGATCGCGATGATCGGCGACTGCAACTCGGGGGGATCGATCCGCCCCGCTTCTTCGTACGTGAGTGTGATCCGGCGGTATTGATCGTCACCCGTGCGTTCCAGCACGCCCTCGTCGAGGGTGCGCACCTGACCGATGGTGAGCGTCGATTGCTCGGCGTCGAGATCGGAACGCATGAGCACGTCAGTGCGGAATGAGAGCGTGCCGACGTCGACCGAGGCGTCGGGCCGGGCCAGCGCCAGAAGTCCGGTCGAGGGCGAGAAGCTGGCCCGGACGAAGGGCCCGACCTCAAGCGAAGCGGGGATCTGCTCGCCCGATTCCAGAGAGATGGATCTGATCTGGCCCTTGGGCTCGGCGATCGAGACGAGGCGTTCGTATTCGTCCACGATCGCAAACGCCGGCTCGGTCGCGGCGGCGATCTGATGCCCGGGCGTGACCTTGCCGGGCTGGGTGAGTGGGTACACGACCCAGAGCAGGTACGCGATGATCCCGAGCACCGCGGCGATGACGGCAAGGCCGCCGAGCGTGATGATGCTCTCGGCGGCCTTATCGATCAAAAGTACTCGTTGGCGCGGCCGAAACTGCTCGTGGAAAGGGCGATCGCGCTGCTCTTGCGAGTTGGGCAAACCGTCACACTCCACGCTCAGAGGGTCAGAGGCCGACGCTCTTGAGTTCCTCTGCGGCCATATCTGCAGGGAGGGGGAAGTAGCCGTCCTTCAGAACGGCTTCCTGACCCTGGCGGGAGAATATAAGCTTGATGAACTCGGCGCGGAGCGGCTCGAGTTTCCGGCCCGGGTTGTTGTTGATGTAGACGTACAGGAAGCGGGCGAGGGGGTACTCGCCGGTGTAGGCGTGCTCGAGGTCCGGGGCGTACGCCTCACTGGCTGAGTCCTCGGCGAGCGAGATCGCCTTGACGTCCTGCGTGGCGTAGCCGATGCCCGAGTAGCCCATCGCGTACTGGTCGGTCGCGACCGCCTGAACGACGGCGGACGAACCGGGCTGCTCCTTGACGGTGTCCTTGTAGTCGTTGCCGCCCAAGGCGACCTGCTTGAAGTAGCCGTACGTGCCCGAGGCCGAGTTGCGGCCGTAGAGCGTGATCGGCTGGTTGCGCCAGGCGGAATCGGTGATGCCCAGATCACCCCAGGTCATCTCGGGGCCTTTGACGGAAAAGATGGCGGCGACCTGATCGAGCGTGAGCGACTCGAGCGGGCAGTCCTTGTGCACGAACACGGCGAGGCAGTCGATGCCCGTGCGGAGCAGCGTGGGCTTGTAGCCGTGGACTTCCTCGAACCTGTCAACCTCGGCGGCCTTCATCTCGCGGCTCATCGGGCCGAACTGGGCCTGGCCCTCGGTCAGCGCGGGGGGCGCCGTCGAGGAGCCCTTGCCGATGACCTCGACCGAGACGCCCGGGTAAGTCTTCATGAAGAGCTCACCCCAGAGCGTCATGATGTTGTTCATCGTGTCCGAGCCCATGCTTTTGATCGAGCCGGTCACACCCTGCACGGCCTCGTAGTTGGGCAGCGCCTCATCGAGGGGGTGGGCCTTGTCCTGGGCAGAAGCGGAGCCGGACATCAGTCCGACCGCGGCGAATGCGAGCATCACTCTCTTCATCATCGTGCGACTCCCGGGCAGATAGTCCTGCGTCAGAAGCCTTGGCCCGCGAATGCCAAGAAACTGTTAAGGCTCCATGAAGTCTCAGCGGGGAAACGACAGCCAGGGCAGATCCCGGTGCCAGGCCTGAGCTTTGGCGCCGTCTGTTTCTTCGAAGATGCATTGCACAGTCACGAACTTCTCCCGTACGGGCTCGGCGTCGATCGGAACGCGGAGCCGGAACCGGTACACGGGGCCGACCTGCGCTTTGATGATCTGCTGCTGAAGATCCCGGCCCTCGAATAACCAGGAGTGCAGGGGTGTCTCTGAGTCACCTGCAAACAGATGGAACGACATCTTGCCCGGCACCTGCACGGGGAGCTGATAACGCTCATCGAAAACGTGCACGCTTGCGATGAAGGTGTCGGGAATCGTGTCGCCGTCCGCGTCTGAGGGCGGCCCGAGATTCAGCAGGAGCACATCCGCCTGGGAGTCGCGGGGCTGGGGGCCGATGTGGGGCCTCTGGCGGGGCTGGGGCCCGTCGGCCACGCATCCCGAGAAGATCGACGCGCACACAAGGCACGCACAGAGAATCCATCCAAGGCGCATGGTTGTTCGCTCACTCACTCGGCCGACTCTCGATCACTTGCGCTGTGTCCGGTTCCTTGGCGTCCACGGGCTCGGCCTCGGGGACTTCCAGCTTCTCCGGCCGGTGATTCTCGAGGAGCTTGTAGAGCCCATCGGGATCGCTGTAGTTGCGGATGGTGCGCTCGGCGTCGATGTCGAGGAGGTGCGAGCCGCCGTTGACGCCGCCCGCGACGACCTGGGGCGTGAGGATGACAAGGAGCTCCGTCCGCACGTTCTTGATGTCGTGGCTCCGGAAAGGAATCCCGAGGAAGGGGATGTCACCCAGGAAGGGCACCTTGGTTCGGCGGTCTTCCTGCGTGGTCTGGATGAGCCCGCCGATGACGACCGTCTGCCCGTCGCGCACCGTCACGGTCGTGTCAACCTTGCGCGTGCTGATGATCGGAGCCTCGAAGTCCTCGGAGATCTGCGTGGTCCGTTCGCTGACGACCGAGATCTCGGGCTGGATGTCGAGCCGCACGAACCCGTCGGAGCTGATCGAGGGCGTGACCGAGAGCAGGACGCCCACGTCCTCCCGGCGGATGCTGGCGCGGGTCCTGCCGTCGGTGAGCGTCTCAACCTCGTCGGGCAGGGCGACGTTCTCGCCGACCTGGATCGAGGCGGACTCGTTGTTGTTCACGGTGAGGCGCGGGTTCGACAGGATCTCGAGCTTGCCCTGCGCCTGCAGCGCCCGGACGAGCAGGCTGAAATCGGTCGAGGACACAGACAGGTTCGGCACACCAAGAGCCGTGGCGAGCGAGGCGCCGGCGCCGAGGAAGCCGACGTCGTAGTTATCGCCGCCCACGTCAAAGGCGTCGGCCGAGAGGCCCCACTGATCCGAGTCATCGAGCGTGACCTCGGCGAGCAGGACCTGGATGATGACCTGCGGGGGAGCCGCGTCGAGTTCGCTCACGATCGACTTGACCGTCTCGATGTACCGAGGCGATGCGGAGATCAGGACCTTCTGGCTCTTTGGGTCGCCGACCACGGTGACCTCCTGCTCGAGCTGCCGCGTGAGCGAGCCGCCCTGGCCGGGCGAGAGGATGTCGCGGATGCGAGCGGCCTCCGACTCAAAGTAACGCTGGAGCGTGGCCTGCACCGTCTCGGCCTGGGCGTACTGCAGATCGAAGACGATCTGCTCTCGCTCAGTCGCGATGATCGAATCGAGCTCTTCGACGACGTCGCGTACGAGCTCAAGGTACTCCTCGGTCGCCGAGACGATGAGCGTGTTCGTTCGGGCGTCGATGGTGATCGCCAGCTGCTGGCGGTCGTCGGGCACGGGCGTCAGGGATTGCGAACTGAACTGATCGGCGAGCTGGTCATCGGGGGCCGACGACGGATCGATACCGGCCGTGGGCACGAGGAAGAGGCTGTTGTTCCCGCTCTGCCGGAGGCTAAAGAGGTTGCGGAGCACGTCGGCCATCGCTCGGGCGTCGGCGTTGACGAGTCGGAACTTCTCGATCTTGCGCGTGCCGGCACTGGTCGTATCGAGATCCGAGATCATCGACTCGATGAAAGCCATGACATCGGGAGGCGCCGAGACGAGCACCGAATTCGTGCGGAGCTCGGGCGTGAGCGCCACCTGCTCGCGGACGACGGCGTCGATCTCGGTCTCGGTGTAGTTCTCGGCGGCTTCCAGGTCTTCGAGCAGTTTCTGGCGATAGAACCGGAGCTTGACCGCCTGCCCCGATCGCGCCCGCGCCCCAGAGATCGCCCGGCCCGAGAGCACGTCATCGAGAAGCTGGACCACCTCGTACGCATTGGCTGTTTTGAGTTCGATCCGACGGACGTTCTGAACCGCCAGCGGGCTGGCGGTATCGATCCTTGCAACAAGCTCGCGGACGGCTTCGATGTCATCGGGTGTGCCCCGGACGACAAGTGCATTCAGTCTTTCGTTGGCGATCACCCCCACCGAGCCCGGGCCTCGGCGCTGGTTCTCGGGATTGACGTAGAACTCCGACACCGCCTGGGCCGCGTCGGCGGGGCGTGTGCTCGTCAGCGCGATGACCTCGACGGTCGAACCCCGCGAGAGGGCCTGCGTCTCCTCGCCGGTCAGCGCCGCGAGCAATTCCTTGACGAGCACGAGGTTCTCTTCGCTCGCCGCGATGATGAGGCTGTTCGTCGCGGCTTCCGGTTCGATCGAGAACGAATCCAGGGGCGAGGACACGCTCCCGGATCGCTGGGTTGCGGTGATCCGCTCACGCATGAGCCGCTCGATCTTGGGCGCCAGTTGCACGGCATCGCCCCCCTGCACCGTGACGACGTGCAACCCGACCGCGTAGTTCGGGTCGGCCGAGTCGAGCGAGGCGAGGAGCGCATCGAGCACCTCGAAGCTCTCCGGGCTGGTCGTGACGATGAGCGTGTTGGTCCGCGCATCGACGGCGGCGATGATGCGGTCCTCCTCGCGGAACGAGGGCTGGCGCGCCCGCTCGTTGAACAAGCCCGTCACGATCCCCAGGATCCGATCCGCGGCGGCGTGCTCGAGCGGAAAGAGCCGAACGCGGTTGGACGCGGATGCGGCTTCGACGTCCATCATGGATGCGAGCCCGCGGACCACTTCGATGTTCGCCGGGCTCCCAAGGACAAGAAGAGCCCGCAGGTTGGGCTCGGGCTCGATGATCAGCGTGCCCGCCGCGGTGAAGAGGTCGGCGTTCTTGATCGCCTCGCCCTTGGCGCCCGTGCCGGCGAGCCGAATCCGGCCCGCCTGACGCCGCAGCGCCTCGGACTCGGGTGTGTCGGTCAGCCCCTTGACGAGCACCGTATTGAGCCGGTCCGCAAGCTCGCGCGGGTCGGCGTGATTGAGCATGACAAGCGTCGGCTCGACCCAGGTCGAGGCCTGCTCGCCGTCGAGATCGCCAATGAGCACCTCGACGAGCGCGACCGATTCCTCGCGCCCCGCGACGATCAGCGAGTTGCTCCGCTCATCGACGCTCATGGCGAGCTCGTTGAGAAGCGCCTGGCCAGTGGCGGTGCTGGGCTGCGTCCGGCGGTTCGTCCCCGGGATGTTGCTCAGCTGCGCGCCCTGACGGAAGAGCTCGTCGATGATCGTGCGCACGCGGTCCGCGGACGCGCTGTTGAGCGGGAAGACGCGGATGACCACGGCCTCGCCTACCGGCAAGCGATCCATCATCTTGGCGAGCTCGCGGATGCCCTTTACGTTGGCGTCGGTCGAGGCGACGATCACGGAATTGGTCGTCGCGTCCGCCAAAATCCGAAGCGGTGCGGACAGGTCGAGCTGCAATGGTTCCTCGGCGCCGTTGGCGATGCTGATGCGGCGCAAATGTTCCGCCGCGGACTTGGCGGGCGAGGCGCCGGTCGCGCCGCTGGCGGGCGTGAGCATCTCGCGGAGCGTGGTGACCACGGCCCCCGCGTCGGCGATGTCGAGCGTGATGATCGCCGCGGCGTGCGAGGGCACGATCGCTTCTCGATCCAGCGCCGGGATGAGCTTCGCGACGGCTTCGACGTCGGCGGGATTGCCCGAGATCGCAATGGCTCGGCGCGAGGAGAGGGCACTGAGCAGAACCGGGTCCGCCACGATGCTCGCCAGCTCGGGCGAAGCCGGGCGGGTCACACCGAGTTCCGTGAGAAGCTGGATGACGCTCGCCGAGTCGTTGTTCTGGATGTCCACGATCTGTATGCCGCCGAACACACCGGGCAAGTCGTTCTGGAGCCCCTCGGGCTGCGCGTCGAGCTGGCCGTCGAGTTCGCGTGCGGTCAGGCTGATCTCGTCGAAGAGTTCCTCGGTGCTGGCGATCACGAGGGCGTTGCGCGTCCGATCGACCTGGATGGAGAGCGACTCGCCCCGGCTCTCGGCGGTGCGCTGGAAGGCTTCGAGGAGAGCCGTCCGGATGCGGGACGCGGGCGCGTTGGCGAGTGTCAGGACGCGCACCTTGACGCCCCGGCGATCGCTCTGCTCCTGAACAGCCTGCGCGAGCGCCTCGATCTGAACGAATGTGCGATCATCCGAACGGACGATGAGCGTGCCGCTGGTGTCGTCGCCGAAGACGAGCACGGCACGCTTGCCCTGTGTACCCTGTGCCTGGCGGCCGTAGAGCTCACGCACCGCGACCGCGATCTGGCTCGGGCGTCCCTGGGAGACGGGGATGATCCGGGCCTGCGGGTATTCCGCGAACTCGGCGCGGTCGATCTGTTCGACGATGCTCCGGATCCGTTCGAGGTCGCGTCGCGACGCGAAGACCACGAGCGAATTCGTCTCGGCTTCCGCAGAAACCGTGGGCAGGTCCTCGGCTCGGATCAGGACCGGGGGAGCCGCGGCCTGATTCTCGCGGTTGCCCTGCTGACGGGTCTGCTGGCGGGCCTCTTCCCGGCGGAGCTGCGCATCGACCGTCGCGCGGAAGCCCTCGTCGAGCGCGCCCGCCACGCTCGACGCGTCGGCGTACTCGAGCTTGATCACCGCGAGCTGCCGCGACGTGTCGTACTTCTCGTTGTCGAGTGTCGCCAGGAGCTTGAGGATGCTGTCCCACTCGCCTTTGTCGGCGCTGATCACGAGGGAGTTGGACGCCGCGTCGGGAACGATCGTGACACGCCTGGCGCCGGGCGTCGTCGCGGCGGGGGCGTACGGGCCGAAGAACGTCTCGAGCGCCTCGGCGATCTGCGTCGCGTTGGCGAATTCGAGCGGGACGAACTCGGTCTTGCGTTCGCTGTCGCTGGGCATGTCGAGCTGCTCGACAATGCTCAAGAGCTCGTCGAGTTCGTCGGCAAACGCACTGATCGCCACGGTGTTGTCGTCGGAGTTGTAGTCCACGCCGGGACGAGCCCCGCCCGGGCCCGCTGGACGGGCGCGGGTGATCGTGCGGAGCGTGCTCGCCACGTCGTAGGCGTCGACGTGGTGGATGCGGATCCGGCGGAACTCCATGAAGTTCCGCGTGGGCTCGGCGTCGAGCTCCTCGATCCGCTGCATCACGAGCTTGATGGCTTCGTCGGAACCCGTCAGGAGAAGCGAGTTGCTCCGCTCCACGGGCGTGACCTTCACCTGAACATTCTCGGGCAGCGCCTGGCGGAGTGACTCGGCAACGTTCATCGCCAACGCGGACTTCAGCGTGACCGTCACGATCCTTGCGTCTTCGTCGGTCGGCGGGCTGTCGAGCTCGGCGATGAGCTCGGCGATCGGATCCTGGAGCTTCTTCGGCGCCGACACGATCAGCGAACGGGTCTGTGTCTGGGGCGTGACGATCACGCGGTCCTCGGTCCGGCCGCCGGCGGTCGGGAACATCGATGTCACCGTCCGCGAGGTCTCGGCGACGTTCGCGTTGCGGATCGAGTACACCTGGATCTCGCGGTCCTCGCCCAGCTCGGGCTGATCGATGTCCGAGATCAGCTGCTTGACGAGCGAGGTATCCGCCTCGTTGGCGGCAACCACGATCACGTTCCCATCGGACGAACCGACGACCGTGACGCCTGTGGTCGCGATGCCCTGGGCCCGCGCCCGCGAATCGAAGAATCGGTTGATCGCCTGCGCTGCACGATCGGCGCGGGCGTACTCGAGGCGGATGGACGACACCTGATCGCCGCCCTCACCGCCGGCACGCTCGATCTCCTCGACAAACCCGGCGGCCAGCTCGACGCGGTCCTTCTTGCCGATGAGCAGCACCGCGTTGCGTGTGCGGTCGACCTCCGCGACCACGCCCTCCGGGTCGCGCCCCTGCCAGATCCGCCAGCCGGGCGTCGCGGTCGAATCCCGGATAACCCGTGCGACCGCGTTGGCGTCGGACTTCTGGAGCACGATCGCCTTGAGCGTCATCTCGCCCATCTCGCCCGTCGGCACGTCGAGCTCGGCGATCACGCGTTCGATCGTGTCCATGCGGTCGGGCGAGCCGAGCACCACGATCGCGTTGAGCCGATCGTTGGCCTCGACGTAGAGCCTGTTCTGGTTGCCGCCCTGCTGATTGGCTCCGTACATGCGCTCGTACTGCATCTCCCAAGAAATACTCTGAACGATGCTCCCAAGATCGGACGCTCTCGCGTGCTCCAGACGGAAGACGCGGTAGAGCAGGTCCTTGGCTTCGGGCGAGCCGTCGAATGTTTCGACGAGCGATTTGATCTGCTCATAGTCGCTCTCGCTCGCGGCGACGATGATCGCGCCGCTCCTGCTGTCGGCGGTGATCGCCACACTGGGCGACTGACGCCCGCCCGTGCGGTTCGAGGCCCGGTCGCGATCGTCAAAGAACCTCGTGATCGCCGCGGCTACCTGGGATGCATCGGCGTGCTCGACGGTCAGCGTGTGGACCGGGAGATCTTCGGCGCTCGTCGTGTCGAGGTCCGCGACGATCTTGCGGATCTCGGCGAGCTGCTCCTCGGGCGCCCGGACCATCAGGACGCCAACGCTGTCGTCCGCGCTGATGCGGACCTTGCTCCGAAGCGACGGGTCATCCGAAAGGACGAGTTCGCTCAGCGTCCTGTTCACCGAGGAGGGCCTGTTCTTGGTCAGGCGGAAGATCTCGAGCACCTCGTTCTCGTCACCGTTCTCAATATCCAGTGTCGGCAGGAGGCTGGCAATCTCTTCGTGCTGCGCAGTCGTCGCGGTGACGAGCAGCGTGTTGTTCCGTGCGTCGGCGATGATCGCTGGGCGCGGGAGGTCCGAGTCGACCTGCCTCTGAGCCGCGAAAAGCTGCGTGAGCGACTGCGCGAGCGTGCTCGCCTCGGCGGTCTGGAGCGTGTATCGCCGGATGCCCATGTGCGCCTCTGAGGGCGTCTGGTCGATGAGCGCGATGAAGTGATCGATCGCGGCGAGCGATTCGCTCGGCGCGGAGATGATCAGCGAGTGATCGCCCGGGCCCGCGGTGACACTGATCTGCGAGGCGTCGAGCTCAGCGGTGAGTTTGGTTCCGTCGACGCCCGCGATCTCCACGGCTGCGGAGCGGATGCGCCGGGCCTGCATGCCGCTGGGTATGGGCGAGATGAAGTCCCGGACCGCGCCGAGCGCCTTGCTCGCGCGGACCGAACTGAGCGGGTATACCTTGACGACCCTTGCTTCGGACGATGCGGGCTCGGCCATCGCGCCGATCAGCGGCCCGAGCGAAGAGAAATCGGTGTCGTTCGACCAGACGATCACGCTGTTACCGGCGGCGTCTGGCGCGACCGCGACGCGCCCCGTGAACCCGCCCGGGTTACTCTCGCTCCGCGTGCCGATCTGCTGGACGGTGCGCGCAAGAACGCTGTACACCGCGTTCGGATCGACGCCATCGGGCAGACGCACCACACGCGCCTTGGTCGGCTGCGCCGGCGCGAGCCGCTGGATTTCTTCTGCGAGCCTGGCGATACGGTCGGTCATCACGGTCGAGCCCGTCACGATCAGCGAATTCGTGGCCGGGTCAATTGTGATCTGAACCTCGGGTTCGCTCTGCGTTTCTGCTTGCGCAGGTTCCGGAGCGGATTGCGTCTCTTCCGGCTCGGCTTTCGTTTCCGGCTGGAGCAACGCCGCGGGGAACAGCTGCGCCTGCACGACCTCGCACAGGGCCTTGCCGACAAATTCGAGCGGATGAGCGTACCCGGGGGCAAGCCAGGCACCTTGCTTTGAAGGCTCGCTCGCTGCGGGGCTCCCGAGCTTGGTGGCGTCGAGCACCTCGACGCTCGCGCCCGAGCGCTCCTGAATCATGCCGCGCAGGATCTCCGCGAGTTCGCCCGCGTCCATGCGCGAGGGATCGACGCTGATCCGCCTGAGCTGGCGGCTTGAAAGCACCGCCGCGGCGTCGAGTTCCTGCACGAGCTGATCGATGCGCGCAAACTGCGATTCATCCGCACGGATCACGAGTGCGTTGGCGTCCGCATCCACACGCACCACGGGCTGGGGAGCCGAGGCGGAGTCTTCCTCGAACACGGCCTGGATCGTCTGCGCCAGGCTCGACGCGTCGGCGTTGCGGATCGAGATCACACGCACGGGTCGTTGGTTGGAGCCCGCCGAGTTCGACGAATCGAGCTCGGCGATCACCTGCTCCGCCAGATCGAGCACCGGGCCGGGCCCTGTGACGACGAGCGCGTTGAGCCTGGGCTCGGCGACGACCCGCGCGGGCTGGCGCACCGAGCCGCCCTGCGCGAGATAGGAAGCCATCATCCAGCTGGGCAGCATCTGCGTGGCGTCCTCACGCCGGACGATCTCGTCGATGATCGGCGCGAGCGCTTCGGCCCTGGCGTTCTTGAGCAGAATCGTGCGGACGGAGACGCCGTCGGTGTCGACCGCCTCGTCCATGCTCTCAATGAGCGTCTCGGCGAGCGCGATCTGCTCCGCGTCGCCCACAACCACAACACTGTTGCTCACGGGCTCGGCCGACACGCTCGCCTCGGGCTGGCCCGCGCGGCTGGCGGCCTTGATCGAACTCGACACCGCCGACGCGACCGACTCCGCGTCGCCCTTGTGCAGGTTGTACACCCGCGTGTCCCGCGAGGTGTCCGCGTCGGTCTGGTCGAGCGAGGCGATCAATTGCTCGGCGAGCGCCTGGAGCGGGGCCGGCGCGATCATCAGGATGCGGTTCGTGCTCGTCTCCGCGGTAAACGAGGGCGCGCCGACCGCGAGCCCGGCTTCCTCGGCGCGGACCAGATCTTCGGGCCAGCGCGTGCGGTCGCTCAGCACGCTCGTGAGCGTGCGGGCCACGGAATCCGCCGACGCGTTGGTGAGCTCGACCATCCGCATCGAGGTCTCGGGGAGCGCCACCGCCCGCTCGTCGAACTCGGAAAGCAGGCCGACCGCACGGGCGACTTCTTCGGGCTGACCCGTCACCACGATCGTGGCGCTGGCCGGCTCGACGTGAAGCTCCGCCGTGGGCGTGCTGGGAGTGCGCGTCTGCGCGAGGACACCCTCGATGACCGCCGCGAGGCGGGTCGGGTTGGCGCGCGAGGGCGAGAAGGTCATCATCGTGGGCTCTTCGCCCGTGGGCAGGTCGAGCCGCTCGACGATCGCCTTGGCCAGCTCGATCGTCTCCATCGGCGCCGACACGATGAGCGCGTTCGTGCGCTCATCGGCTTCCACGCGGACCTTTGGCGCGGGCGGCGCGGCGTCGCGGATATATCGGAGCCTGAGCGCCAGCACGCGCGGATCGGTCTCGAGCTGGTTGACCAGGAGGTTCTCAACCGTCTTGGCGATGGCGGTCGCCGAGGCGTTCTTCAGGACAAACGTCTCCACGCCCGGCGAGTCCGAATCGACCGGCCTGACGTCAAGCGACTCCACGAGGTCGGCCAGCTTCTCCACATCGCCCGCGGTGCCCGAGATCACGATCGAGTTCACGCCCCGAACCGCCGAGATCAGCGGCTTCTCGCTCGGCGCAAAGTCCATCGCGCCAGAGGCGGCCGTGATCGTCGGCGCGACCGAATTCGCATCGGCGTATGTGAGCGAGATCACCCGCACGACGTGGCGCGAAGCCGCCGAGGCCTCGCTGTCGAGCGCCTGCACGAGCTCGCTGGCGATCTGCTGGACCACCTCGGGCGCGAAGATGATCAGCGTGTTCGAGCGGATATCCGCCGAGACGTTGAGCACTTCTTCCTCGTCGTTCGCGCTAGCGCCGAGCACCTGCCTGGCCTGGTCGGCCAGCGCCTCGCGGAGCATCGGGGCCAGGAGGTCCGCCCGCGCGTACTCAAGCCGGTAGAGCCTGAGCACGCGATCGGGGAGATCAGGCTTGGCGTCGAGATCGCTGATCAGCTTCTCGACAGCATCAAAGATCTCCACCGGCCCGCTCACGATCAGCGTCCGCCCGCGGGCCTCCGTGGTGATCGTGACCGGTGTTCGGCCCGTTGATCCCAGGGCGTTCCGATCGGCCAGCTCACGCAGGGTCGACTGCACCGAGGCCAACTCGGCTCGCTCGATCGCGTACGTCCGCACCTCGACGTCCTCGGTCGCCTTCGCGCGGTCCAGCTCGCGCACGAGCTGTTCGAAGCCGGGCAGGCGCGCCGAGGGCGCATCGACGATCAACGAATTAGTCGCCATGTCTGCGCGGACCACGATCTCTTTAGGCAGACGAAGATCGGGCCTCGGCCTTCCGCGCGAGTCCACGGGCATCGGTGGCTCGGGGTACATCTGATCGATCGTCCGCGCCAGTTCCTCAGCTCGCGCCACGCGGAGCGGGAAGATCTGGATCCCCCGGCCCTCGCCGTCGATCGCCTGCGCGTCGTTCAGATCCGCAACCAAGCTCTCGATCTCGGGCATCACGTCCTGGTGCGCCGAAACGATGAGCGTATTGGTCGCCGAGTCGCTCCGGATATCGACGGGAAGCCGAGCCTTCTCGGCGGTCGGCCTGCGATCAAACGATTGCTGGAGCACCGTCGCGATGCCCACCGCGTCCGTCGAACGCAGCCGCATGATCCGCAGCGGCGGCCTCTCCTGCCCCTCGGCGGTATCGAGCGAGTCAATGAGCGGCTCGATCACGGCCCAATCCTCGTGGGTCGCCGAGATCAGGAGCGAGTTGGTCGACTCGATCGATTCGAATGTCGGCATCGGCCCGCCGTGCTGCTTGATGGCGGCGCTCGTGCTCAGGAGCTCTTCGAGGAAACCGGCAACGTCGTCCGCGGATGCGGACCGGAGCTCGACGAGCCTGATCTGCCGCGCGGGGCCCGTCTGGCTCTGGAGTTCGTCGAGCACGGTCAGGAACCGCTGCATCGACTCGGTCTCGGCGACGATCTCGAGCGTGTTCGAATCCTCGTCCACGCGCAGCTCGACGGGCTTGGCGTCCGGGATGGTCTTGGTCTGTGTCTCGTAGATCTGCTCGGCGCGGCGGGCGATATCCGAGGCAAGCTGGCCTTCGATCGAAACCACGCGCAGCTCACGCTCAACCGGCACCGCCGAGAGGTCCGCGAGCATCTGCTCGACCTTCTGGAACGTCACCTCGTCGCCCGCGACGATGAGCGTCTTGCTCCTTGGCTCGGTCTCGATGAGTACCTGCACCGCCTGCCGCCCGGCCTGCGCGGGCGAGCTGAGGATGCCCCGGCTCGCAAGACCCGTCAGCGCCTGGGCGATGACCTGCAGGTCCGCGTTCTCGACACGGTACGTGCGCAGCTCCGCCGCCGCGGGCACCTGCACGCGGTCGAGCTGCTCGGCGAGCTCGGTGAGCGATTCCATCCGGTCCGACGGCGCATCGATGATGAGCGAGTTGCTGTTCTCCTCCGCCGACACCGTCACCTGCTTGGGCTCGCGGAGCCAGGGCATTGGCACGCCCCGGCGGTCGAGCGGGATGGGCGGCTCCGGGTAGAGCCGATCCATCGCGATCGCGACGTCGGACGCGCGCGCCACGCGGAGAGGGAAGAGCTTGGTCACTCGGTCCGGCCCGTCGCTCCGGGTCGTGTTGAGCTCCTCGACGAAGGACTTGATATCGCCGAACAGATCCTCATGGGCGGCGACAATCAGCGTGTTGGTCGAAGCGTCGGCGCGCACCTCGACGGGTTTGGCGGTCCGCTCGGTCTGCGGGCGCTGCCGGTACTGCTCGGTCAGCATCGTGGCGATCGTTTGCGCCTCGGCGGTCCGGAGTTGCAAAAGCCGGAGCGGCGGCAGATCCGTCTGCTCGAGCACGTCGAGCCTGCGGATGTGGTCGGCGATCATGTCCTGCTGCGCCGGCTCGGCGACGACCAGCAGGCTGTTGGTCCGCTCGACGACCGAGATCGTCGGCTCGGGCACGCTCCGGCCCGGGTCGATCGGGTCCGCCGAGGCGAGGAACTCGCGCAGCGGCTCGACCAGATCCGCGGCGCTGGCGCGCTGCACATCGACGATGCGGGTCGTCCTGGTCGGGGGTGTGAGCGACTGGGCCTGCTTGAGCCCCTCGCCGAAGGCCGCGACGGATTCGGCGCCGCCCGTGACGATCAGATTGCCCGAGGTCTCGTCGTGCTGCACATTGGCCGGCGCGATTTGCGGGTTGGCGAGCTTGGCCATCGACTGTGCACGTTCAATGAGTCCATTGGCGTCGGTCGAATGAAGACGGATGACCTCGACCTGCACCTCGCTCGATGCCCTCTGCGAGATCTGCTCGATGAGGCTGTCGATGAGCTGGAACTGCGCGGGCTGGGCCCGCACGATGATCTGATCGAGCTCCGGGATGGCCTGGATGCTGGGCATCGTGCCCTGGCCGCCGAGGACGAGCGACGCGATTCGGCTCAGGCGGACCGCCAGCTGCTCGGGCGACTCGCCCTTGACGTCGTACGTCCGTGTCTGCGTGGCGAGCCCGACCGCACGCTGCGCTTCGCCCAGAAGCCGGACATACTCATCGATGTCTGCGCGCGAGCCGATGAGCGTCACCGACCCCGACACCTCATCGAGCGTGCGCTCGAGCCGATCGGGATCGTCCTGAGCCGATATATAAAGGTTGTTCGTGTTCGCAAAGACAGCCCCCGGGTCCGCGGCGTCGATCCGGACGAGCCGAACCTCTCGCGCCCCCGAGACCGGCCGGTCGATGCCCGCAAGGAGCTGCTCGAACCGGGCGATGTCCGCACCGGGTCCCGCAACGATCAGCGACTTGGCGTCCGCCCCCGGGGCCATGCGGATCACCGCCTGCTGGCGGGGCGTCAGGAGCTTGGCGGCGATCGCGGTCGCCGACTGCGCCGACAGGTGCTCAAGCGAGATCACCCGGGCGACCTCTTCGTCGTTTGCACCCGCGTCGCCGCGCCTCGGGTCGAGCTCATCGATCAGAGCCGTCACCTGGACGAGCTGCTCCTCCGAGCCCACCACCGCGATCTTGCCCGACTCGTCCAGGGGCACGACCGTGGGCTGCTGTTTCGGTTCGACACCCGCAAACAGCTGCGTGATTTTCTGCGAGGCAACCTGCGGCGTGACCGTGCGGAGCGGGAGCGTCACAAGCCGACGCCCGCCCACCGCGCCCGACTCGTCCGCGTCAAGCAGCGCGATCAACTCTTCGACCGTCTCGATGCGCGACTCCGGGCCGACGACGATCACCGCGTTGGTGCGCGTGTCGGGCTGGATGCTCAGGCCCCCGACGTCGACGTCTTCGACGACGCGCTGCTGGCCGTCCTTGTCGATGATGATGCGCTGGACGCGCGTGCCGACAAGGCCCTTGAGCGCGTTGACCACCGTCTCGGCCTGCGCGTTGCGCAGCGGAAAGAGCTTGTACGACGAGTCGACCGGCCTGCGATCGTCGATCGTCTGGATAACCTGCGAGATGCGCTCGATCTGCGCCGCCGTCTCCACGACGATGACGATGTTCTGCTCGGGCACAGCGGTGACCGAACCGTACGGATCGAGCAGCGGCTTGATCTGCTCCGCGACAAGCGCCGCGTTCGCGTTGCTGAGCGGGATGGTGACCGTGACGATCTGATCTGGTGTGATGCCCTCGGGCAGTTCGCTCTCGAACGACTCGCCGGCGCGCTTGGCAGCCTCGGGGAGCGTCGAGAGGTACAGGAAGTCGCCCTCATGGCGCAGATAGCGGTCGTGACGGTGGAGCGTCAGGTTGAGCACGCTGATCGCGGCGTCGAGCGTGTACTCGTTGGCCGAGACAAACGTGAGCGCCCCAGCCGGCGCGTCGGCTTCATAGATGATGGGCACACCCGACTGCCGCGAGAAGAAGTCGAGCACCTGATCGAAGGCCGCGTTCTTGAACGCGAACCCGATCCTCGGCTCCACAGCAACCGCTGCCTCCTGCGCTTCTGTTTGAGAGGCGCCAAGCACCCCCACCCAGAACATGCCGACCATGGCACCGGCGCACAGAACCCGAAGAAGGGCCCGACTCGATCGACTTGGCATCTCCGCCCGCTCCTGTCTCGCCACGCTCCGCGCGGCGTTCACTTCCTTGTGGCTCAAGTCTACTCGATCACCGGCTCGCGTTCCGCGAGCGAGCGGCCGAGCGCAACTCGATACCCAGACTCACCTTCCGTCATCACGATCTCGGCGACCAGAATCGTCGAGACCTGCATGCCCATCAATTCGGCCCCCGGGGTCAGCACCCGGCTCTCGCCCGTTTTCGTGTTGCTCACGATCGCCTCGCCCCCCGCGGGCGTCCGCATCAGGCCCGTCACCACCCAGTCACCGAGGGGCTTGGCCATGGGTCTGATAGGCTCCGGAGGCGCCTGCTCCGCCACCACCACCACCGGCGCCGGCAGC
>JBGSIX010000230.1:0-72682 GCA_041742315.1 Phycisphaerales bacterium | reverse complement strand
TGCCCCACCAGCCAGCCAGCCGCGGCAGGTCTGCGGCGTGGTGACGCTCGTGCACGAACGCGCCCGCGATCGCGCCCGGACCCGAGTTGATGTATTTGTAGCTGCACCACGCCGCGAAGTCGGCGTCCCAGTCGTGCAGGTGCATCGGCACGTTGCCCGCGGCGTGCGCGAGATCCCACCCCACAACGCAGCCGGCATCGTGCCCGGCGCGGGTGATAGTCTGCATGTCCATGAGCTGGCCCGTCAGATAATTGACGCCCCCGAGCAGAACGAGCGCGATCGATTTGCCCTCGGAACGGATCACCTCGCACACGTCATCGGTCCGAAGCGTGTGCTCGCCAGCTCGCGGCTTGACGCGAAGAACCGCATCGCTGATCGAATACCCATGCAGCGCGGCCTGCGAGCCCACGGCGTAGGAATCCGACGGGAATGCGTGATCCTCGATCAGGATCTTGTACCGATCATGAGTGGGGCGGTAGAACGAGAGCATCAAGAGGTGCAGGTTCACCGTGAGCGAGTTCATCGCGACGACTTCCGCGGGTCTGGCACCGACGAGCCTGGCGAGCGGATCGCGGAACTGCTCGTGATAGTCCTTCCAAGGGTCACGTCCCCCGAAGTGCGCATTCACCGCGAGGTCGGCCCAGTCATCGAGCTCCTGCTCGATGAGGCGGCGGACGTCCTTGGGCTGACACCCGAGCGAGTTGCCCGTGAGGTAGACGACGGGTTTGCCGTCTCGCTGCGGGATGTGGAACCGCTCGCGGTATCTGGCGAGCGGGTCGTCGGCGTCGAGGGCGAAGGCGTGGGACTCGTCGATGGGGTGTGTCGTCGTCACGAGGGATGATAGATCATCCGGGCAGCGACGACAGCCCCAGGAAATCAAGGGCGGATTCGTAGAGCAGATGGCCCCTGATCTCGGCCGATAGCGAGGCCATCGACTCGATCATCTCGCCCGGCTCGGCCTCGCCGAGGGGGAAGGGGTAATCGGAGCCGAGCATGATGCGCTGGCTCCCAAAGAGCGAAATCAGACGCTCGAGTGACGGCTCGTCATGCACGAGTGAGTCGACGTAGAACTTCGCTGGGCGGTCCGGTGTGGCGAGGTACTCGCGCGGGTTGACAGAGTTGTCGATGGCGCACAGATCTGGGCGGACGTTGTAGCCATGCTCGATGCGACCGATCGTGCCGGGGAACGAGCCCCCGCCGTGGGCAAAGCCGATCTTGAGATTGGGAAGGCTTTCGAGCACGCCGCCGAAGATGACCGAGCAGATCGCCCGGCTCGTCTCGGCGGGCATGCCCACGAGCCAGGGGAGCCAGTACTTCTTCATCTGGTCCGTGCCCATCATGTCCCATGGGTGGACGAAAACGCACGCGCCCAGCTCGGCAGCCGCGGCGAGCACCTCGAAGACCTGGGGCTCGTTGAGGTTCCAGTCGGGCTGATCGCCCCTGTCGATGTGCGAGCCGATCTGCACGCCCCGCATGCCCAGGTCCTTGACGCATCGCTCAAGTTCTTTGGTCGCGCAGTCGGGGCACTGCATGGGCAGCGTGCCCAGGCCCACGAACCGAGACGGGAATTCCCGGCAGACGCCCGCGATGTGGTCGTTGAGCATCCGGGACAGATCATGGCCGTGGTCTCGGCTCGCCCAGTAGCTGAACATGACCGGTACGGTTGAGAGCGCCTGCACCTTCACGCCCGTGCGGTCCATATCCTCAAGGCGCACGGCGTGATCGAAGCAGTTGACCTGCACGTCGCGGAAGTGCTTGCCCTCGCAGTAGAGCGTCGCCCCGCAGCACATGCCGTCCTCGGAATGGTTGCGCTGCATGGACAGCCACTTGCCCGCGCCGTATTTCTCGGCGAGATCGGGCCACTCGGGGGGCAGGATGTGGGTGTGGATATCGACCTTATTCATTGAGAGTGAGCCCGGTTGTTCGGCTTAGCCACCGATGCTGGCCAGATCGAATTCGCCGGCACGTTCGATCACGGTCTGGCACTTCGGGCAAGTCCGGCCCTCAACGGGCCCGTTCCAGAAGTGGTCCATCGCCTCGTGGAGATCCTTGTCGATGCTGGCCAGGCGGAACTTGGCCTCATGCACGAGCGTGTCGCACTCCTCGCAGTACCAGCGGAGGGCGTCGTCGAGAACTTCCTTGCTGTTGTGCGTGCGTGGGAACTCGACGATGAGCCCGATGGTATCTGCAGGCCGCTGCGGCCGGTGGGGCACCCAGCGCGGGCAGAGCCAAAGCTCGCCCTCGCGGATGATGACCTCGCGAGGCTTCTGATTGCCCGGCGGGCGGATACGCACCGAGATATCGCCCTTGAGCTGGTAGAACAGCTCCTCGGTCGGGTTCACGTGGTAGTCGTTGCGGTTGTTGGGTCCCGTGCTCACGAAGACAATGACGTCCTCAGCGCCCGTATAGAACTGCTTGTTCATCACCGGGGGCGTGAACTCGTCTTTGTGCTCCTCGATCCACTTCATCAGGTTGAACGGGGGCGTCGGGTCGGGCTGGTACGTGGTCATGTCGCGGCCTCCTCGTGCGCACGCGGTGCGTGCCTGGCACAAGTATACAAGCCGCGGTTCGCGATGTCCGAAATCAGCCCGGCGGGGTCCAGAGGGTGGCGAGTTCGTCGAGGAATTCCTGTGTGCGGGCGAGCATGTGATCGGGAGCGCCCTCAAGAAGCCGCATGGATTCGGTCAGGTGCTCATGGGCCGCCGGGTAGTCGCCCTCGCCGATCAGGCAACGCCCGAGGTTGCGCTCAAAGATCCCGGTGTAGACATCGGGGCACTCTTCGCTCGCATGGGCCTGCGAGAGTATCTCACTTAGGACCTCTGCCCCCTCGGCGTATTTCCCGGTCTCGTGGCTGAGCATCGCCAGGTTGTTGCCCCAGATCAATGTCTGGGTATTCGCCGGGCCCGCAGTTCGTTTGAGACGGGCGTACAGGTCCCGCAGAACCTCAGCTGCCTCGTCGAAGTGCTTGAGTCCCTGGAGTGTCACCGCGTGGTTGCCAAGGGCCGAGATCGTGCGCAGGTGGTCCGAGCCGTAGGCCTGGGTCAGCAGCTCCAGAGCTTTGGGCGTGTATCTGAGGGCGTCCTCGTAGCGTTCGGCGTTCAAAAGCATGGAGACGAGGTTGCTCGTCGCCGTGGCAACGTCGGTGTGGTCCGGGCCGTAGACCTCGATCTCATCCCGCAGAACGCGTTCGCAGAGCTCGATCGCTTCGTCGGTATGACCAAGGCTGTGGAGCGAGATGGCCAGCGCTCCACGCGACGAGCGAACCGTGTGGTGCAGGGGGCCGAGTTTCGCTTCACCGATGCGAACATTCTCAGTCAGAACGTCCACCGACTGCTGGTACTCCCCGAGGTCTTCGAGTGCGATGCCAAGGTTGCCCCGCGCGATGATCGCGCCGGGGTGATCCGGCCCGTCGGCACCCGTGCGGATGTCGAGGAGTTCGCCGAGCACCTCGATGGCCTTGGCGGGCTGGTAGCTCTCGAGATACGTGCGTGAGAGACCCGACAGCGCGGTGGCATAGATCTCGGACTCCTCGCCGAAGAGCCGCCTGGCGTCGTCACGCAACGATCCGAAGAGCAGCTCGGCCTGCTCGATCTCGTTGCGCATCCGTGCGAGCTCGGCCTGCGACTCACGGAGCTTCAATGCCGCGAGGCTCTCCGGCCCATCCACGCGGATGGCCCTCGCGAGGTTCTCCTCGATAAGCGACTCCGCCTCTTCGAGCTGGTCGATGTACATGAGCGTGTTGGCCAGGCCCGTCGTCATGTCGAGCCTGACTTTGGAGTCCTCGCCTTCCAGAGGCGTCACAACCGAGATCGCGGCTCGGTAGTGCTCGGTTGCGTCGTCGTAGCTGCCAAGAGCAAAGTACGTGTCGGCGAGCAGCGCGTGCAGGCGAGCGCCCACCTCGGGCGTGGAAGCAAGGTCCTTGTCGATGTCGTCGCCCCAGAGGCGGAGGACGTCGACGACACGAACATCGGGGCCGTGGATGGTCGGGTCGGCGGACGTGAGCATGGATCGCACATAACCGCCGACGAGCTCCTCGCGGGCGAGCGCGTTCTCCGCGTTCGCCTGCGCCTCGAGCGCCATGTTGCGTTGGTGCGAGGCGCGGATGAACCCGACAATGGAAGCGAGACTCAGCCCCAGGATGACGAGCGTCAGGATAAGAGCCGTGGCGACACCGGCCTTGTTCCGCCCCGCGAACTTGCGCAGGCGGTAGAGCGTGGTGGGGGGCTGGGCGAGCACGGGCTCGCCCGCCAGGAAGTGCCGGAGATCCTCCGCCAGCGCCTCGGCTGAGCTGTACCGCTCGCTCGGCAAGGAGGCGGACGCCTTCTGCACCACGGCTTCAACGTCGGGGTCGCACGGCACGCCGGCTTCACGGGGTGAAAGTCTTGCACCACGCTGGATCCGATGGATCGCCTCCGGGATCGGCAGCGCCGACACATCGAACGCGGGCTTGCCCGCGAGGAGCTCGTACAGAATCACACCAAGGGCGTACACATCGGTCCGGATGTCGATCGCGTCGTGGTCGGCGCGGAGCTGTTCGGGGCTCATGTACGCGAGCGTGCCCATGAGCTCGCCCGTCATGGTGTGGCTCCGGGACGAACCGCCGTCTGCGGTGACGAGCCGGGCGATCCCGAAATCGAGCACCTTGGGCTCGCCGTCGGTGCGAACAAGCACGTTGGCGGGCTTGAGGTCTCTGTGGATCACCCCGCGCTGGTGGGCGCCGTGCACCGCCGAGCAGACCTTGGCCATCAGTTCCAGTCGGTCACCCTGCGAGAGACCCCGGCTCCGGACATACTCGGTGAGCGTCTGCCCCTCGACATACTCCATCGCCAGGTACGGCAGCGGCACCGGCGCAACCTTGTCGCTGAAACCCGCCGAGAAAATCGACGCGATGTTCGGATGGTCCAGCTTGGCAAGAATCCGAACCTCGCTCCGGAACCGCTCGGCCTGCCGATCGCTCCCGAGCCCCGCGCGGAAGACCTTGATCGCCACTGGGCGTTCCGGGTGGCTCTGGTGCGCGAGATAGACGTCGCTTGTCCCGCCCCGGGCGATCAGGCGTTCGATGCGAAAGCCGTCGAACTCGGTCGTGCCCGTCGCCACCGGCAGCGGAGCCGCGCCGACCACGAAGTCGATGTCGCCGAGCAGCACATCGCCCGTGTCGTCTTCGGAAGCGAGCATCTCGCGGACCGCCTTCTCAACCGCGCTGCCCGGCTCGCAGTGCTCACGGATAAACCCGTCACGCTCGGCGGCGGGCAGTTCGAGCGCCGAGGCGGTGAGCTCTTTGATCTGTTCCCACTCGTCGAACGCGCTCATCACTCGGGCTCCGGTTGACCTCGAAGCTGGGTTCGGAGCCAGGCCCGCGCGACGGTCCAGTCACGTTTGGCGGTGCGGGGCGAGATGTCCAGGATCTCGGCGGTCCGTTCGATCGTCTGACCCGCAAAGTAGCGGAGCATCACGATCTCGTGCATGCGTTCGTCCCGGTCCTTGAGTCGGGTGAGGGCCTCGTCGAGGGCGAGTATGGATTCCTGATCGCTTTCGAGGCCCACATCGCTCTCGTTAAAGCTGAGGACGGGCTGCCCGCTGCCTCGCTTCTGGCTCCTTTTCTTCCTGGCGTGGTCGATGAGGATCCGCCTCATGGACTCGGCGGCGGCCCCGTAGAACTGCCTCGGGCCGCTCCAGTCAAACCCCGGCATCGCCATGAGACGGAGGTAAGCCTCATGAACAAGGGCGGTGGCCTGGAGCGTGTGCCCCATCCTCTCGCCGACCATTCGCGTCTCGGCGATCGCCCGCAGGCGGTCGTAGACGGCAGCAAACAGCTCCGGCGGGCACGTCCCCGGCTTGGGATCCGGGCCGATGGGCTCGGTGACTGGCTCGCTCTTGGTCGGCTTATGTGCCATGGTCAGAAATCTCGGCCCTCGTGGCCCTGTCCACACTCGTCCTGCGCTTCTCGCTCTGGCGGAACCGTATTCCGCCCCATAGGCGATCTGTTTCACCCTGATCTGGTGACTCAAGACCGCCTCGCAAGGGTACCAGACACCGGCCACACAACAAGTGGATTCACGGGCAAGCAGGTAAAGGAGTCGAGAAGATGAATACGAACCGCAAGCTATCGGCCGCAGCAGCGCTGCTCTCGGCCTTCGCAGCCACCAACGCCCTCGGGCAGGTGTCAAACTGGGCAACTGCCGTCAACGGCAACTGGAGCGTGGCTTCAAGCTGGAACAACGGGATCGTCCCCTCGATGAGCGGCCAGTCGGCGGTGCTCGGGCTCTCGGGCGTCTACACGGCCACGCTCAACCTCAACGCAACCATCGACCAACTCCAGATCACAAACCCCGACGCCGTGCTCTCGATCTCCCCGGCCTTCACCCTCGGCCTCGAAGGTGCGAGCTCCACGAACGACGGGACGATCCAGATCAATCCCGTCGGTTCAGCCACGAACGCATTTCTGCGATTCGACAACGCAACGACCCTCACCGGCTCGGGCGAGGTCTGGATGCGTACCTCAAGCGACAACTCCCAGGTCATAGGCCTCGGGATCCTGACGAACGATGCCGGGCACACCATCCGGGGCGTCGGTCAGGTCAACGTGCTCACCGTCAACGATGGCACAATCGCGGCCGACGTTGCGGTTTCGGTCTCGGGGAGCACGCTCGATATTCTTGCAGACGTAACGAACAACGCTCTCATGGAAGGCCGGGCGAATTCGGTCATGAATCTCTCGGGCGTCACGATCGATCAGACCGCGGGCGGCTCACTCTTTGCGAGCGACACCGGCAATATCTCAGTGACGTCCGTGGACGCAACGGTGCTCTTCGGGACGATCGAAACCGCGGGCAACGGCGAGTTCAACATCAACGCCGGCGGCATCGGCCTGCTCTCGGGCGTGGTGAACAACGGCGTCATCGAGGTTCTCTTCGGCGGTTCGCTCCACGTCGACGGAATCGGGCTTGAAAACAACGGCACGATCGACATGAACCGTTCCGGCTCGGCAACCGACTCGGTTTTCCTGGCAACCCAGAGCGCCGAGATCAGCGGCACTGGCGTGATCAACATGAAAGCCCAGGGCAGCAACGACACGCAGATCAATACCGCCACAGGAGCGGTGCTGACCCATGGCGTCGACCACGAGATCCGCGGCGTCGGATACATCAACGCGGAACTTGTCAACGACGGCATTATTTCGGCCGACGTCGGTGTCTCCGTCAGCGGCAACACCCTGGTCATGCAGACCAACCCGAAGACCAACAACGACCTCATGATCGCCGAGACCGGGAGCATCCTTCAGATCTCCGGGATCACGCTCGATCAGCTCGGTGGCGGTCAGCTCATCACCAACGGCGGCGAAGTCCGGCTTTCAAACACGACCGTGCTCGGCGGTGTCTACAACGGCTTCGGCGGCCTGCTCCGTTCCCAGTCGGGCACCAACAGCATCAGCGGGATCACACTCAACGGCCCATCGATCCTTGATCCGGGTACCAATGTCGTGGTCGATGCCCAGGGCATGGTCAACAACGGCGTGATGCAGCTCAACCCCGGCGGGTCTGCGACCAACGCGGTTGTTCGGTTCAGTGATTCGGCAACGCTCTCCGGCGCGGGTGAGTTCCAGTTGCGTGCCGAGGGCTCTGACGACTCGCAGGTCAACACCGATCCGGGCGCGTTGCTCACACACGCCTCAACGCACCTGATCCGCGGTGTCGGGCAGGTCAACGCCGCTCTCATCAACAACGGCGAAGTCCGCGCCGACGTTTCGGTCTCAGTCTCGGGAAGCACGCTCACCGTTCAGACCAATGACCAGATCAATAATGGGATCATGGTCGCGGCACCATCCAGCACGCTGAGGTTCAGTGGCATCGCCGTGGACCAGACGGGCGGCGGGATGATCGTCGCCGATAGCGGGCAGATCAGTCTCGTTTCGTCCAGCTTCACGGGCGGGAGCTACGTTGCCATCGGCTCGGGCGCGATGACCACGGTGACTGGCGCCTCGAGCGTTGCAGGCATGACATTCGATGGTCCGACGACCGTGTCGCCGGGCACGACGCTCGAAATCGGCACGGGCGGGCTCGTCAACAACGGCGTCATCCAGGTCAACCCGAGCGGGTCTGCCTCAAACGCCAACGTCGTGGCGACGGATTCGGTCGGGCTCACCGGCACCGGAGAGATCCGGATGCGCGCACAAGGTTCGGACGATAGCCAGTTCAATACCGCCCCGGGCATGGTCGTCACACAGGGTGCGAATCACACCATCCGCGGAGTGGGCTATATAAACGCAGAGCTTGTGAACAACGGCGCTATCCGTGCTGACTCGAGCGTTTCGGTGTCCGGCAGCACCCTTGAACTCCAAAGCGAGAACAAGACCAATGCAGGTGTAATCTCAGCTGAGAACAGCAGCACTCTTTTCGTCGATGGCATTACGCTGACCCAGACTGGCCCGGGGACCATGGTTGCCAACAACGGTTCGATCGTCTTTGGTGCAGGTGCCACGCTTGTTGGAGGACCGGTGAACACCACCGGCACGGGAAGCTACACCGTTAGCGGCTCGGCGACCTTCGATGGAGTCACTCTGAACGCTCCGGGTACAGTCAACTTCGCAACGACTCTCACCGTTGCGAGTCCTGTTCTCACCAATAACTCGCTCATGCACGTGAATCCCGCGCAATCGGCTTCTGACGGAACCATCGCGTTCCCAGCAGATGGCACCCTTGCCGGCACCGGTGAGATTAATCTTTTGGCTGGCCTGCTCGACAGCCAGATCGCGGGCCCCGGAACGGTCACCAATGCATCCGGACACACGATCTCGGGTCGAGGAACGGTCAGTGCGCCCTTCATCAATCAAGGCGCTGTCGCCCCCGGCAACAACGCCGTCGGCACACTGAATGCGTCCGGCGGGGTCACCCTTGATTCATCAAGTACCCTGAATATCGAACTCGCCGGCAACAACAGCGCGGATCGGCTCGCCGTCACGGGCACGGCCAACCTGGGCGGCACCCTGAACCTCGCAATGGCTGGTGCCTCGATGCCGACGAACAACTTCAATTACACGATTCTGACCGCTACGAATGTGGTCGGTACGTTCGCCAACGAGAACATCATCATCGATGGCAACCTGATCACCCGCATCATCTACGAGCCCACGCAGGTCCGCATCCTCACCCGCTGCATCGCGGACGTGAACCTCGACGGCGCCGTGACGCCCGCCGACTTCACCGCCTGGATCGCAGCCTACAACGCGACGAGCGAACTGGCCGACCAGAACCTCGACGGCAACGTGACGCCCGCCGACTTCACGGCCTGGATCGCCAACTTCAACATGGGCTGCCCGTAATCCGAAGCGGTAGTCAGACACGCTCTTTACCTGCATGAACCCCCGGTCCTGCCTTTGTGGAGGACCGGGGGTCATGTTTTGAGGAGGAGTCGGTGAACGATCGCTCAGCGTCCGCCGGTCTGCTCGCCGCCGTCGCTGCCCCCGCCCGATGCATACGCCGGTGCAGTAGTCAGGAGCGCCGCGGAAAGCAGGACGAGCATGACGGCGAACGATCTGCGTATCGATTTCATGAGGTCTCTGCTCCGGTGGAGGCTTCGAGAACGCATCTGCTCAACGGTGTTGGTCTTGATCTCGCCCGCGAAGACCTGGTCGCGGAGCCGCTCGTCTTCCGGGCGTATGGCACCGAGCGCCGCCGCGATCCGAGCCCGCTCTTCGGGCTGCTTCCAGCTCGCCGCGAGCCTGCCCCGGAGCTCGGCGCCGAGCTTCGTGCGCAGGTCATTGATCGCCTGAGAAGTCGTCTCGTCGCGCTCCAGTTGGTGCACACTCGAGTGAGCCTGCCCGAGCTGCATGACCATCTCAAGGTCCTCGGCGGCCCGCTCGCGCTGCGCCCGCTTGGAAGCCGAGCGGACGAGCGCCATGTACGCCCATCGAGCGAGCATCACCGAGGCCCGCGCCACTCGCTCGGCAGCCTCCTCGGGCGTGAGCGACTCATCGAGCAGCTCCGCGGGCCGCTCCCGAACCAGTTTCCAGACCCGGCAGTCGATCCAGGAAATCATGTCGTCGGGATCGACCGCGCTGTGGCCCGTCCGGCGCAGGTGCGTCAGGCACGCCGATTCGATCGCGGGCCGGCAGCTCGCCGCGTAGAGCTCCCAGAACCGCTCCGCGAAAGTCGTGGTGTTCATCACTCGCCCCCCTTCTCGTTGCCGATGGAGGCCATCCGGCGGTAGAGCGCATCGAGCGAGGGGAGCGAGGGAGCCATGTCCAGCAGGCTGCCGTCGTGGCGCAGGTAGACGTACAGATCCGTTGCGGGCCCGAGCAGCTCTTCCATGTTGAGCAGCGCCGCGAAGACCGCGTCGGCGTCCTTGTGCCGACCAGCATCGAAGAACGCGCGAGCGCCGGTCATCATGACGGGCACGCTCATCGGAGCCGCGTCCCACGCTTTCAGGAACCATTCGATCGCCTCGTCGGGCCGCTCGAGCCGCACGAGCCGGTCGGCGATGTTGCCGAAGCTGACCTCCTGGCGCCTGGGCGTGTCGGCGTACTTCGCCGCGATGATCTCGACCTCGATCGACTCTTCGAGTCTGCCAAGAGCCGAGAGCATGAGCGCGCGCTGGTTGGGCCTGGCCCACGCGGGGTGCATGTGTCCGTCGCCGTCGGTCTCGTCGTAGCGGTGCACGAGCGCTCTGAGTTCTTGGGCGATGCTCTCGAGTGATTCGTGGTCGTCGCGCCGACGGGCCGTGTGGGCGAGGTTGCACCAGTCCATGATCGAGGACTCGATCGGGCTGAGCCGGCGCGGGTCGTCCGTGGTCACGATGGTGGGCTTGGGGCTGCCGGTTGACATGGCTTGCTCCTTTCCGGTTGGTGAGGAAGTTCCTCCGGGGCCGGTCCGCCAATGGAGGCCGACCCCTGACGAGGTAGACGGATTCAGCGGCAAAAAGTTTCCAATCACTAACAAATTTTCCTGCCAAGTGCGTTTTCGTGTCAGGAACGCCCCTCCGCGCCCGGTCTCCAGCCAAGCCGGGAGGGGCCCATCGAAATGGAGTTCACTGTCCGGTAATCACTTCAGGCAAGGAGAAACCCATGGCCATGAAGAACGCAACTCGGATCCGTGTGCTGTTGGCTGGTGCCTGCATCGCGGGATCGGTCGGCCTCGCCGGCGAGGCCTCCGCGCAGCGGTGGGGCAACGACCGGTCGCAGAGCCGCACGATCTCGCGCGCCCACGACGCCACGTTCATCCTCAACGGCGAACGCATCTGCATCGACGGCCGATCCCTGATCTGCGGCATCGCCGAAGCCCTCCAATGCAAGGGCTACCGCGTCGCCATGCACGACGGCTGCATCACCGTGCACTACCGAGGCAATCCGCCCCGAGTCTCGCTGACGGGCTGCGACTACGACATCGCCGTCACACGCTCGCGGGGATGCCTCACCATCAGGCCCTACCTGATCAACCGCCACACCGGTGTCCGCTTCGATCACAACTGGGGCGGCGGGCGCGAACGCTGGGACCGTCGCCCTTCCCATCGCAGGCACTCGTACCCGCGCTCCGGGTTCACGATCCGCATCGGTGGGCAGTGCCGATGATCTGAGCGAGTTCTCTTCCACAACCAACACCGGCGCGCCCGTCCCAGGTGAGGACGGGCGATGCCGTAGGCAATAAATGCTCAGTCCGAATCGCGACGCACGCTCCCGGGCTCGAGCACGAACACATCGAGCTCGCCAAGCCGGGCGAGTCTCCCGCGCACAGTCACAGTCTCGCCCGCGAACCCGATCACATCGTCACCGATCGGCGCCAGATCCGGGGAACAGAGCACGGCATCGACGACCCCGCCGCTCGAATCCTCGCCCACAAACAAGGGCGCTATCCCCCCGCGCAGGCACAGCATCGCGCAGGACTTATGTAGCGATCCATCGCCGGGTTTCATCGCGCCGAGGTAGCACTTGCTGTCGAGGATCTCACCCCGCAGTTCGATCGAATCTCCCGCGAATTCAAGCACGGGTTCGCGGGATGCAATCCCGGCGAGCAATTCGATCGAGCTCATCTCAATCGCCCGCCGATCCCCACGCGTCAGAGCCGTGCCAGTAATCCGCGCTTCACGCCCTGCCATCCCCGAAAGCCGCTTCTGCGCTCCAATCTTGCCCGGCTCGGCGAGCAGGATCGGACCCGATCGCGATTCGAGAAACGGATAAGGCGCAAGCCGGATCACGCCGGTTTCGGTCACCGTGTGCGCCGTATCCCATTGCCCCCGCCCCGCAGGGCGCATCGAGACTGCGAGCATCGCCCCTGTTCCAAGACCCAGCGCTAAAATCGAAATGACCACGATCCGTGTGAATCGCTTCTGCGCCGAACCCATCGCGCGGTAGCCCACATACATCTGCTCATCACGCGTCATCGCCGGCTCCCGCCTCGGAATTCGGGTTCACAAGCACGCGCCCGCCCTCAATGCGCACCCGGTACGTCGGCACACGATCGGTAAAGGGCGGCGGCGAGCAGCCCGTCTCCGGATCGAACTGGTAGCCATGCCAGGGGCAGGTGATGCACCCGTCGATGATCTGCCCCTCGCCAAGCGGCCCGCCCTGGTGGATGCACCGGTTGCTCACCGCGTGCGCCGACTCGCCGCGCCGAAACACCGCGATCTCACCCCCGCCCTCGATCCGCACGACTCTCGCTCGGCTCTCGGGGATGTCCGCAAACGCCCCGGCATCGATCCACGCTGCGGCGGGTGCGATTGCTCGTTCACGCATGATTTGCCGCAAGCCCACGACGATGTGGAGCGAAGCAATCGCCACAACCCCAATGCCAACCATCGCCGCGATCGTGACCGAGGACTCGCCCTGAACCACGCCCAGCGCCACATGCAGCACCGCTAGCGCATACGCGAGGTAGACCGACATATGGAGCCATTTCCACGCGTTCGCGCCGAGCGTATGGAGCCAGAAATCGTGGCTCGTCGCCGCCATCAGAAAGAAGATGAGCAGCGCTGCAAAGCCGAACAATTCAAACGGGACACCGAGCGCCCCGCCCGATCGATACCGAGCCGAGAGGATCGCCGCGAGCGGGTTCGTGACACCGAAGCCGCCGTAGTAGCCGACCGCGATGAGAAAGTGCAGCAACACGACCAGAAAGAAGATCACGCCCAGGTGTCTGCGGTTGTAGAGCAGGGGCGCAAACCGCGGGCTGAGCCTGGCGAGCGGGCCGATGGCCAGGATCACATGGAGCAGGATGACCCCGGTCACTCCGAACGCCCGCATCACGAGAACCGGGACCGACTCAACCTGACCCGCCGGCGCCCGTGCGATCGAAAGAGCCACAAACGAAGCCGCAAAGAGAACAACGCCCAGAGCCACAAAGAGGTCGTAGACCTTCTTGTGCCGATTCCACTGGACGAGCCTATAGCCGGCGCTCATGGCCGCACCTCTTGGGGCCAGTCCCGTGCGGGCGATGGGCTCGTGATGCTCGTCGCCGCGAAAATCACCGCTGCAATCAATGCCGGGCCCAGCACGAGCCAGATGACAAAATGAACGCGGCGCTGCCTCGGGGTCACGGCGAGCCTCGCTTCGGCGCCCGCATGACTTTCAAGGCGAGCAAAGGCCAGAGCCCCACACACCCGGGCAGGAGCAACGCCCTCACACGCCTTGGCGACACGCCAAGTCCCGGATCGAGTTTCGGGAGCCCGCTCGTGAGGAGCCAGGCTGAGGCGACCACACCGAGCAGCATGTAAACGCCGAGGATGATCAGCGCAAACTCAATCATCCGTCGGCCCTACGCCCGAGGGCGACGATTCGAGGAGCATGAACATGAGATTATCGATAAAGCTCGGGTTGCGTGTCAGGCCCAGGTGATCCTCGAAGATGTACTGCACCCGCCTCCACACAATCGGCGACTGCAGGAAGGGTTCCCACTGGCGCCCCGTCCGCTCGTCCATGACCGCGCTCTCGCGCGTCACGGTCCTGTCGCCCGCCACGAACTCGACCACGCGAATCGAGCCGTCGGGTTTGACGCCGATCACCCCCGGCGTATCCTCGGAATCACCCACGAAGATCGAGACCGTCGTTCCCTCGGGCGGCGTTGCCTTCATGTCAATTGCCTCGTGGAACTGCTTCGCCTTCGCCAGGCACTTGGCAAGGTGATCCCGTGCGATCGCAAGCCTCTCCTCACGCGAGTCGATCTCGGGGAGCAGCGCCCTGAGTTTGCCGTCTTCTTCCGGTGAAACGAGCCCCCAGCCGTACCGCTCCCAGGTGTCGGCGTCGTAGAGATCGACCGGCTCACCCGACGCGAGATCCACGACCCTTCCGTGTCTGGATCTCGGCAAAAGCTCATAGATCGCGGGCATCGTCCCGAGGATGCTCGGCCTGTAATTCGGGAACAGAGGCGACAAGTCGTATCCATTGACGAGCTGCTGCAGAGCGAGCACGGAGCCGGCGTTGGGCGTTCCAATCAGAATCGCCTGCCGTACGTTCCTCGCGCCGGCCCAATTCAGTTCCGGCATCGAGCCGTCGTCGGGCAAACGCTGCGTGCCGTAGCGCAGGTAGTACCTCAGCACCAGCCCGCCCATGGAATGCGCCACGACGTCGACTTTGACGAGCCGGTCATCAGCAAGACCAAGCTCAGATCGTGTCACGTCCTGCGCTTCGCGGATGATGTCATCGAGCACCTCGGCCTGCTCGGAGATGTCCCGCCGCCAGTCGTAGGGGAGCTGGAAGCACGTGTAGTGAAGACCGCCGTAGTCGACCGCGCCGGACTCGCCGAGCGATTGATCGCGGTACTTCCCCGCGGCGAGCGTCTTCATGATATCGATGTACGCGCCGATCTCGAAACCGCGCAGAAGCCCGATGTCCACGGTCACCGTGTCCAGGACATCCTGCGCGTAGACCTCGTCGCGCAGCCGAGAGAGCGGCACGCCCATCTCCATCGGGAGGGCGACGCGCCGCGCGCCGACAGGGAAATCCGGGTCCGCAGCCCCGAATGTGAACGAACCCCAGACCTTCGTGCCGTCGGCATCGACCAGTTTCGACCCAAGGATCCCGGGGATCACCACGACCGGCGTGCGGTCGGGCCCGATCTCCTGAGCCGCGCGGTCATAGATCGCCGCGAGGTCGGCGACTTTGGCGCTCTGCGTCCGGCACCCCGCCAGCGCAAGAGCCGTTCCGAGACCGATGCACGCGAGCGCCTTCACGATGAGTCCCCTCGAAGGATGTTGCAGAACCAGAACGATTCTCCTCACCTAATTACGATGCATCGACGGTTATTTCCGATCAACTCGGAAATCATGATCCGCTTGTTCTGATTCGGGAGCCAGCACAGGCTCACGCCGGCGCAGAGAGGTGGCGCATGCACTCGTTAAAGGCTTCGGCGAAGAAAGTCGCAAGCCGGTTGTGCTGCTCAGTCGGCTCCTGGGTCGAGGTCACCGCTTCGAGCGGGAGCACCGCGATGGGCAATTCGCTCGGCCTTTCCATCCACCGGCCCATCCCCGGGGCCTTCCACCTGGTCACGTCCGAATCGGGCTGAGTCTGCCACGGGGCGACGTACCAATACCCCGCGCCGTCGAGCTCGCCGGGCGGCGCCAGACCCATGACGATGAACTTGGCCTGCTCACCGGGGTCATCCTGCGGCAGCCTGACCTGCACGCTCATCTCGAAGCTGTGAGGCCAGACCCGGACCGGCGCGGAGCCCGTCACGGTCCAGGAGACCTGTTCGAGCACCGCCGAGGTATTCGCATACAAGCGGATCAACTCCGCCTGCGCAAGCTGGGAAATTTCAGCGAATGCTTCCCCCTCGGTCGAGACCGGATGGTTCGGTTCCGGTCTGAACGGGCGTGGCTCACGTCTCGGCTTGCCCGCCTGTCCCTCGACCGCCACAAGAAGCCAGGACCGTCCTTCTTCGAGGGTCTTGCCGATCAAGGAAATCTGATCGATCGGGACGCCGGACTCTTCGACGAAGAAGAGATCCAGATTCCAGAGCCGGAGCACCCCGCGCATGGGCCGCTCGCCCGCGACGGGTTCGCTCACGAACAATCCATCGAGCAGCCCCTGCCCGGACATCCAGGTCAGCGTCGCGTGCGTGCCATCGCCCCGGGGCGAGGCCCAGGAACTCCCAACCAGCCCCGCGAGCCGAACAGCGTGGTTCGCCATCGCCCAGGCCCCAGCCAGGTCCTCCGGGTCGTGCCCGGCAAGCTCCCACCAGCGCACCGCGTCGTGGGTCAAATCACCCGGCCTGATCTGCTGCAATTCCAAATCGAACCTCCGTCTTGCTCACACAAACACCCGAGAGACGCCTTTCTTCCCGGAGCCTACACGCCCTGAAATCAGTGTGGCGGAGGCGTTGACGAATAATATTCATAGGTCTAATATCTATTCATGTCCCAATCCAGACGCCGCGAAGCTATCCTGAAGATCCTTGAGCACGGCCCCATCGAGAGCCAGGACGCCCTCATGAAGTCCCTGGCCTCCTTCGGCATCCGGGCCTCCCAAGCCACCCTTTCGCGCGACCTCCGCGAAATGGGCATCTACAAAAGCGCCATGGGCTACATCCACGAACCCTCGTTCCTCTACCTGCCCACGCCCTCGGCGAGGCTCGCCGACACGCTCCAGCGTGACGTCTTCGAGATCCGCTCGGCTCACTCGATCGTGGTGCTCCGAACCCGACCCGGGGCGGCCCAGGCCGTCGGCGCGGTTTTCGACGCCGACCTCCCAGACGGGGTCGTGGGCACGCTCGCCGGCGACGACACGATCTTCCTCGCCATCGACCCGGCCTTCGAAATCGAAACGGTCGCCAACGAGATGCGTGAGCTGGCGGGTCTCGCCGAGAACGAGGAAGTCACTTCATGACACCCGTCGCCATCGTCGGCGTCGGGGGATACACGGGACAGGAAGCGCTCAGGCTTGTCCTCGGGCACCCACGCCTTTTGCTCGCGGGCCTCTTCGGCTCACCGGATACCGCCGGCAAGCCACTCGCCGAAGTGGCGCCCGCGTTCCGCGCGGTTGCCGACCAAACGATCCGTGAAACTTCCGCCAGCATGATCGCGGAGTCGGGCGCCAAGGCCGTGCTCCTGGCGACGCCGCACGAGCTGAGCATGAAGCTCGCGCCGCAGCTCATCGCGCTCGGCGTGACGGTCTTCGATCTCTCGGGCGCGTTCCGCCTGAGCGACACGGGGCTCTACCCAAAGTACTACGGCTTCGAGCACGAAGAAGTAGAACTCCTCAAATCCGCTGTCTACGGCCTCCCCGAACTTGCGGGCGAAAGAATCAAAGCCGCCAAGCTGATCTCGCTCCCGGGCTGCTACGCGACCTCGGTCATCGTGCCCATCGCGCCGCTGGTGCAGGCGGGCGTGCTCGATCGGTCGCGCCCTGTGATCGTGGATGCCACGTCGGGCGTGAGCGGTGCGGGCCGGAGCGCCAATGCCCGCACGAGCTTCTGCGAAGTGAGCCAGTCGCCCTACGGCGTCGGTTCGCACCGGCACACGCCGGAAATGGCGCAGTACACCGGCGCGGACATCATCTTTACACCGCACCTCGGACCCTACGACCGGGGGATCCTCTCGACCATCCACGCCGACCTGGACGCTGGCATTTCGCGCGAGAAGGTGGTGAATGTGCTGACAGGTGCGTACGCCTCGCACCCGTTCGTGCGAGTCCTGCCCGAGGGGCAATGGCCCTCTGTCAACGCGGTTCGGCACACCAACATGATCGACCTCGGGGTCTTCGTCGATGAGTCCCGGAACCACTTGATCCTGATCAGCGCGATCGACAACCTGCTCAAGGGCGCCTCGGGCCAGGCGATCCAGGCGGTCAACGCGCACTTCGGCTGGGACCAACGCCTCGGGCTCATGCCGGGAGGCGAGCGGTGAGCACGATCGTTCTCAAAGTCAGCGGCAAGGCGATCGACGACCCGGCGCACTCGGCTGCGCTCTGGAAAGCGGTCGCGCAGGCCCAAACGGACCATCGCATCTCGGTCGTCCACGGCGGGGGCAAGCAGGTCGATGCGCTCCTCGTGCGTCTGGGCGAACCGATCGAGCGTGTCGATGGCATCCGCCTGACGCCGCCCGCGCAGATGGGCCTGATTGCCGGTGTTCTTGCAGGCGAGGTGAACCTGACGCTCGTGGGCGCGCTCCAGAAGCAGGGTGTTCGCGCGGTCGGTCTGAGCCTCGGCTCTTCGGGTGTTCTGCGCACGCACGTGGACCCCCGCTTTGCCAAAGCCGGGGGACGGGTCGGGCTCGCCGATCCGGGCGAAGCGCCGCTCGTCAACCTGCTCGCGGAAAGCGGGTACGTCCCGGTGATCAGCTCGATCGGCATCGACGCCGAGGGCTGGCTCCTCAACATCAACGCCGACGACGCCGCGGGGAGCCTCGCGCAATCCCTCAATGCCGACGTGCTCGTATTCATCTCCGATGTGACGGGCGTGCTGGATGCTTCGGGCTCGCTCATCGAGCGCATCAACGCGGACGCGGTCGAGAAGTTGATCGCGGAAGGCGTCGTGACGGGCGGCATGGCGGCTAAGTTGCGTGCCGCGGCTCTGATCGCCATTGAATCGCACACCGAGATCGTGATCACGAACGCCGAGCAGGCCTCGCTCTGGCTCGGCAAAGAGCCTTGCAGCTGCACCAGGCTCATCCCCGCGGAGGTGTCGGCATGACGACCGGAGCGACATCACCCCTGACCTCGCTCGCCGGCTCGCACCTGCTCTCGGTCGCGGACCTGGAACGCGATCAGATCGGGGCGATCGTGGAGCGGGCGATCGGGATCAAGAAGTCACCGCCTACGGATGCGCCGCTCGCGGGCCGGAGCGTGGCCCTCATTTTCGAGAAGCCGAGCCTGCGCACGCGCGTCAGCTTCGAGGTCGGGCTCTTCCGCCTGGGCGCTCAGGGCGTGTACCTCGACCACAGCGCGAATCCCATCGGCAAGCGCGAAAGCGTGACGGATCTTGCGGGCTATCTCCAGCGGACGGTGCACGCGATCGTCGCCCGCGTCAACAGCCACGCCGTGCTCAAGTCCCTTGCCTCGGCCTCGAGCATCCCGGTGATCAATGCCCTCAGCGACCTCGAGCACCCGTGCCAGGCGCTGGCGGATCTGGTTACCATCCGCGAGCACGTCGGCCGGCTCGAGGGTGCGCGTCTTGCCTATGTCGGCGACGGCAACAACGTGTGCCACTCGCTCATGCTCGCCGGCGCGATCGTGGGCATGCACGTCACGGTCGTGACGCCCGAGGGGCAAGGGCCGCGGGGCGAGTTCGTGAGCGCCGCCAGACGCTCCGCCGTGGAAACTGGCGTGCGGATCGAGGTTTCAAGCGACGTGGGCGCCATCGAGCACCACGATGTTGTGTACACCGACACGTGGGAATCGATGGGCGAGCCCGAACTGACGCCCGAGAAGGCCCGGGCGTTCGAGCCGTACCGCGTGACGCCGGCGTTGATGTCAACGGCAGGAAGCAGGGCGATCTTCATGCACTGCATGCCCGCGCACCGGGGCGAGGAAGTCGACGCGGCGGTCATCGATGGGCCGACAAGCGTCGTGTACGATCAGGCAGAGAACAGGCTTTACGCACAGAACGCGCTCATGCTGGCGCTGATGGGCTCGTAACCCGAGCCCCCGGAGGATCAATGGCAAACAAAGTCGTGCTCGCGTACTCGGGTGGTCTGGACACCTCCGCCATCATGCCCTGGCTCATCAACGAGAAGGGCTGCCAGGTCGTCGCGTACGTCGCCAACGTCGGTCAGGGCGACGAGGAACTCGTCGGCATCGAAGAGAAGGCCAAGAAGAGCGGGGCCGTGGACTGCATCGTCGAGGATCTGCGCGACGAGTTCGTCAATGACTATCTCTGGCCCATGCTCAAATCCGGCGCGGTGTACGAGAATACGTACCTCCTGGGCACCTCGATCGCCCGCCCGATCATCGCCAAGGGCCAGGTCGAGGCCGCCCGCAAGGTCGGCGCCGACGGCGTCGCCCACGGCTGCACCGGCAAGGGCAACGACCAGGTCCGCTTCGAGACCACCTTCGCGGCGCTCGCGCCCGATCTCGAGGTCATCGCGCCCTGGCGCGAGTGGGACTTCACGGGTCGGCACGACCTGCTCCGCTACTGCAAGGAGCACAACGTCCCCGTCACGAGCTCGGCCGAGAAGATCTACTCCCGCGACCGCAACCTCTGGCACATCTCCCACGAGGGCGGCGACATCGAGGACCCCTCGCTCCCGCCCCCCGAGGACGCCTGGATGCTCACGGCCGACCCGCTGAGCGCGCCAAACGACCCGCAGACCGTCACGATCGGCTTCGAGGCGGGCGTGCCCGTTTCGCTCGACGGCAAGAAGACCGGGGGCGTCCAGCTCATCGATACGCTCAACACCATCGCGGGCCGTCACGGCGTCGGTCGCGTCGATCTCGTCGAGAGCCGGGTCGTGGGCATGAAATCCCGCGGCCTCTACGAAACGCCCGCGGGCACGGTCCTCGTCGAGGCGCTGCGAGGGCTCGAAGACCTGACGCTCGATGCGCGCTCCCGCAAGCTTAAAGCACAGCTCATGCCCGAGATGGCCGAGCTCATCTACGCGGGCAAGTGGTTCGGCCCGACCCGCCGGGCGATCAGCGCCGCTGTGGACGTGCTCGCGGCCCGCACCACGGGCGAGGTCGGCGTGCGTCTCTACAAAGGCACGTGCGTCACCGAGACCCGCAAGAGCCCATTCAGCCTTTACAACGCGCAGATCGCCAGCTTCGAGGGCAACGAACTCTACAACCAGGCCGACGCCAAGGGATTTATCCGCCTCTTCTCGCTCCCCGAGAGGCTCGCTTCCGCGTTCGAGACGGGCGGGAAGAAGTCGTGAGTACGGGCATGTGGGGCGGGCGCTACGAGGGCGTCGGGCCGGACGAACTCTTCCGGGCCGCCAACGACTCGCTGCCCATTGACTGGAGGCTCGTCCAGCAGGACATCCAGGGCTCGGTCGCGTGGGCCGGGGCGCTCTGCTCCTGCGGCGTGCTCTCGACGAGCGAGCACGGCCAACTCGTTGAGGCCCTGCAATCACTCGCCGAGGAAGCGGCCAAGATCCCGCATCCGCCCGTCGAGTCCGGCGCCGAGGATGTGCACTCCTGGGTCGAGATGAAACTTGTTGCGCGTCTTGGGAACCTTGGCAAGAAGCTCCACACCGGGCGGAGCCGAAACGACCAGGTCGCCACCGACTTCCGCCTCTGGACAAGACAGGCGGTATGGGAAATCAAACGGTGTGTTCTGGGCGTTGCGAGGGTTCTTGCAGCAAAGGCCGAGGCGCACCACGCGGACGCGTTCCCGGCGTACACGCACCTCCAGCCCGCCCAGCCGGTCCCATTCGGGCACTGGTGCCTCGCCTACGTCGAGATGCTCGAGCGAGACGTCGCGAGGCTCGACGGCGCCCTGGCACGCATCAACATATGTCCACTGGGTTCAGGTGCCTTGGCGGGAACGGGCTACGCGATCGATCGCAAGGCGCTCGCGCAGGATCTCGGCTTTACCGATTGCTCCCGCAACAGCATCGACGCGGTCTCGGACCGCGACTTCGTGATCGAAATGCTTTCGGTGCTCTCGACACTCGGGGTCCATCTCTCGCGGCTCGCCGAGGACCTGATCATCTACACCTCGGACGAGTTCAAGCTCGTGCGACTCGACGATGGCGTCACGAGCGGCTCGAGCCTGATGCCACAGAAACGCAACCCGGACTCGCTCGAGATCATCCGCGGCGCCTGCGGCTCCATGATCGGCGCGCAGGTCGCGATGCTTGTCACGATGAAGGGCCTGCCCCTGGCGTACAACAAGGACATGCAGTTCGATAAGAAGCCGCTCTTCGAGGCGTTCGATCTGGCGGTGGTTGTTCTCAGGCTCGCCGAGCGCACGATCTCGGGCATGACGCTGAACACCGGGCGTGCAAAGGCACGCGCCAGCGCGGGCTACGCGAACGCGACCGATGTCGCGGACCTGCTCGTCGCGGCGGGCGTGCCCTTCCGCGAGGCGCACGACCGCGTCGGGCAACTCGTGCGCCGGGCAGAAAGGCTCGGCTCGCCGATCGAGTCACTCGATGAGAAAGATCTGTCCGAGCTTGTGCCCGAGCTCGAAGCGGCTTCGATCCGCGAGCTTACGGTCGAGAACGTGCTCGGCCGGCGCAGCGCAAAGGGCGGCTCGTCCCCGGCGTGTGTGCTTGCCGAGGCCAAGGCCGCCCGTTTGCGACTCGAAAGTCTGTAAAAATGGTGCGGGCCGGACCGCGATCAGCGCCGACGACGGATCGCCGCGAGGCCGCCGAGCCCGAGGAGCGCCATCGAAGCAGGAGCCGGGACGATTTCGACGGTCAGGTCGAGCGTCATCGGCGCGCCGCCCTCGTTCGTGCCGAACACCGGGAAGGCCAGCGGTCCGCCCTGCGCGGCGACGTGCGTGCTCGTGAGCGAGAGGCTTACGATGCCCTGGTTGAGCGCGTTCTGGAGGTAGCTCACCACGTCGGGGTTGTTCAGGTCGAGTGTGAATTCGACTGTCTGGCCGGCGCCGATGACGGTCGAGCCCGAGGTCTCGCCGATAATCTGACCGACGGCGAAGGGCGTGGGTGTGAAGTCGTCGCGGATGTTGTTGGAGACATCACGGAGCGAACCAGCCAGGTTATCCGTGGCGTAGGCGTTGCGGACGCCCTCAAGGGTCGGATCGCCGAAGGCGAAGGGCAGGTCGTCGCCGTAGGCGAAGGCGTTGAGCCCGTTGCGGAACGCGGTACCGAAGAGGTCGATCGAACCCGCGTCTGCGAGACCGCTCTCGTAGTGGAACTCGCCGCCCACGAGGGTCGCGGTCGCCGTCGCGGCGGTGATGATGTAGTTGCTGGAACCCTGGTTCGGCGCGAACTCACCGGCGGTGATGAAGCTGTTGAGGAACTGCGCGTCGCGGTCGTCGAACATGCCCGGCACAAATCCCGAGCTGAACGTCGAAGCCGCGGTGCGCGAACCGAGGGGCACCGAGGTATTGAAGGGGTAGTTCCACCGGTCGAAGGTGGGCGAGGCGAAACTGACGGAGGTCTGCGCCGAGCTCACGGCGGCGAACACGCAGCCGGTCGCGGCAAGGATCAATCTGGTCATCTCTCTCTCCAAGGGCCGCCGAAAGCCGATTCCTTCGACGAACGAAAGAGGTATAGACGTATTGAGACTGAGTCTCAATCGCAGTTGTGTGAATTTTTATGGTCATTAGCCCTTTGGTGCATCGGCCACACAGAGGTAACCCGTGGCCGTTCGATCATAACAGACCATTTTGGGTAGGGCCTATAAGTTTTTCATGTGGCCGGTGTGGCCGACTAGTTGACTGCGTAGGCCGTCTGATGTAGCATGGCCGATGATGGCCCACGCGACGGACATTGAGAAGGCGGTGCGGCAGCGCCTTGTCGAGATCGAACAGCGGCTCGCCGCGATCGACGAAGAGGTTCGGACCCTCAACGTTCGCAAGAACGAGTTGGTATCGCTTCTGCCCGACCCCAATAAACAGCCGTCTATTCAGCCCAAACTGCCTCTCGCACACGACAACGGGATGCTCGAAAGCTCTGACGAACTCCGGGAGGCCCTAGAGGCCTATTTGGCGAGCAACCCGGGTTCTGAGGGCGTTGTGATCGCCGACGAGTTTGAGCGATGGGTCCGGCCGTGGAGAGGCGGGCGGACGAAGCGCAAGACGATTACCGACGGACTCTATGGGCTGTGCCGGTCTGGCAGGGCCGTCCGGCACGACGAACTCTACTGGCTTGTCGAGGACGCCCCATCGGAAGCGGGGGCTGTGGTAAAAGGAGTTTCCTCGTGAGGCCATAGGACGGCCCGCGTCTCGAATACCGCACGCCAGCCTGGGCGAAGCGGGGGCCAAAAACGCGAGGGCTCACCTTTCGGTGAGCCCAGGCGAAAGTCAGATCCGCTGGGGCGTCCTCGAAAGAGGCCGTCCCGGCTTCAAGCCCGGCGGTGCGTCAACACCGGCGGGCAGATACCAAGGCGAATAGCGCGCCGTGGCACCCGTGATAGGACCACTATAGCGCTTTTCGCCGCACTGTGAAAGGTGCTGCACCCGTGGTCGCTCTAAAAAAAGATCCCGAACACTCTCCTTCAAGCCGTCCGACACTTCGATCCGCACGCCGCCGAGCACTACATCATGGGGATCAAGTGGCCCGATGGCCCCTGCTGCCCCCAGTGTGGATCGGTCAACGTGGGCTACATCCAGAGCCGCCGTCGCCACCAATGCCGCGAGAAGGGGTGCCGCAAGCAGTTCTCGGTACTGACCGGGACCATCTTCGAGGGCACGCACCTCCGGCTCGACCAGTGGGTCGTGGCCGTCTGGATGATCGTCAACTGCCGGAACGGAGTCAGCTCGTGCGAGATCGCCCGGACGATCGGTTGTAAGCAGCAGAGCGCGTGGCACCTGCTCCACCGGGTCCGCTACTGCCTCCAGCAGGACGGGGATCGGTTCACGGGTACCGTTGAAGCCGATGCCACCTTTGTCGGCGGGATCGTCAAGAACATGAACCTGACCCGCCGCCGCCAGATCCAGCGTCGCGGCCCCCGAACCAACAAGACCATCGTGCACGCCGTCAGGGAGCGGGCATCGGGTCAGGTCCGGGCCGACGTGATTGCCGACGAATCGGGCGAAACGCTCCGCGAGGTCATCTCCCGCCGAGTCGAGCCCCGGACCTACCTTCACACCGACGCATCGCCGAGCTACGGATGGGCCAGCAAGCCCTTCTCGGAGTACCCCCGGTCGTCGGTCAACCACGCCCGCGAGGAGTACGTCCGGGACAATGTGCATGTGAACGGCTGCGAGAACTTCTTCAACTGCCTGAGGAGAGCCGTCAAGGGCACCTACATCCGCCCCACGCCGGACCATCTGGCGTCCTACGTTGACGAGGCGGTCTTCCGGTTCAATATCCGCAAATACTCGGAGTGGGAGCGTTTCGAGGCGGCCATGCGGCTGGTGGTCGGCAAGCGTCTGACCTACTCGGAACTGACAGACGGGGCTACCCGGTGAGAAATCACCAGCCTTCGATGCACCAAAGGGCTAATGACCATTTTTATACGATGCGGCCCGGTGCTAGGCTTCGCCCCGGATCGCAGGAGCCTCGAAGATGGATCTGCTCGAAGAATTGCACTGGCGCGGCATGCTCCACCAGGGCACGGACCTGGAAGGGCTCAAGGCCCATCTCTCAGACCCAAACTCTTCCCCGAGAAGGATTTACGCGGGCTTCGATCCGACCGCCGACAGCCTGACTATCGGCAATCTCGTCCCGATCATGCTCCTCAAGCACGTCCAGCGGGCCGGGCACACGCCCATCGTCGTCATGGGCGGCGGGACGGGGCTGATCGGCGATCCCTCGGGCAAGTCCGCCGAGCGCCAGCTCATGACCGCCGAGACCGTGGCGCACCACATCTCCAAGCAGCGCCCGATCTTTGCCAACATCCTCGGAGGCGACGTCACGATCCTGAACAATGCTGAGTGGCTCGCCAATCTGGGCTACCTCGAAGCGCTGCGCGACATCGGAAAGTTCTTCAGCGTCAACATGATGATCCAGAAGGACAGCGTCCGCAGCCGACTCCAAGACCGCGACCACGGCATCAGCTACACCGAGTTCAGCTACATGATCCTCCAGGCGTACGACTTCGCCTACCTCTTCGAGAAGAAGGGCGTCACCGTCCAGTGCGGCGGGAGCGATCAGTTCGGCAACATCGTCACGGGTGTCGACCTCATCCGGCGCATGGTCGCCGTCGACATCGGCGTGAACGCATACGCAAACACGAAGGGGCCGAACCAAGAACTCCTCGACGAAGCGCGCAAAGTCAACTCGGGCGACACGAAGGTGTCCTTCGGTTTCACGGCACCGCTCGTGACCAAGGCCGACGGAACAAAGTTCGGCAAAACCGAGTCCGGCGCTGTCTGGCTGACCGCCGAGCGCACGAGCCCGTACGCGTACTACCAGTTCTGGCTCAACACGTCCGACGCCGACGTCGGTCGATTCCTGCGCACGTTCACGCTCCTGGATCGCAATGCGATCGAGCGTCTCGACGGGGAAGTTGCCAACAACCCCGGTGCACGCGAAGCGCAAAGAGTGCTTGCGCATGAAGCAACAAGGCTGCTTCATGGTGACAATGCACTCGATGTTGCAATTGGTGCGACAAGTGCATTGTTTTCAGGCGATATTTCTTCGCTACCCGAAGCGGATCTTCGTCAGGTGCTTGGAGATGTACCTTCAAGCGAGCGAAGTAAATCTGAGATCGAATCTGGTGTAGATCTTGTCGAATTACTAGTTGAATTGGGTCTTGCTTCTAGCAAGAGGCAATCCCGCGAGTTTCTCGAAAATGGATCAATTAGCATTAACGGAGTCAAGGTCGGTTTGGGTACATCTCTGACCAGTAACGACCTGCTCCACGGGAAGCTCATCGCCATCCGCCGGGGCAAGAAGAACTGGCACCTGATCATCTGGAAGTGATCACGCCCGACTCAGGATGTCCAGGATCATGCTCGGGGATTCAGGGTGCCCGGTCCGCGCGCTCAGCAGCGCGGCCTGCGCCATCGCGAGCGTCGCGTTCATGTCGATCGGCGAGCTGCGAAACGCAGGTGTGAGCGAGGCCACGATCGAATCGGCGATCAGCGTCGCCTCGAGCGTGACGGGGTCGCGTGTGTCAGACATCTGCGCCTCGTCGAGGATCTGGCCTTCGGGCGACATCCAGCGGATGCGGTTGTCGCTCGCGTCGATCACGCCCTTGGGGCCGATGAGCGTGATCGAGCGGGACCAACCCGACGACGTATCGCTCGCCATGATCGAAGCGCAGCGTCCGCCGGGGAATCGGATGTTGGCGGTCATGTGCCCGGAGAGGCCCCGGAGCGTGTCGGGCGTCGCGGTATCGCTCACGTGGGCCGCGTCGATCGTTTCTGGTGTTCCGAGCAGCGTCACGAGCAACTCGCAGATCCCAAAGAGCCGGGCCCCGAGCGAGCCGGCGGCCCTCGTGCAGAGCACGCGGATCCCCACGGCTTCGATCTCGCCGAACTGTGAGAGCAACTCGGACATCCCCGCGTACGCGGAGCTTCGCCGTGCGAGCGGGACGAACGAGATCCGCTCGCGGACCGTATCGGCGGCGTCGCGCCAGGCGGGGCTGCTCAGGTGCAGAGCCGCGGCGGGGATCGGTTCGAGTGTGAGCACGTGCACACCCCGCTCGGCGGCATCGAGGACCGATTCGAGCACACTCGTGTCGTGATCGGCGCCGGCGCCCGACTGATCGGCGATCAGCACGATGCCAGTCGGAGACGAGGAAAGTAGCGATCTGAGATCCGGCATCGCGTCGGCGCCGAGCGATTGGGCGACGCTCGGCCCGTCCGGGCTCGCGGCCGCGACGATCTCGAGCCCGGCCTGCTCGGTGATCGCGCGGACGACCGCAGTCTGGTCCGTACGGAGCCAGCACGAGATCAGGTTTTCGTTGCCGCCGTCCATGGAGCCGGATCATACCTCGAACGCGTCTCGTTCGGTCGGCGTACGATGAGACGGATCAGGTGGTGCAAGGCAGCCGCGGACGCGAGCGATCGCGTCCGAGGAAAGTCCGAGCACGGCAGGACACGGTGGTGGGTAACGCCCACCCGCCCTTTGATTCGATTCGCGTCTCGGGGGCGAGGGAAAGTGCCGCAGAAAGCAAACCGCCGATGGCGATCCTCGGATCGCACAGGCAAGGGTGAAAGGGTGCGGTAAGAGCGCACCGCCCGTCTGGTGACAGACGGGGCACGGCAAACCCCACCGCGTGCAAGATCAAGCAGCTCCCTCCCCGCTCAGGCGGGCCGATCGGTCCGATCGGATAGGGGGCGGGTAGATCGCTCGGGCCGATCGCAAGGTCGGTCCGCACCGCGTCGGCAACGGCGCGGGGAGAGAAATGGCTGCCCATGCCCATCGCTTCGGCGATGGGCGGGACAGAACTCGGCTTATCAGCGCCACCCGATACGCGAACGCGGGCCCCTGGGAGAACCAGGGGCCCGCGGCCATTTTCATGGGCTGTGATCGGCGATCAGTCGGCCAGCGACGAGATCACCGGGAGCTTGGCGGGCTTGAGCGCAAAGTTCGTCTCAATCCGGAAGTTGCTCTCGCTCGTGTGACGCTCGGCGAAGAACAGCTTGAGCTGGTACTCGCCGCCCGGCTCGAGGCCGAGTTCCGCGGCCTTCTCGTCCAGGTTCACCGACTGCGACTGCTGGCTGTGCACGCCGCCCAGGTCCACGGCGAGCTTGCCGTTGATGTAGACCCACACGTCGTCGTCACCCGTGAACTTGAAGACGTAATCACCGTCCCGCTCCTCGCGGTCCATGTAAGTGAACCGAGTCTCGAGCTCGTAGGTGAAGTGGAAGTTATGCACACCCGGGCTCGCCCAGCGGAGGCCGTACATCGAGAGGCCGTAGCCCTCCTGGTCGATCGGGAAGAAGTAATTGGGACGTTCCTGAGCGAAGACGTACACATCGCCCGAGTCACGCGACTCGCGGTTGAGCGTGATCGAGTGGGGGAGCGAGACGTTCACGCCCGGCACATCGCGGAACCACTGATCGAAGGTTTCCTGCGAGGTGACCTGAGCGTTGGCGCCCCAGCCGAGCGAAGCGCAGCGATCGACGTTGAGCACGGGCTTGCCGTCGGCGCCGAGGTCGTTCATGACCATCTGCTTCAGGCCGCTGCCCGGGTACGCCTCCATATCGGGGTGATCGACCTTGAAGTCACGGATCACGCCCGAGAGGGTCATCGATGCTGGCAGATCGTCGAAACCGTTGTTCTGACCGTGTTCGCTCGGACCCATCCCGACGAGCGCGGCTGCGATGAGGATACTTGGTGTCATTGGTTACACTCCCGTTCATGGTTCGATACAAACGAACACATGTAGAGTGGGTTCCAATGCCCTTTCACACCACCCACCAGTGCGAAAACCCTGATGGGCGAGCCAACACGATCTGCCCAGTCGTCAGAGTCGTTACCGCTTGCCCACTCTGCCCGCGACGCACACGATGAAGCTGTCTCCCAGCCAATCCGGGTCTGTAATTGGTTCCGCGTACGCCCGGCCCTCATCGTCCACCGCGTCGGGCAGGTTCGAGTAGATATCGGTCGTGTCGAAACCGGCTTCGCAGAGCGCGTCGCGCAGCTCGGGCACCGACCAGAGCCGCCAGTGGTAGACGTACGCGTCCGGGAAATCGGCGACTACCTCGTCCGCGTCGAACACGCGGAAGTGGAGGACATCGGTCACCATGGCGGTCAGCGGGTCCGCGTCGCGCTGCTCCCAGCGGTATCGGCAGTGGAGCCCGTCCGGGAGCGCGACGTCCCGATCGACGCTCCCGAGGTGATACGCCGACTCGCCGCCGTAGGTGTCGCAGACGAAAATGCCGCCCGGCTTTACCCGGCTCTGTGCATGCCTGAGGTATCCCATCAGCTCGGCGCGTGAGTGGAGGTACCCGATCGAGAAGTTGCCCACGAAGAGGCAATCGACCGGATCGCTGACCTTGCGGACATCCGCAACGACCGTGCGCACGTTGGAGGCCGCGTCCGCGCGCCCGAGTTCGTCCTCGTCGAGATCGACCGCGATCGCTGATCCGCCGGGCACCATCCGCACCCAATGTCGGCTGAGCGCCGCGGTGCCCGCAAAGTCTTCGCCGAGCACCTTTGGATCCCCGCCGTGGATCGCGCGGAGCATGAGCGTCATCTCCGGCGGAGACTGCACACAGGCCTCGTAGAGATCGTGCTTATCGGGGATCAAGCCATCCGGATCCACTTGATGAGCGTCTTGAGGTTCGGCGGCTTGCCGTACATCAGGAGCCCGACGCGGAAGATCTTGGCCGCCCCGCGGAGGATTAGGAACGACGAGACGACCGAGATCGCAAGCGAAACGAGGATCTGCCACGTCTCGGGACGCTCGGTCGAGGTGATGCGGACGATCATCATGAACGAGTTGACGGGCGGCAGGAAGCTGCACACCACCGCAAAAGTCCCGCTCGGGTTCATCGCCACCGGCATCCAGAGCAGATAGGGGATCATGATGATCGCCATCACGGGCGTCATCAGGCTCTGCGCCTCGCGCATCTCGTTGACCGCCGAGCCGACCGCGGCCATCATCGAGGCGATCTGCACGTACGCGAGCACGAAGAACAGCACGAGCCAGACGAGCATCATGGGCTCGAGCACGTCCGCGAGCGTGGCCATCAGCAGGCCGACGATGCCCACGCTGCCATAGACCAACATGATGAGCGCACCCACCATGAGCTGGCCCAAGATCTTGCCCGTCATGAGCTGCATGGGCGACACCGCCGAGAGGAGCACCTCCACGACGCGGCTCGATTTCTCCTCGACCGTCGTCGTGAGCAGGTACTGCCCGCCGATCATGACCGCCATCATCATGAGGATCATGAACCCGCCCGGCAGGAGCATGTTGAGCCCCTCGATGGAGTCACGCTCGCCCTCCTCGGTGATCTCCTTGGTCTGCTCCGCGTCCACACGCGTGAGCGCGTTGACCTGATCGGGGCTCAGCCCCGCGTTCTCAAGCCGGGCCTCGCGGATCGACTCGGTGATCGCGCGCCGGATCGTCGATTGCACGCTGTCCTTGAGCTTGGGCTTCACATAGAGCTGGTACGCGCCGAACCTCGGCACACCACTTTCACTGGTCTCATCGGTCACGACCGCTTTGGCATCGATCACCGCGAGCGCCAGCACGCCGCCCTCGTTGGCGGTGCCCACGCGCAGAGGCTCCTTGGCGGCCTCGGGGTCCGCCTGAGCACCGAGTTCCCTCACCGTCAGCTTGGGGATCGAACGCATCATCGCCTTGGCGAGCATGTCCGACGTTTCCTGAGGCGAAGGCGTCTTGCCCGGCTCGATCTTGGGGATATCGATGCTCTGCGTTTCCTCGGTGAGCGCCTCGGGTGAGAGCCTCCGGGCGATGTCCTCCGCCAGCACCCCCGATTGGTCGATGATCGAGACCTCGCCCTCGATCGCCGGGCCCTCGTCCTTGAGCAGGATCGGGAGCAGCGTGATCATGATCACCAGGATCACCGCGGGCACGACGAACCCGCCGATGATGAAACCCTTGGTCAGCGCGGTCGAGGCGAACTCACGCCAGGCGATCTGCAGCATCCGGCTCATGAGGCCACCTCCTGAGTCTCAAACTGCGGCACGTACGACTCGTCCTGCACAATCTCAATGAAGATGTCCTCGAGCGAGGGCCGCTTCACCTCGATGCGAGCGGTCTCGATCTGCCCCGCGATCCGGGCGATCGCCTCGCTCGGGGGCAACCCGTCTTCGATCTCGATCTCCCAGCCCGAGTCCGTTTTGATTGCCCCGCTGATGCCGGCGATCGAGGTGAGCCGAGCTTCGTCGAGCGAGCGGTCCATCGGTTCCAGCAGGAGCGCCTTCGGATCGAACCGGCTCCGGATCTTGTCCAGCGGGTCGTCAAGCACCTTCTGGCCGTTGTGGATCATGACGATGTTGTCGCAGAGCTGCTCGGCCTGCGCCATCACGTGCGTCGAGAAGATGATCGTCGTGCCGCTATCGTTGATCTCGCGGATCAGGTCGCGCAGGAGCCGCATGTTCACCGGATCCAGCCCGCTGAAGGGCTCGTCCAGGATCAAGAGCTCCGGCTTATGGATGACCGCCGCGATGAACTGGACCTTCTGCTGCATGCCCTTGGATAGCTCTTCGCATTTCTTGGCCGCCACGTCGGCGAGCCCGACCTTTTCAAGCCAGCCCATGGCCCGCCCGTGGAGCTCCGCATCCGCCACGCCCTTGAGCCGGGCCATGTACTTGATGAAGGCCAGGACCTTCATCTTCTTGTACACGCCGCGCTCCTCGGGCAGGTAGCCGATCCGGTCCTTGCTCTCGATGGCCGACTTCTTGCCCAATACCGAGAGCTCGCCCCGGTCGGGGAAGATGATCGACATGATCATCCTGATGGTCGTGGTCTTGCCCGCGCCGTTGGGCCCGATGAAGCCGTGGAGCGATCCCGCCGGGACGATGAGTTCCATCCCCCGGACCGCCCGCTTCTCCCCGAAGCTCTTGTGGAGATCGCTGATTCGTATCGCGTCCGTCAAGCTGACTCCCCCCCTGACCGTACTGGCCTGACACTCCCGGGTCGCATTGGCCGCGGATGATACGCGGACACCCCGTGATCGGCGTATTGTGGGTTGATGGGTCAGGTTGCAAGCCAATTTCAGTCCATGCTCCCCGAGGCCATCGCCCAGAAGCTCGCCCGCATGGACGCCCAGTTCGCTGAGCTCGAAGCCAGGCTGGGCGACCCCGAGGTGATGGCCGACCACAACGCGGTGCGCGATCTCTCCATCAAACGCGCCGCCATCGAACCGATTGTGGATTCGTACCGCGAGCTGACGAGGCTCCGCGCCGAGGCCGAGGACCTCGAAGCCGCGATCGCCGGCGACGACGCCGAGCTCGCCGAATTGGCCCGCGAGGAACTGCCGGGTTTGCTCACCAAAGCTGCCGAGCTTGTCGCGCGTGTGAAGGCCTCGCTCGTCACCGCCGACGATCGGCGCGTGGGCTCGGTCATCCTCGAACTCCGCGCGGGCACCGGCGGCGACGAGGCCGGGCTCTGGTGCCGCGACCTCCTGAACATGTACGCCAAGTACGCCGCCAAGAAAGGCTGGTCGTTCGAAGAGATGGACCTGACCGCCGACCCGTCGGTGGGGGGCATCCGCCACGCCGTGATCAACGTCAAGGGCGAGGGCGTCTTCGTCGAGCTCGGCTTCGAGGCGGGCGTGCACTCCGTCAAACGCGTCCCCGAGACCGAGACCCAGGGCCGCGTCCACACCTCGACAGCCACCGTCGCCACGCTCCCGGAACCGACCGAGGTCGAGGTCGCGATCGATTGGGCCAGCGACGTGACCGAGCACGTGACGACCTCACAGGGCCCCGGTGGACAGAACGTCAACAAGGTCGCCACCGCCGTGCACCTGATCCACAAGCCCACCGGCATCGAGGTGCGGATGCAGGAATCCAAGAGCCAGGCGCAGAATCGCGACAAAGCCCGCCGGCTCCTGCGGGCCCGGCTCTACGAGATCGAACGCGAACGACAGGCCGCCGAGCGGGCGGCCGAGCGCAAAGGCCAGATCGGCACGGGCGGCCGGAGCGAGAAAATCCGCGTCTACCGCTACCAGGACAACATCGTCGCCGATCAGAGGCTCGCCCAGAAATTCCAGACCACCAAGATCGTCGTCGAAGCCGATCTCCAGCCGATGTTCGACGCGTTGATCGAGCAGGAAACCGCCAAGCGCCTGGAGCAGCTGTGATCACACTCGTCTGCGTCCCCATCACGGTGCTTGAGATCGATGCCGCCCTCGCCGACGCGAACCAGGCGAAACTGCTCGGTGCGGACATCGTCGAACTGCGGATCGACAGCTACTTCCCCGGCTCCGAGGGCGACTCGGAAGACACACTCCGCCTGAACGAACTCAAACGCCTCATCGCCGAGTGCCCGCTGCCCGTCATCCTCACCTGCCGCAGCGCCACCGAGGGCGGCGACTACGACGGCGACGAGGCCGACCGCGTCAGCCTGCTCGAAAAACTCTGCATCAACACCGACCACCCGCCCGCCTACCTCGACTTCGAGCTGGCCTGCTACCAGAAGTCCGCCAACATCCGCCAGAAGATCAACCTCTGCGTCGACCACCCCAAGCAAGAACGTGACGTCCGCACGCGCCTCATCCTCTCGATGCACGACTTCGACGGGAGGCCCAAGGACCTCATGCGCCGTCTGTCCGAGGCCTGGGCCGAGCCCGCCGCCAGCGTCGTCAAGTTCGCCTTCCGCGCCCGCAGCATCCGCGACAACCTTGAAATCTTCGAGATCCTGACGGGCGCCCCAAAGCCCACGATCGGCCTTGGCATGGGCGAGTTCGGGCTCATGAGCCGGGTTTTGGCGCCCAAGTTCGGAGGGTTCCTGACGTTCGCGAGCCTGCGGGACGAGGCCGCCACCGCGCCGGGCCAGCCCACCATCGCCGACCTTCTCGGCATGTACCGATTCCGCGCGATCGGCAAGGACACCAAGCTCTACGGCGTCATCGGCTGGCCCGTCGCCCACTCCATGAGCCCGCTCATCCACAACGCCGGCTTCGAAGCGGTGGGGCACGACGGGGTGTATCTGCCGATGCCGGTAGCTGCTGATCCCACCGATCAAGAATTGACCCGATCGAGCTTCATGACATCGACAGGTGAACTGTTTGGCTCTCAGGAACTTGGATGCTTTGGAGCAAGTATTACTATCCCGTTCAAGGAAATTGCCTCAGAGGACGTTGGCGGTGTCGCATTTGCCGAACCCGACTCAGAGGTTATAGATATTGGAGCGTGCAACACGCTGACAGTTCGGTGGCATGCGGAAGAAAGCCTCAAGTACATACAGCAAACCAATACTGATGCCCCTGCGATTTGGAAACTCGTTGCTGATCTGATTGGTGAAGCGAGGGATTCAAAATTCGCAATTGTTGGTGCAGGGGGTGTTGCCAGCGCGGCGGCCTACATGTTTGCTTCCGTTTCAGCAAAGGTCTTCGTTTTTTCGAGAACATTTTCACGCTCTGAAAGTCTCGTCGATCGGGTGAATTCCGTCATATATAGAGGTATCAATGTACCTCCACGAGTTGCAGCTTGTGATATTGGCAAACTTCTTTCTAGTGATGCCAACGCCTACATCAACTGCACCCCCGTCGGCATGACCGGCGGCCCCGACCCCGAAGGTCTCTCCATCCCCGTCCACGATCTCGCCGGCAAGCTCTCGCCCGATACGGTCTTCTTCGACACCGTCTACAACCCCATCGAGACGCCCATGCTCAAAGCCGCCAAGGAGCACGGCTTCCGCACGATCGACGGCGTGGAGATGTTCGTGCGTCAAGCCGCTGCGCAGTTCGAGCTCTGGACCGGCAAGGCCGCGCCCGTGCAGCTCTTCGACCGCCTCGTCCGCGAGAAGCTCGGCTCCTGACTCTCTCTCTCTCTCTCTCTCTCTCTCTCTCTCTCTCAATCTCAATCTCAATCTCAATCTCAATCTCTATGCCACGGCCGTGCCGGCCGTGCTCCCCTCCTTTGAATTTCTTCTCCATCTCGTACACAAGACGGGGGAATGAACCATCCTTCACCCAGCAATCCCGGTGTCTTCAGGAACAGCCCGCACACTCCCCCGGTATCTCACTCTTGGATCGTGGGTGAGCGTTTGCCCAGGAGGCATGGCATGGCTGTGCGTACGGTGTTCCGACATCAGGTGCTCTACCCGGGCTGGGAGATGCTGCTGCTCTTTCTCGCCTCGCTCGACGTCATGCTCACGCACACCATCCTGACCCTCGGGGGCGTCGAGGCCAACCCCCTCGCCGCCCGGGTCTTTGACCAGGCCGGCACGCTGGGCATGTCCGTCTACAAGTTCGCCCTGATCGGCCTCTTCGTGCTCATCATGGAGTACGTGGGCACCAAGCAGCTCGCCTCGGGGCGTCGCCTCGCCACCGCGGGTGTCGCGATCAGCGTCCTGCCCGTCGCGGTCGCGCTGATGATGATCCCCGAGCTGATGCTCGTCTACGTCGCCAGCTGACTCAGCCGGGAATCTCGATCCCGCTCGTCCGCAGGAGCGTCTTGAAGCTGTCGCCGAAGACGAAGTTGTGCTCGGGGAATTCGAGCCCGGATCGGTTGTTGTCGAGGTGCGAGAACATCAGATCGACCGTCCCGATCCGCTGGTAGCCCTTGTCGGCGTCAGCGTGGTCGAGCACCTCGATCGTGCCTCTGGTCGCCGCGCCCTGCTCGTCGATATGCGTGATCTCTGCGGTGTACCGGATCGTCATCCCCGGGCCCACATCCGCGTCGATCGTCGCCTCCGACACCTTGGCGAGCACGACTTTTTCCTTGAATCCCTCGGCGTGCCCGACGAGCACGCCCGCCGTCTGCGCCATGCCCTCGATCATGAGCGACGCCGGCATGATTGGGAGCGCCGGGAGCGCATCCGTCGCCGCGAAGTGATCGTGCAGATGTTCCTCGGCGAGCGAAACGTTTTTGATCGCCACCATCCGCCGACGGGGCTCAAGCTCGATCACTCTGTCGATCCACATCCAGCGCACGAATCAGGCCTTAGTGGCCGAGCTTCCGCTCGACAAAGTTGACCAGCGCCCCGACCGTGAAGATCTGGCCCACCTTGGTCACGTCCGGGTTGGCTTCGAGCTTCGAGAAGTCCGCGTGCGGCAGGCGTTCCTTGAGGCGCTGCATGCCCGCAGCCGTCACACGCCCGTTCTGCACGAACTCGGGGTCCTGCGTGACGTTGTCGGGGAAGAGCTCGCCCTGGTCGATCTTGAAGCCGAAGTTCTGCTCCAGCTTGAAGACGATGTCCAAGAAGTCGATCGACTCGGCCCCCAGGTCGCTCGTGAGCGTCGCCTCGGGGGTGACCTCGTCCTCATCGACCGCCAGGGCATCGACCAGCACATCCCGGACCTTGGTGAAAATCTCGTCGTGTGTCATCTGCTCATGCCTCATGTCTTGCGGAGAGAGAACGAGTCTAGCTGCGGGCCGGGGCCTCTGTCACAGATCGGCCCGCATCGGGCCCAATCGAAGCCGGGGAAAGCCGCACAGGTCTGAGTGTGAACCGCCCCGAGCAGGCCGTCGCGGGCTCTCCCTCGCCCGAGGCCGATCGAACGGTGGCCTTGCCCTTGACGTCGAGGCTCCCATCCTCAAGTTGCCCCACGAGCGTGACTTCCGTGGTCATAACGTCCCCCGGGCGAACGAACGAGCCGTACTTGAGCGCCCGGACGCGCCCCAGAACGAGCCTGTCGATTCCGGGCCGATCGAACTCGCGGGCGGTCTGAACCATCGCCTCGAGCATGAAGACCCCGGGGAGCACCGGGAACGTCGGGAAGTGGTCCTGGAGGTACTCCTCGCTGTTGCTGACCAGCTTGGTCGCCACCGCCCGGCTCTCGGTGCGTTCGAGAACGCGGTCGATCAATCTAAAGTGCATCGTCGGTCGGCTCCGGGGCAGGGCTCAGAAGGTCTAGGGTAGGGCCGCCGTGGATGCCGAGGTCGATATCGCGATCTGTCTCCGTCAGTGGGACTTCTCCGAAACGAGCCAGACCGCGGCTCTCCTGTGCCGCCGACTCGGGCTTGTCCGCGTTTTGGGCAAGGGCACCCGCCGCCCCGACCCGCGCTTCAGCGGCGGGCTCGAAATCGGGACCCTCGGCGAAGCCGTCATCGTTCCAAAGACGTCATCGGGCCTGGCCACGCTCGCCGGATGGGATCTCCGCGAGACGAACCGTGCCTCGCGTGCGGATCTGCCCGGCTACTACGCCGCGATGTTCGCGCTCGAGGTCGCGCTCAACATCCTCCCCGAGGGCGAGCCGCACCCGCAGCTCTTCGACGCGTTGTCCGCTCTTCTGGCGCGAGCCAGCGACAAACCCTGGCAGATCGCCGTGACGACCTACCTCTGGAAGCTGCTCGGCGACACGGGCTACCAGCCAAGCCTCGAGGGCGACCTCACCGGCGTACTCGCGTTCTCGCCCACGCTCGGCTCGCTCGTCCGGGCCGATCATCTCGCCCGCAACGCCTCGGCCTGGGCGGTCCTGGATTCGACCGCCGAGTCGCTCAAAGTCCTGGCGCGCCAAGGACACGCCGAAGGTCTCGATATCGAACAATCCGAACGTGTCGGGAGGCTCCTGGCCTGGTACGTCCGGGAACTTGTGGAGCGAGAACTCAATTCACTCCGGCTTCTCTTCGGCGAAACAACGCCCAAACCGCTTTCTCTGCGTGAATAAAGCCCATCGAGCCTGAAGTCCCGAAATCGGTGTGACGACAACCTCTGTGGACATGCAAAGAAACAGGGGAGCCGGCGCCGACAACGGCCCGCCGGAGGTGCAATGGACCACGATCTGCTCGAAGAAGTTCTCAGTTGCCCGACGCTGCCGAGTCTGCCAGCGGTCGCGCTCGAGGTCATCGAGCTGACCCGTGACGTCAACGTCGAGATGGACAAGCTCGCCGCGACGATCCAGAACGATCAGGGCCTCTCCGCCAAAGTCCTCAAAACCGTCAACTCAAGCTACTACGGCCTCCGCAAGAAGTGCGGCACCATCCGCCAGGCCATCGTCGTGCTTGGGCTCTCGACCGTCAAAAGCCTGACGCTCGGGTTCTCCCTCGTCTCCAGCATCGACCTCAAGGACAAAAAGGGCTTCGATCACAACGAGTACTGGCGTCGCGGCCTCTTTACAGGCGTCGCTTCTCGCTCCATCGCCAAGGTCGCCTGCCCCGAGTTCCAGGACGAAGCCTTCCTGGGCGGTCTGCTCCAGGACGTCGGTATGGTCGCGATGTACGAGACCCTCGGCGATCGCTATGTCCGCATCCTCGAGCAAACCAGCGGCGATCACCGCAAGCTCGCCGGGTTCGAGCTCGCCGAGTTCGAGCTCCAGCACCCCGACATCGGCGCGATGATGGCTTCACGGTGGAAACTCCCCGAGGAGCTCATCCAGCCCGTCAAGTACCACGAGCGCCCCAGCGCCGGCCCGAGCGGCGATCTCGGGTTGCTCGTTCGCGCCGTCGGGCTCGGCAATATCGTCGCCGATGCGCTGACGTCCGAAGACAAGCAACCCATCATGCGCCGCTACTACAAACGCTGCAAGGAATGGTTCAGCCTCACCGACGAGCAGGCCGATTCGATCTTCAAAGAAGTCACCACCGGCACCAAAGAAATGGCCAAGCTCTTTGATGTCGATCCGGGACACATTCCAGATACCGATCAGCTCGTCAAGGACGCCCGAGACCAGGCGCTTCGACTGGCGATCGAATCGCCCGCAACGCCCAGCGGCGGCGAAGGCCTCGACGACCTCGTCCTGGACTCACCCAAATTCGACCAGGAAACCGGGCTTCTCAACGCTGCGGCTTTCGAAGCCGTTCTCAACCGCTCATTTAATCAGGCCGTCGCCGCCAACGACGCGCTGACACTCGTCCGGATCAGCTTCGAACGCGAAGCGACCGACACACCCAGACGCCCGCTCGAACTCCGCAAGCTCATCTCCGGCTCCACCGCGATGCTCCGCAAGCACTTCGGTGACAGCGGCGGCTTCCTCGGCCGTCTCGAGAACGAGTCCTTCGCCGTGCTCGTTCCGAGCAGCTCACGCGTCGTGGTCACACGCACCGCCGAGTCCTTCCGCGTCGAGTTCGAGCAGGCCTGCGCCGACTGGCAGATCACGGGCAAGACGCACGTCGGTATCGCCTACTACGACCACACGACCGCTTCCGTCTACGAGCGCGTCGAGCAGCTCACCGCGGCCGCCGCACGGGCCATGAAGGCCTCGGCGCAGAGCGGCGGGAACTGCATCAAGGTCTTCACGCCGAAGAAGGCGGCCTGAGCACGCCCACCGTCCGGGGCGTAAACGGGTACGCCTCGTACACCTCGCGCAGATCCTTCAGCGTCACCGAGCGGATCCGCTCGAGCTCCTCGTCGAGCGTGCGGTACTCGCCCAGCAGCGTCCACCGCCGCCCGAGCCTCTGCATCCGATCAGCCGGCCTTTCCGCGCCGATCGTAAAGCTCGTGGCGAACTTCCCCGCGAGCCGGTCCAGGTCGTCCTGCGTGAGCGAATCCATCAGCCCCCGGATCTCCCGGTCGGCGACCCGCTCGATCTCCTCGATCCGGTCCGGATCGCCCGAGGCGTAGATCAGGTACTCGCCCACCCCGTCGTGGCCCTCGTACGCCGCCTGCGCCTCCTCGGCGAGCCCGTTCTCGATCAGGGCCCAGTGGAGCCGGCTATTGTCCGCCGCGCCCAGGATCTGCGTCAGAAGCGTCGCCGCGTAACGCCGCTCGTCCTGCGCCGAGGGCGCGGGTGTCAAGAGCAGCATGTAAGCCCGCCCGAACCGGTCGTCGGTGAGATCGATCCGTTTCTCGAGGGTCGTGGGGGGTGTGCTGTCCCGCGTGACGCCCGTCGATTGCCACGAGCCGCAGAGTTTCTCGATCTGGTCGCACTCGCGTTCGAAGTCGATGTTCCCCGCGAGCGAGACGACGGTGTTGTCCGCCGAGTACCGCTCATCGAAGTAGCCCTGCATCTGGTCGCGCGTGAGCGCCTTGATCGATTCGTCTGTGCCCAGCACCCGGTGCCCAAGGGGATGATCCCCGAACCGCTTGGCCGCGACGTCCTCGTACAGAACCCAGAAGGGGTTGTCCTTGTACATCGCGATCTCTTCGAGGATGACGCCCTTCTCGGTGTCGAAATCGTCCTGCCGGAGCGCCGGGCGGAGCATGTCGCCGAGAAGTTCGGTCGCCACGCTCGCAAACTCGGGGAGCACGTGCGCGTAGAAGCAGGTCACTTCGTGCGATGTGTACGCGTTGTTGCGGGCGCCGATGTCATCGAACGCCTGGTTGAGCTGGGCCGCCGAGCGCGTCGGCGTGCCCTTGAACATCATGTGCTCAAGGAAGTGGCTCACGCCCATCAGGGGCGTCGGCTCGTCCCGGGCGCCGGTCTTGACGAAGAACCCCGCCGCGGCGCTGTGGGCGCCCGGATCAGGCTCGGCGATGATGGTCAGGCCGTTGGACAGTGTGCGCTGCTTGAACATGGACCCATGCTAGGTTCTGTTTGACGGATCCGGACCGCACGACTTTCCGTGCCACCGACCCCGTCTTCGGGGTCGGTGTCTCCCACGCACTGACCTGGAAGACCAGGTCAGTGGCACGAAGAACGATCTATCAAACAGAACCTAGTCGAGAGCGGGGGCGCTGAGCGCCGAAACGATTTCCCGGACGGCTTTCTCCGGATCCGCCGCCGAGCACACCGCTGACGACACCGCCAAACCCCGGCAGCCGACTGCCGCCAACTCGGCCGCCTCTTTGGGCCCGATCCCGCTGATCGCCAAATAGGGCCTGCCCGCAAGCTCGGGGTCGCTCGCGATCGCCCGGATCAGGTCAAGGCCCGCGATCCCCGGCCTGGGCTTGGTCGAACTCGCGAAGATCGGTCCGACCCCGATCATGTCCGCGCCCTCGGCGAACGCCCGACGGGCCTGTTCGAGGTTCGATGTCGAAACCCCGACGAGCCGATGCCCGCCCACGATCCGCCGGGCATCGGCGACCCGCAGGTCGCCCTGCCCAAGATGCACGCCGTCGGCTTCCGCCAGCGCCGCGATGTCCGCCCGATCGTTGACGATCACCCGCACACCCGTCCCCCGCGTCCGCTCGACGAGCCACCTCGCCCGATCAAGCAGCTCTCGGTCCGTCAGTTCCTTCTCGCGGAGCTGGATCCCGTCCGCGCCGCCGGCGATCGCGAGCTCAGCCACGCGCTGCCAGGGATGGTGCGTGCAGAGCGATCCGGTGAGCAGCACACAGACACAAAGCCGCGGATCGGGCCTGGCGAGCCTTGGAAGCAGCAGCCGTTCGAGCTCGTACGCCTCGTAGCGCAACCGCTCGATATCCGTCGAATGCGTCGGGGCTTCGAGTTTCAGGCACTCCTCGATCGCGCGGAGCGCCTCACCGAGCCTGGAGCCCGCAGCGGAGGCGAGCTCCAATGCACACGCACGCTCGAACTCGCTTGAAACAGAGATCGAGGTCCCGACATCGCCCGGCGTGTCCCGCTCGGCGACCAGGAGTGCTTTGGGGCCGACAGAGGCGGTCAGCGCTGCCGTGAGCCCGTGCCGGATCGATTTCGCCCGCGCCGAAAGGGCCGCATCATCGAGCGAAAAACGCGCCAGATCCTCCAGAAGCCTGATCGCCTCCCGGGCCCGGTTGGCGTTGGCGTCGATGATCCGAAGCGTGCTCCTCATCGGGCGATCCTACGTCCCGGCTGGCCTTGTCGGGTTCGATGTGACACAATGCACCCGTGACGGACATCTACGAACTCGAGCCCGAAGCGCCTACCCCGGACCTGCCCGGCACGGTCATCGTGCGCCCAAGCCCCTCCGAGACCGCCGACGCACTCGCCGCGGATTTCTTCATCCACGCCGTCAACTGCGTCCGCACCTTCGGCGACTTCCACATCGCCCTCCCCGGGGGCGAGTCCCCCGTGCCGCTCTACCGCACGCTCATGCTCGACCCCGCCTACCGCGACATGCCCTGGAAACGCACGCACATCTGGCTCGTGAGCGATACGCCCAAACACGAGGCCGCCGAGCTCATCCGCGACATCCTCGTCGTTCACGGCGACGTCCCCCGCGACCAGTTCCACCCGATGGACGCCGCCCGGAACGACGCCGACCAGGCCTACGCCAAACAGCTCCGCGAGCACCTGGGCTGGCGCGAGAAGGGCCACGACCGACTCGACTACGTGCTCCTGGGTCTCGGTCCGGACGGCTCGACCGCGGGCTACCCCGGCTCAGCGCCCGTGCCCGATCACGAAGACCGGCTCGCGCACCTCACCAACTCAAACCACCCGCGTTCGCTCTCACTCTCGATGCGCGTCATCAACGCGGCACGTCTGATCGCCGTTGTCGCGACAGGCGCCCAAAAGCAGCCCGGACTCGAACTCGCCATGAAAAGAACCGGCGGCAAACCCATCGGACAACTCCAGCCAGTGGGCGGCTCGCTCCGCTGGTATCTCGACGAGCAGGCCTCGATCGGCATCAAGGGCCGCGCATGAACCTCACACACGAGCCCAACGAGCGCGTCGGCTTCAAGGTCCACTACGAGGACGAGCATCTGGCCGTTGTCGAAAAACCACCCGGGCTCGTCACGACCCCCGGCAAGGGCCACGAGTACGACTCGCTCCTCAACGGCCTCTTCGCCCGATACGGGCACACGCTCCAGAACATCGGCGCCGACCGCGACTACGGCCTCCTCCAACGCCTCGACCGCGACGCCAGCGGGCTCATCCTGGTGGCGCTGACGCCCAGCGCGTGGGAAGCCATGCGCGACGCATTCAGAGCCAAACTCGTCCGCAAGTTCTACTGGGCTGTCACGCGATCCACGCCAAACCAACCCAAGGGCGTCATCAACCGGCCCATCGAGGAGCACTTCGCCAAGCGTGACGACCAGTGGATCGAGGGCGTCAAAGCCCACTACGCCCGCGTCAAGCTCGCCAAGATCGCCTCACGCGGCAAGCCTTCCATGACCGCCTACCGAGTCCTGCAGCACTCGGGCAGCGGCGCATTCCTCGAGTGCCGAGCCATCACCGGCAGGCTTCACCAGGTCCGCGTCCACCTTGACTCGATCGGGTGCTCGATCCTTGGCGACCGTTTCTACGGCCCCCGCGCCTCACGAGCCGCAGCGCCCAGGCTTATGCTCCACGCCCACCGGATCGCGCTCCCGCACCCGGTCACGGGCGAAGAGGTCGACGTCCACTCACGCTGCCCGCGCGACATCGCCCGAGTCCTGCGCCAGCTCGGCATGGCCAAGCCGGGTGTCTTCGACTCGCAGCGCCCCTCAACCGGTGACGACGCTCATGAGGCTCCCGGCGATCCCGTCGGCGAGAAGTAGCCCCTCGCTCGTCAGCGTCCATCGCTCCGCGCTCCGCGTCATCCGCCCGAGGTGCACCTGCATCGCCGCCTCGTGATCGAGCCGGGACGCCGCCTCCGGGTCCTGGATCGCAAGCTCCGCGATGAGCATCTCCCCGTCCACGCCCTCGCTCAGCCGAAGCCCGGTCATGATCTTCTCCTGGATCAGCCGGACCGAGTCGGGGCCCTCAAGGTCCACGATCTCAGCGAACCCCGCGTCGTCGCCCGTGAGATAGCTCTCGAGCCTGGGCACGTTCTTGTACCGATGCCCGGCGACGTGCGCGGAGGCGGAAGGCCCCGCGGCGAGCCAGTGCTCCTGCCGCCAGTACGCCATGTTGTGCCGACACTCCGCGCCGGGGCGGGCGTAGTTGCTGACCTCGTACCGCTCGAAACCCGCCTGCTTTGTCCGCTCGCCGACCAGCTCGAACATCTCGATCTCGAGCTCCTCCGGGCAACGCTCGAATTCGCCGAACTCCAGGCGTTTGGTCATCGCTGTGTTGGGCTCGTACGTCAGCTCGTAGCACGAGACGTGCTCGATCGGGAGCGCCAGCGCCGCGTCCAGATCCCGGCCAAGATCCTCCAGCGACTGACCCGGAATCGCGAAAATCAGATCGAGCGACACGCGATCGATCCCCGAGTCGCGCACGACCTCAACCGCCCTCGGCACGCGCTCGGGGTCGTGCAGGCGTTCGAGGGTCTTCAGGTGCGCGCTCTGGAAGCTCTGCGCCCCCATGCTGACGCGCGTCACGCCCCCCGCGCGGAGCACTGCCATGAGCTCGGGCGTCACGCTCTCCGGGTTGCACTCGACCGTGAACTCGCCCCGCCCCGATCGGATCGCCGAGAGATCAAACGCTCCGCCCAGTGTCCGCAGGATCCGCTCCCAGTGGGGCACTTCGAGAAGGCTCGGTGTGCCACCGCCCACGAAAATCGTCTCAATCGGGCCCGCCGCGACGCTGAGCGCGGCCAATTCCCGCTCCAAACGTGCTGCGAACACCGGTTGGCGATTGCGCGAATCCACAAAGCTGTAGAAGTCGCAGTAGTGGCACTTGTGCGAGCAGAACGGCACATGGATGTAGAGCGAGCGTGCCCGCGCGGCGTCCCGCAAGGTCGAGGCCTCGAAGATCGGACCCCGGGCCGACACAAACGGGCGTTGCCGGATCGGGCTGGTTGCGGTATCGTCAGGCAAGGTGGACACGCACAGCGGGGGTTGTCCGATCGGCGCGAGCGGCTCGCGCGCCCCGCCATCGACCGATGCTCCCCGAGGATAGACCGCCCGTGGACGCAACCCTGCTCATCGTCAAAGAGGACGGCACCTCCCAGGAGATCGTCCTTCGCAAGCCCCGCGTCGTCGTCGGCCGAGAGTCCGACTGCGAGCTCCGCATCCCGCTCCCCAGCGTTTCGCGGCAGCACTGCGAGTTCATCGTCGAGGATGGCAAGGTCACCCTCCGGGATCTGGGCTCAAGCAATGGCACCTACGTCAACAAGCAGCGCATCGAGGAAGCCGAGCTCAACTCGGGTGATCTGATCGCCGTCGGACCGGCGGTGTTCGCCTTCATGATCGACGGCGAGCCCTCCGACCTCGATCTGAAAGCCCTCTTCGCCGAGGGGACCGTCGCCGTCAAACCCAAGAAACACGCGGGTTTGTCGGGCGGCGCGGCAAAGGCCGCCGCCGCTCTTGCGGGCGGCGCCGACGATTCCGACCTCGACATGGACATGGCGTCCGACGACAGCAGCATGATCGATTTCGACTTCGATTTCGACGACGAAGAAGACGACCAGCCCAATCTCTGATGAGACCGGGGTCGGTCTTCGGTTCCTGATGGGAATCGGTTAAGCCGATTTCTGGTGGGGCGGCTCGGGGGCCTGCTGGGGTTGGGCTGGGGGTGCGTCGGGGACCCGGATCGCCGTGTGGCACGCCTTGCAGCGAACCGTCTTCGAGCGGGCCGATTCGGGCACCGCAAGGAGCTTCCGGCACGACAGATTCGGGCACATGATGCGGACAGTCTGCGACATTCCGGGCCTCCCCCGAATCCCTATCGGATGCTCGATGAGGGGCCTTCATCGCGGGGGCCCGAAACCGAGCCATACTGACGCAGTTATGAAGTTCTCGGACGAAACTGGCCCCTGCAAGCCGGCACGCAACAATCACGGGTGAACACACCACCCATTCAACCGAGTTGCTCCGCGGTCGTCGGCCTCCAGTGGGGCGACGAGGGAAAGGGCAAGGTCGTCGACATCCTCGCCCCCGGGCACGCGGCCATCGTCCGATACAACGGCGGCGCCAACGCGGGCCACTCCGTCGTCGTGGCGGGTCAGCGGTTCGCCCTCCACCTCGTCCCCTCGGGCGTCCTCCGTCCAGGGTGCACATCCGTCATCGGCAACGGCGTCGTCGTCGATCCTGAGCAGCTCCTGAAGGAGCTCGCCACGCTCACCGAGCGGGGCATCGAATGCTCCCAGGTGCTCGTCTCAGATCGGGCGCACGTGGTCATGCCCTACCACAAGGCCGAAGACGCCGCCCGGGAGCGGGCGCTCGCCGAGAGCCTCGGGATTGCCGCGGTGGGCACAACTGGGCGCGGCATCGGGCCCGCGTACGCCGAAAAGGTCCAGCGCAGCTCCGCCGTCCGCATGGGCGATCTGCTCCGTCCGGACTGGCTCCGCCAGCGCATCCAGGCCGCCCTTGCGTTCAAACGCCCCGTCCTCGAACGCTGGGCTCCCGAGGTCACCGATGCGCTCGACGAGGAACGCCTCATCGAAACCGCCCTCGGCTGGGGCGAGCGGCTCCGCGAGCGGATCGTCGACACCACCGAACTCCTGCACCGCCACCTCGAAGCCGGCGATCGGCTCCTCTTCGAGGGCGCCAACGCCACGCTTCTCGATGTCGACCACGGCACATACCCCTACGTCACGAGTTCGAGCGCCAGCGCCCTCGGGATCGCCCCGGGCTCGGGCGTCCCCGCGCAGTGGGTCGGACGAATCGTGGGCATCGCCAAGGCTTACCAGACCCGCGTCGGCGCCGGGCCCATGCCCACCGAGCTCAAGGACGACATCGGGGACCGCATCCGCGAGCGCGGACGCGAGTACGGCACCACCACCGGCAGACCCCGCCGCATCGGCTGGCTTGATCTCGTCGCGCTCCGCTACTCGGCGCGACTCAACGGGGTCACCGAGATCGCGCTCACACTCCTGGATGTCCTGGGCGGGCTCGACGAGATCAAGGTCTGCACCGCCTATCAGATCAACGGCAAGGAACGCACCGATTTCCCGCCCGATGCCTGCACGCTCGACGCCGTCACACCGGTCTATGAGACCCTCCCCGGCTTTGCCGAGGACCTGAGCGGGGCTCGATCCGTCGCGGATCTGCCCGAGCAGGCCCGGGCGTATGTCGCGCGTATCGAAGAATCGGTCGGCGTGCCGATCACCATGATCGGGGTCGGGCCCGACCGCGAGCAGACCATCATGGCCCATCAGCCCCAGGGAGTCGGTTCCGTTGGGTGATTCACGTCCAGACTCAGCCTCGATCCTGATCGATCCCAATGATCCGCAGGTGCGTGAGGCGCTGGGCCGGATCAAATCAGTTCTCCCCGACGCCGACCCGCTCGGCAAGCTCCCGGACGTTCACCCTGGAAAGTTGCCCCGCCACATCGCGGTCATCATGGACGGCAACTGCCGCTGGGCCACGGCGAGGGGCATGCCCCGCCAGATGGGGCATCAGGCCGGCGCCAAATCCGTGCGCAAGGTCGTGGCCCAAGCCGGTCGGCTCGGCATCGAGTACGTCACGCTCTACTCCTTCAGCACCGAGAACTGGAAACGCCCCAAGGCCGAGATCGACGATCTCATGACCCTCTGCGAGCTCTACTGCAAGAGCCAGCTCCCCGAACTCCTCGAGCACAGCATCCGCGTCCGCGTGATCGGAAGCCGCGAGGGCTTGCCCGATTCCGTGCTCGCCGCCCTCGACATGCTCGTAGAGGAGACCCATAAAGCCACCAAGCCCGGGCCCACGCTCTGTCTGGCGATCAACTACGGCTCGCGCGAGGAGATCACCGCCGCCGTGCGCCGAATCGCGGCCGAAGCCAGGGCGGGCCTGATCGAGCCCGACGAGATCACCCCGGACCACATTGCCAGCCGCCTGTATACAGCAGGCATGCCCGACCCCGACCTTCTGATCCGCACTGCGGGCGAACTCCGGGTGAGCAACTACCTTCTCTGGCAGATCAGCTACGCCGAGCTCTATGTCACCCAGACACTCTGGCCCGAGTTCGATGAATCGTCTCTCCACGAGGCCGTCCGTGCTTACGCCCGGCGTGATCGCCGCTTCGGCGGGCTCAAGAAGCCGTAAACTCCCAGCCCATGCTCCGCCAACGCCTCATCCTCGGTCCCATCATGGTCCTCACCGCCTTCCTGGTGGTCTGGCTCGATGATGTGATCGAAGCGCGCACCCAGCGCGTGGGCATCGCGTTCGGCACACTGATCGCCTGCGTCATCACCATGGCGTGCTGGGAGCTCGCCCGCATCCTGCGCGCCAACAAGGTCCTGGTCGTCACACCCGTGGCGGTCCTGGCGGGGCTGGTCGGACTCCTCGGGACCGCGTTCTGGGCCGATGAGCCAAGGGCGCTTGGAACACTCGCGATCCTCGTGATGGTCCTCTCGCTCCTGGTCCATGTCAGGCACAAGACGGTCCAGGGCGTCATGGCGGCCGCCGGCGGCGTGATGCTGATCTTCGTGTATCTGGGCGTGCAGGGCTCGTTCTGGCTCATGCTCCGCATCGAGCAGTCCGCGTGGCTCGTGCTCTGGCTCGTGCTCGTCACCAAGTCGTGCGATATCGGTGCCTATTTCACGGGTCGGGCGCTCGGCAAGCACAAGCTCATCCCCTGGCTCAGCCCCGGCAAGACGTGGGAGGGCCTCTTCGGTGGCCTCGTGATGTCGATGGGCATCGCGATCCTCGGGTACTGGCTCCTGGGGTATACGCCCGATCGCCCATCGATTTCACTCGTGGTCGTCGCGGCGATGGGGCTTGTCATGGGCGCCCTGGGCCAGCTGGGCGATCTCACCGCGAGCCTCTTCAAACGCGACGCGGGCAAGAAGGATTCGAGCAATTCGCTGCCGGGATTCGGTGGCTGGCTCGATGTGCTCGATTCGCTCCTGCTCGTGGGTCCGTTCGCATTCTGGACTCTGCGAGCGATCGCGATGCTGGAAACCCCGTGATGCAATCCTGACAAGTACGCATCGGAGGTGCTAGAATGACTCGGGCAACGCGGAGGGCAGTGAGCGGATGAACGAATCCAAGAAGCTTTGGGCCGTGTATCAGGCGGAACGAAAACTCCGGGGACTCCAGTCCAGACTGAACGCCGCCGAACGCTTCCTCGCCGATCAGGAACGGCACCTCGTCACCATCGATCAGCAGCACGGCTCGCTCTCATCCCAGCTCCGCCAGCTCGAAGCCTCCACCAAAGAAAGCGAAGACGAGGTCGCCCGGATCGATGCCCGCATCGAGAAGCTCCGCGAGGAGATGAACGTCGCTCGCACGAACAAGGAATACCAGGCGTTCCTCGTCGAGATCAACGCGCTCAAGATCGAGCGGGGTCGCGCCGAGGAAGAAGCCCTGGGCCTATTCGAGAAGGCCGAGGCGATCAAGACCGAGATCGATCGCTCGTCCGAGACCAAGACCGAGCGCACCCGTGTTCGCGACGTTGCCAAGCAGGACCGCAACACGCGCCACGACGAGATCAAGGACCGCGTCAAAGAGATCCAGGCCGAGCGCGACAAGCTCGCCTCCGAGGTCGAGCCGCGGATCCTTGCCGAGCTCGAGCGTCTGCTCGAAGACCGGGACGAGGACGCGATGGCGGGCATCGAGGTGATCGACAAACGCCGCCACGAGATCAACTGCGCCAGCTGCATGATGTCGCTGCCCATCGAGCTGCTCAGCCAGCTCCTGCGTGGCAAGCTCACCAACTGCTCCAACTGCGGCTGCTTCCTCTTCCTCGACGACGAGACTGCCGCCATCCTTCAGCCCGCCGCCTCGAAGAAGTAACCCGCCCGCTCAGTCGAAAAGCGCGTCCGCCTCGCTGGCGATCGGTGCGCTCACGCCGAGGTGATCGGCCGCGGCCCTGGTGAGCATCCGCCCGCGCCGGGTCCGGGCAAGAAAGCCGTTCTGGAGCAGGAAGGGTTCGACCACGTCCTCGAGTGTGCCAACGTCCTGGTTCATCGTCGCCGCGACCGCCTCGAGCCCGACCGGCCCGCCCGCGTAGGTCGAGGCGATCGTGCCCAGGTACGCGCGGTCGAGCTCGTCGAGGCCCAGCTCGTCGATGCCTTCGAGCTTGAGCGCCGATTCAACGACGTCCTCGCTCACCTTGCCGCCCGCGCGCACATCCGCGAAGTCGCGCACACGACGAAGAAGCCTGTTGGCGATCCGAGGCGTGCCCCGGCTCCGCTCGGCGATGAGCGACATCGCGATCTCCGGCGGCTGGGCCATCCCAAGAATCCCGCTCGAACGCATCAGGATCCGGAGCAGGTCCGACCCGTCGTAGTACCGCAGATGGTGCACGAGCCCGAACCGCGAGCGCAGCGGCGAGCTGAGAAGCCCAGCCCTTGTCGTCGCGCCGATGAGCGTAAAGGGCTTGCACTTGATCTGCACGGTCTGCGCGTGCAGGCCCGAATCGATCGTCACGTCGATCCGGAAATCCTCCATCGCGGGGTAGATGAACTCCTCGACCGCGACGGGGAGCCTGTGGATCTCATCGATGAAGAGCACGTCGTTTGCTTCGAGGCGCGTCAGCGTCGCGACGAGGTCCGTGCCGCGCGCCAGCGCCGGGCCCGAGGTCGCGTGGACCTTGGACCCCATCTCGTTGGCGATGACGTACGCGAGCGTGGTTTTGCCAAGCCCGGGCGGGCCGTGGAGCAGGACGTGCTCCATCGGGTCGGCGCGCTGACGGCCCGCCTGGATCGCGATGGTCAGGCGCTCGATGAGCTCGCGCTGCCCGATGTACTCGTCGATCCGCGTGGGCCGGAGCGCACTGGCCGCCTGGTCGGTTTCGACGGGCAGTGCTTCCGGGCTCATGAGCCGCTGTGTTGCCATGTTCTGAGTGTACGGCCTTTACTCGCCGGATCCCTCATTCGTCTGCCCGTTCTGGGCCATCTTTGGTTCGCGGGGCAGAAGAGTCGGGGCGCAGGCGAGGTTGTACGCCGTCATCGCGACGTTCGTGGACGACTGGACGAGGTACTCCTCGATCGCCAGATCGATCCGGTCGTTCTGCGTGTGCCAGCCGAACCGATAGTCCGCTCGCCCGATCTCGTCCCAGTAGAACCCGGGCACGCCGACCGCGTTGAACGAGGCGTGGTCCGACCCGCCGCCCTGCGGCAGCGCCTCGACCGTGCGCAGATTCACGTCCATCCAGCCCGCGCGGTCGTCGTTGGCGGGGTCGTCGTCGGCGAGCAGACGCCCGTGGTCGGTCTCGCTGTAGAACTGCCCGTTGGTGGGGGCGGTCGCCGCAGCGAGGTACTCGAACATCCAGGGCGGGCAGACGAGCCCGCCCTCGTAATTGGTCCCGCCGTCGTCGACGAAGACGGCCGAGATCTTGGCCCGTTCCTCCTCGCTCAGGCTCTCGACGTAGGCGTTGGAGCCCAGCAGGCCCTGCTCCTCGCCCGTCCAGAGGATGAAACGGATCGTCCGCTTGGGCTTGGCGCCCGCCGCCGCGAGGATCCGGGCGGCTTCGATCGTGACCGATGAGCCCGTGCCGTTGTCGACCACGCCCTGGCTCCCCGGGCCGTTCCAGGAATCCAGGTGCGCCGAAACAATGATGACCTCATCGGGCCAGACCGTGCCCGGGATCTCGGCGATCGTGTTGTAGATCGGGAAGGGTCCCTCGGTGAGATGGTGCTCGAGGTTGAACTCGACCATGACGTCCTGCCCGTCGGCGAGCTCGGAATTGATGAAGCGATAATCCGAATCCCGGATGCTTACCTCCGGATCCTGGCCCGCCTCGGCGATGTCCATCCCAAAGAGCGCGAGCCCGCGCTTGATCGCGGTCGTCCAGACGCGCTCGTCGCGCGAGCTAGACATGAACCCGGCGGGGTTCTGGGCGAGCACTTCCTGCATGATGTACGCGTCGTAGTCGAACTCGGGGAGGTTCTCACGCGCGAGCACGAATGTATAGATATCGTCGCCCTCGCCGAGCTTGGCATTGATTTCTTCACCTGCCGGTGCCAACTTCATCGGCCGAGGACCTTCAGGGGTGTTCCAAGTAAAGCTCAAGAGGCCGTCGACGAAACTCGGCTCGACGATTTCAGTGAAAAAACCGAAGGTGGGCAATCCGACCTGACCCGATGGGGTGCCGTTCTCGTCGAGACGGACATCGAGTGACATATCGGTTGAGCCGTTTGGGATGCCGGGTCCGGTGATGGTGCCCTTCCAGAGGCCGCTGACCGCGTCGTCCGGGTAGCTGGCGGTGGTGGGGAGTTCGGCTGTTTCGCCCGAGGCCAGGGCCTCGCGCGATTGGAGCCGGAGCTCGTGCCGGGCGACCATCTGGCCTCCCACGCCCCGGATGCCCTCACGCCCGCCCTGGTAGCGTGAGTGCAGGATCCATGCGCCGGCGAGCTTGTCCTTGACGGCGTTCAGCTCATCGAGTGTCGTCGGCATGCGCACGACGTGCCCGCGGGTGGGGCCATCGGTGCCCGCAGCGAAGCTGAGCGTGGTGAACTCGATCTCGCGTTCGGTGCGGGTCTCGCCGTCGCTGTTGACGCTGACAACCGCGCCCGACGAGGGGCCGCGATCGAAGCGGACGGTCGCCGAGCCCCATTGCCGGTTCTCGACGTTCGCAAGTCCCCAGTTGGTGAACTGCTCGGCGGCCCACATGTTTGCTTTCTCGAGCGCCGCCGAGGCGGTGAGCCGAGGTCCGATCTCGAGCGCGAGATGGCGGAGATGGTCCATCACCTTGTTGTTCTTCTTGCCCTCGCGGAGGATCGCCTGGATCGTGGCTTCGTCGCCCATCCGCACCGCGGGGACGTTGACGACCTGCCCGTCGAGCACGGCGTAGCGATTGGGGGTCGCTGATTCCGCGGCTTTGGTGGGAGCTGCCGGCGCCTTGGGGCCAGAGCTCGAGCAGCCGGCGGTCAGGATCAGCGCGGCTGCGATCGTGAGGCTCCGGGCGAACGAACGGGACGAGGGAATGATCGGGGCTTCCATGCGGTTTCTCCGAGAAGTGGGCGGGTTGGATGCGGATACTAACCCATTGCACCCGGGCTTGCCGGATGCAGAAAGGTGCGCACACTCTTGGAGTTCCTCCTCCGATTCATCGAAGCGTTCGCGGCCATCTTCGCTGAGGCGGGGCTCTGGCTCCTGATCGGTTTCGGCGTCGCGGGCCTGCTCCATGCTTTCGTGAGCAAGGAACGCCTGACGAAGCACCTCGGCAAGCCGGGCATCGGCTCGGTGCTCAAGGCGACCCTGATCGGGGTGCCCTTGCCGCTCTGCTCGTGCAGCGTGATCCCCGCGGCGGCTTCGCTGCGTCAGGGCGGCGCTTCCAAGGGCGCTTCCGCCGCGTTCGCGGTCTCGACCCCGGAGATCGACGTCCCCGCGGCGAGCCTGACCTGGGCCCTGCTCGGGCCCGTGATGGCCATCGCCCGGATCATCGCTTCGGGTATCTCCGCGATCATCGCGGGGGTGCTGATCGACGCGACGGATACCGAGAAAGCCGACCGCCCCGAAGCCGCGCCGAAGAAGGGCGATGTCTCGCTGAGCGTTGCGTCGTGCTGCCATTTAGAGCCCGAGCCGAAGGCGGAGGCGATCCCACTGGGCAAGCGATTGCTGAAAGCGGTTCGGTACGCCTTGGTCATGCTCCCGGCGGATCTGGTGTTCTGGCTCGTGATCGGCTTTGCTGTGTCGGCGGCGGTCTCGGCCTTCGTGCCCGAGACGTGGCTCACCGATGGGCTCGGGACCGGATTCTTGGCGATCCTTATTGCGATGGCCTTCGGGCTCGTCGTCTATGTCTGCGCGACGGGCTCGACGCCCATGGCGGCGGCCCTGGTCGCCAAGGGTCTCGGACCCGGAGCCGCGCTCGCGTTCCTCCTGACCGGTCCGGCGACGAACCCCGCCACGATGGCGTGGATCCTCAAGGACCTCGGGGGCAAGGCCCTTGGTGTCTACTTGGCTTCCATTGCGGGCGTGGCGTTGCTTGCGGGGCTTGCCCTTGACTGGCTCCTGAGCGCGAGCCTCCTGCCCTCGGCGGGCGAGCACGTGCACGCGGCGTCGGGCTCGGCGCTCTGGGGTGCGGTGCTCATGGCGGTCATGACTTACGCCGCGGTCCGCAAGATCCAGGCCCGGTTTGGGCGCCAAACGCCGGTCAAAGACTGCTGCGCAACTGAGCCGGCTCAGCCCACATCGTCGTGCTGCTCAAGCAAGCCCAAGCCCGAGCAGGGCAACTGCTGCCACTAGGTTGTGTTTGTCAGATCTTGATTCGTGCCACTGACCTGGTCTTCCAGGTCAGTGTGGGAGACACCGACCCCGAAGACGGGGTCGGTGGCACGGAAAGTCGTGTGGTCCGGATCCATCAAACAGAACCTAGTCCATGGGCAGGCCCTTGGCGCGCCAGATCTTGACGAGCTTGTCGACGTTGGTTTCCACCCAGTACCGATCGCCGGGCAGAACTTCGCGGAGGACGTTGCCCTCGGCGTCGACTTCCTTGGTGATCTGCGGGCTGTCGAGCGAGACGTTCGTGTTGTGGATGTACCGGTCGGGGTGCTCGGTGTCGTGGCGGATCGAGTCGTGCCGGAACGTCACCGCGGCGGAATCGGAGCGGTACGTGTAGAACGCGACGTCGCCCGTCGCCTTGGTGTCCGCGAGGATCGTGGGCAGGATGAGCGCCAGGGGCATCGGGAGATAGCCTTCTTTCTGGATCTTGTGCCTGTAGGACTCGTTGCTTCCCGAGGGCGTGGCGGTCGTGATGAGCAGTTCCTCGAAACCGTCACGGGCGCCGACCTCGTTGAAGGTGGTGGACTGCTTGCCGCGTTTGATGACGACGAGGAGATTCCAGGCTTCCTTGGTGAAGTCCTCGCTGACGAAATAGGTGCCCTTCGAGTCGTAGATGATCGGGTCGGGCAGGCCCTGGGATGCCTCGTCGAGGCTCCGAGCCTGGATCTCGACGAGATACCCCGGCACCTTGCCTTCGGCAACGCTGATCGAGCCCTTGCCACCGACGTCGGAGCGTTTGCCCGGCCAGCTCCGGACGCGGCGGTACCCGATCTCGGTCTGTTCCTCGGTGCCCTCGGGTTGGCGGTAGAGGCGGTAGAAGTGCTCGCCGTGGTTCTTGAAGATCTCCCGCATGTGGACGGGTTCGATGCCCTGGATGAGCGAGTGACCGGTTTTGAGCGCGAATTCTCGGTCCGGGACGGCGAGCTTGCCGTCGGCGGCCTGAACGCCCTTGAGCGTGGCGTCCATCGCGGCCTTGGCGATCGCGTAATTCTCGAACGGGGCGGTCATGTCCCAGACGAGCATCTGGCCCTCGCCCATGTTGATGACCGCGACGCCTCGGGCGAGATCGGGGACGTTTGGTGAGGACGCGGGCTGGCGGACGAAGAAACGAAAGGCGCTGCCACCAGAAAATTTGATCTCGGTGACCTCGTCGAGCATCGGGGCCAGGGACTGGAAGTTCTCGTCCCGGTCCGGGCCTCTTGGGCTCAGGGCGGCGAAGGACTTCTGGAGGTTCTCGCGGATCTGGTTGGCGGCGTCCAGTGGCAGGAGGTTCTTGTTGGCGCTGGTCCGGCTTGAGATGGTCAGCCGCCAGAGGTTGTCCACGCCCAGGACCTCCGCAAATACTTCCCGGTTCATGGTTTGCTGCGTGCTCGTGGAGCCCACGGGCAGGCGGATTTCGAGCCCGATTCCGGGCATGTTGAGAGGGTTCTGGGAGAGTTCGATCGGCGGGGGAGGAGTGGATTCGGTCTGCTGGGCGGGGGCGAATCCGGGGAGGCACCAGGTCAGGGTAACTATCGCAAGGGCGATCCGGCGCGTGGGAGAGGGCTTCATTGGCTGGCTTCCTTTCGGATTCGGGGCGGCTCGCTCGTGTGTGTTGCTGGCATTTTATTCGACAGGATGGGCCTGATTGGTTGACCGGACGGGGTGTGGGCCTACGCTTGCTGTCCGTCGTGGCCCCGGTGGGGGGCAGGGCGGTGTGTGACGCCTCTGCACATTGAGCAGTTGGTACTCACTTCTTTGGGAGTTCACGCGGGACGCCGGACGGCCGGTGGGGTGTGTGCTCGGTCCGGTCGGCGTGGCGAGCCACGCGAGTCAGGGCCCTGCAGCTGCAGGGCGTCGCAGCGGAGCGTTTGATGGACGGCGGAAAGATCCGAATCCGGATGGAAGCCTACGACCACTTGGCACTTGATGCCTCGGCTCGTGAGATCGTCGATCATGCCAAGCGCACCAACGCGAAGGTCAGCGGCCCGGTGCCCCTGCCCACGCGTATCGAGAAGTACACCGTGCTCCGCAGCCCCTTCGTGAACAAGAAGAGCCGCGAGCAGTTTGAGATCCGCACCCACAAGCGGATCATTGACATCTACGAGCCGAACGCTCGGACCGTTGAGGCGCTCAACCGCCTCGTTGTTCCCGCGGGTGTGTTCGTGAAGATCAAGGCGTAATGACGTATTGACGCCAAGCCGCGATGAATGCGGCGGCGTTCAGGAAGGACTGGCAGGCCATGGCACCGACGATGCTGGGCAAAAAACTGGGCATGACTCGCGTGTATGACGAGTCCGGGCGCGTTGTGCCTGTGACCGTCATTCAGCTGGGTCCCTGCGTCGTGACGCAGGTCCGCACGCCCGAGCGTGACGGGTACTCCGGTGTCCAGATCGGCTTCGAAGAGAAGCCCGCCCGCAACGCGACGATCCCGATGATCGGCCACGACGCGAAGGCCGGCACGACCCCCAAGCGCTACCACGCCGAGTTCCGCACCCCCGAGGGCGATGCGAGCTTCGAGCAGGGCCAGGTGCTGACCGCTGCGGACCTTGCCGACGTGAAGTACGTCGATGTGTCGGGCGTCAGCAAGGGCAAGGGCTTCCAGGGCGGTATGAAGCGTCACCACTTTGCCGGTCTTGAGGCCTCCCACGGCGTTGAGCGGAAGCACCGCTCCCCGGGTTCGATCGGCGGCCATGCCAGCTGGCGTGGCGGTGCCGGTGGCATCAAGAAGGGCAAGCGGATGGCCGGTCACATGGGCGCTGAGCAGGTGACTGTGCGCAGCCTTGATGTGATCAAGATCGATGCCGAGAAGAACCTGATGCTCGTCAAGGGCCCGGTTCCCGGCGCCAACAAGGCACTCGTCCGGGTCCGTCCGGCGATTCGTCTGTACACGAGCAAAGCAGCCAAGTCGGGCTGATGATTGATGAAGCTGGGCCCTCGGGTCCGGCTTCTTGTATTGAGAGGACTCCGGCGGGCGAAGCATCGCCCGGCGGGGGCTCGGAAGGTCGGAGGGTGGCAGAAGCCCCCGAAACCATCGGGCGTGAACAAGTGCAGTGTGGATCGGCGGCCTAGGTCGATCCACGACGGCCGAGTCAACTCCGGACCGACCCACCCGCCAAAGCGGGTGCCCGAAAGGGCGACAGGGAAGGCCCGGTAAGGCGAAAAGAGTGGGGCAGCGAGCCCCACCGAGTCAGGCGTCTGGGCGAGGACACGAGATGGATGTGCCCGTCTACAACATGCAGGGTGCCCAGGTCGGCAAGATGTCGATCGATGAGAGCACTCTAGCCGCGTCGTATTCCGACGATGGCCTGAACCCCGCACTGATCAAGCAGGCGTACGTGATGTACCACGCCAATCGGCGTCAGGGCACCGCGCACACGCTGAGCCGGAACGCGGTCTCGGGTTCACGCAAGCGGATGTACAAGCAGAAGGGAACGGGCCGGGCTCGTCACTCGACGAAGAAAGCCCCACAGTTCCGCGGCGGCGGCCGGGCCTTTGCCAAGGACACCAACCGCGCGAACTTCCAGGTCGAGATGCCCCGCAAGATGCGCCGCAAGGCCAATCGCAACGCGCTGCTCTCCAAGATCCTGGGCTCCGATGGCTTCGGCTCCGAGATCCGCGTGATCGATGATCTGGCGATGAAGTCACCCAAGACGAAGGACTTCGTGTCGTTCGTCGGCTCGCTCAATCTCAATCGCTCGGCTCTGGTGGTGCTCTCTGGCGACGCGGCCAAGGCCGAGAACGTCCGCCTGAGCGCCCGCAACGTCGAGGACGTGACGCTCTGCCCGATCGACCAGATGACCTGCTTCGAGATGCTCAATCACCGCTACCTGGTGATCGGCAAGGCGGAGCTGGAGTCCTGGCTCACCGGCCCGAGCTCGCAGACCGGCAAGGAAGCACGCCTGGAGCCCATGGGCCGCCAGGAGAAGAAGTCGAAGCGTCCCGCGGTCAAGCGTGGCGCCAAGGCGAGCGGGGGGGCAAAGTAAATGGACGCCGCTTTCGTTATCAAGAAACCGATCGTCACCGAGAAGTCGACCCACGCGACGGAGGAGTCCAAGTACACCTTCCTCGTCGATCGCACGGCTCGCAAGGACGACATCAAGAAGGCTGTTGAGCAGGTCTACGGCGTCAAGGTCGCCAAGGTCGCCACGCAGACCCGCAAGGGTGGCAGCAAGCGGACCCGCTACGGCTACGTCGAGGACAAGGTCACCAAGAAGGCGGTTGTCACGCTCGCAAACGGCGCGACAATCGAGCTGTTCTAAGGGGGCGCCATGGGTATTCGTGTTTACAAACCAACCAGCGCCGGCCGACGGAACGCGAGCGTTCTGACGAACGAGGAGATCACCAAGAAATCTCCCGAGAAGTCGCTCCTGCTTCCCAAGAAGAAGAACGGCGGCCGCAACCACTCCGGCAAGATCACCGTGCGTGGTCGCGGCGGCGGCGCGAAGCAGATGTACCGCAAGATCGACTTCCGTCGGCGTGATCGCGACGGGATCGAGGGCAAGGTCATCGGGATCGAGTACGACCCCAACCGCACCTGCAACATCGCTCTGGTCGAGTACGCCGACGGCGTGAAGCGCTACATCCTGGCCCCGGTCGGGATGACCGACGGCGATCAGGTGCTCAGCGAGACCACCAAGCCGGTTGAGCCGAGTGTGGGCAACTCGACCGCTCTGCGGTTCATCCCCTTGGGTATGGACGTGCACTGCGTCGAGCTGAACCCGGGCAGGGGCGGCCAGATGTGCCGCTCGGCCGGTTCGTCGGCCCGCCTGTCCAACAAGGAAGGCGAGTATGCGACGCTGGTGCTGCCCTCGGGCGAGACGCGTCGGGTGCATATGGATTGCCGTGCGACGATCGGTCAGGTCGGCAACACCGACCACCAGAACCGTCGTCTGGGCAAGGCGGGGATGAGCCGTCACCTTGGGCGTCGTCCCAAGACCCGCGGTGTGGCGATGAGCCACGACGCGCACCCCCTTGGTGGTGGTGAGGGTCGTTCCAAGGGCGGACGTCCGCCGGTGAGCAGGTCGGGCACGCTGTCCAAGGGTGGCCGTACGCGTGACAAGAGGAAGCCGAGTTCGAAGCTGATTATCCGCCGCCGGATGAGCAAGCGTTACGGGCAAGTGAAGTAAGAGGGGCCGAGCGATGGGTCGTAGCCTGAAAAAAGGTCCGTATGTCGATGAGCGGCTCTACCGCAAGGTGGAGATGCTCAACGAGGGCGGGAAGCGGTCGCCGCTGAAGACGTGGGCTCGCTCGTGCACGATCGTGCCCGAGTTCGTGGGCCACACGTTTCAGGTCCACAATGGTCGTGCGTTCCTGGACGTGTACGTGACCGAGGACATGGTCGGGCACAAGCTTGGCGAGTTCTCGATCACCCGCACGTTCCGCGGTCACACGAACAAGAAGGAAGGCATCAAGAGCTGATCGCCCACTAGGGGCTAAAGGTGAACTGCGATGAAGGTTCAGAGTGACAAATTGAAGATGGCGGCCGCCGAGAAGGGCGTGAGCGTCGAGCAGCTTGGCGCTGCGGTCGAGCGCGTCGGCCTCAAGGGCGACGACGCGGTCAAGGCGGTCCGCAACTGGATGGCCGGGCGCGATCATCCCCGCTGCAAGGCGAGCGACCTGCAGTCGATGGCCTCGGCTCTGGGCACCTCGGTGAAGGACATCGCCCGCTTTACGAGCCGGGTCGATCACCACCGCGGCAGCCCCCGCAAGGCGCGTTTGGTCGCGGACATGATCCGTGGCAAGCAGGTCGCCGAGGCGATGGAGATGCTGACCTTCTCCACGAAGAGGGCCGCGACGAACATCCGCAAGGCCCTCGCCGCGGCGTACGCCGAGGCGGAGCAGAACAACGTCGATGACGCGAGACTTTTCGTGACCGAGAGCCGCGTCGACGAGGGGCCGCACATCAAGCGGTTCCGCCCGAAGGACCGAGGCCGGGCCCACCCGATTCTCAAGCGCACGAGCCACATCACCGTCTCGATCGAGGAACGCAACTAATGGGACAGAAGACGCACCCATTCGGACTCCGTCTCGGGATCACCGAGGCCCACCGCAGCCGCTGGTACGCGCCCAAGGCGCTGTTCGGCGAGCTGCTGGTCGAGGACGAGAAGATCCGCAAGTTCCTGGACAACCGCCTCAACCGCAAGCCCCCGTACGCGGCGGTGAGCGACATCCTCATCGAGCGGACGCGTGAGGAGCTCAAGATCATCGTCAAGACCGCGCGTCCTGGCCTGGTGATCGGGCCCAAGGGCGCCGAGGTCGAGCGGATCACGCAGGAACTGCAGTACATGACGGGCCGGAAGGTCAGCATCTCGATCATCGAGATCAAGAACCCCGATCTGTCGGCTCAGTTGGTCGCCGAGTCGGTCGCCGAGCAGCTCAAGAAGAGCCGGGGCTTTCGCCGGTCGATCAAGATGCGGGGCGAGGCGGTCATGCAGGCCGGCGCCCAGGGCGTGCGGATCCTGATCAGCGGCCGCCTCGGTGGCGCTGAGATGAGCCGGAAGGTGGACGTGCGTCACGGCTCGCTTCCGCTCTCGACGCTGCAGGCTGAAATTGATTACGGATTCGCCGAGAGCCACACGGCAGCGGGTTGCATCGGCGTGAAGGTTTGGATTTACAAGGGGTCGTACTCGACCGAGCAGGACGAGTCGGCTTCGAATGCGGCGGGCGGACAGGCACGCGCACGGGGTAGGCGTTAATCGCTGCGGGAAACCGCGGCTTTGCAGAGTGAGGCGTTCACATGGCACTGATGCCAAAGAGAGTCAAGCACCGGAAAGAGTTCCGGCGCACGAGCCGGGTCAACCGGGACGCGACCAAGGGCAACTACGTCGCGTACGGCGATTTCGGGCTCCAGAGCCTGGAGTCGGCCTGGATCACCGCGCGTCAGCTCGAGGCGGGACGGATCGCGGCCCAGCACTTCTCGAAGCGCCAGGGCAAGCTCTTCATCCGCGTCTTCCCGGACAAACCCGTGTCCAAGAAGCCCCTGGAAACCCGAATGGGTAAGGGCAAGGCGGACGTGGACTACTGGGCCGCTCGCGTGAAGCGGGGCACCATCCTCTTCGAGATGGCCGGTGTTTCCGAGTCGTACGCCCGCGAGACGATGGTGCGTGTGGCGATGAAGATGCCGGTGCGTTGCCGGTTCGTTGCGAGGCGTGTGAGCGTCTGAGTCTGTCGGTCAGGAGTCGAGTGATGGCGAAGAAAGAAGAACTGACCGGCGCGAAGGTGCGTGAGATGTCCGACGAGGAAATCGGGGTCTCGATCCGCAAGTTTCGCGACCAGATGTACAAGCTCCGCTGCCAGACGGTGACGGAGAAGGTTGAGGACAACTCTCAGTTCGGTGCGTTGCGTCGCAACGTGGCCAGGCTGAAGACGGAGCAGACCCGGCGCGAGGCCGCGGCTGTGACGGCGTAATGAATGTTGGAACGGGCGCTCTTGAGCGCCGGAGTCAGGCAGTGCCCGGACGGGCGATGAGGATCGACGCGTGAGCGAGCAAGCCAGCAATAGCAAGACCAAGTCCCAGCAGGGTGTGGTCGAGTCGGACAAGCGGGACAAGTCCCGTCGGGTGGTCGTGAACTTCATGACCAAGCACCCCAAGTACGGCAAGTTCGTTCGCGGCCGCACGATCCTGCAGGTCCACGACGAGAACAACGTCTCGAAGAAGGGCGACCTGGTCGAGGTGCGAGAGTGCCGACCGATCAGCAAGACCAAGAGCTGGGAAGTGGTCAGGGTGGTACGTAGCTCGGAGATGGTGTAATCGCCATCCCCGGATAGGACGCACGAGATGTTGCAGCAAGAATCCAGATGCGAAGTCGCCGACAATTCCGGCGCCAAAATCGCGTATGTCATCCGCGTGTACGGCGGATCGACCGCCAAGGGCCGCTTCACACGCAAGCAGGCCTTCGTGGGCGACAAGGTGCTGATCTCGGTGAAGAAGGCTCTTCCCGGTTCGGACATCAAGTCGGGCGACAAGTCCAAGGCGATCGTGGTCCGCACGAAGAAGGCCACACGCCGCGCCGACGGCTCGTACGTCTCGTTCGATACGAACGCGGTGGTGCTGATCAACGACGATGGCAACCCCAAGGGCACGCGCATTTTCGGCCCGGTGGCCCGTGAACTCCGCGAGAGAAACTTCATGAAGATCGTCTCGCTTGCTCCGGAGGTGGTGTGATGGCAGCTCGGCACGTACGCAAGGGCGACCAGGTCATGGTGACCGCTGGCTCGTACAAGGGTCAGACGGGCGAGATTTCGCGCGTCATCACCAAGCGGGACCGCGTGGTGGTCAAGGGGGTCAACCTCAAGACCAAGCACGTCAAGCCCAACCGGTTGACTCCCCAGGGCTCGATCATCACCAAAGAAGCATCGATCCATATTTCCAATGTGAGCCCCGTCGTCGACGGCAAGCCCACGCGGGTTCGTTTCCGGATCAACGCCGACGGGAGCAAGGAACGCATCGCCGCCAGCGGCGGCAAGGTCCTTGGCAAGGTTTCCCCGGCGAAGAAGAGCTGAGCATTTGTAAGGACTGAGAGCCGCCCAAGGGCGGTGGAGCGTAAGCGATGGCAAAGAACAAGAAAGCCGATGCACAGCCGACCGGGCCCCTGCCCGAGCCCAGACTCGCCAAGCTCTTCCAGGAGAGCATCCGGGGTCAGGTTGCCGAGAAATTCGGCATCAAGAACCCGATGGCGCAGCCCAAGCTCGAGAAGATCGTGGTCAACGTCAACATCGGTCGTCACCTCGACGGCACGAAGGTGCCCGCGAACATCAAGCAGACGGTCGCCGACACGCTGACGAAGATCACGGGTCAGAAGCCGATCGATATCAAGGCCAAGAAGAGCGTGTCGAACTTCAAGCTCCGCGAGGGCTACGACAACGCATTCATGGTCACGATGCGTCGGGACCGGATGTGGTACTTCCTGGACAGGTTTATTCACCTGGCCGCGCCGCGTATCAAGGACTTCCGGGGTCTGCCCGTCAAGTCGTTCGATCGCCAGGGGAACTACTCGATGGGCCTGACCGAGCAGGGCGTGTTCCCCGAGATCAACATGGCGGAGGTGAACTTCACCCACGGCATGCACATCAACTTTGTATTCCGCAATTCAAGCCCCGAGCTGAGCCGGTTCGTGCTCGACACGCTCGGGATGCCCTTTGCCAAGAGCGAGGCGAAGAACTGATATGGCTAGTAAAGCACAGATCGCAAAGTCGAAGCGTACCCCGAAGTTCTCGTCGAGAACCGTCCGTCGGTGCGAGCTGACCGGACGCGCCCGCGGCGTGTACCGCAAGTTCCGGATCAGCCGGATCATGCTCCGCAAGCTTGCCCTGGAGGGCAAGATCCCGGGCATGCGTAAGTCGAGCTGGTAAGTCAAGAGAGAGAGCAGGGGCCGGAGTAGAACGGACGCACGAGCGTCGAGGACAGATGATTATGGCCATGAGTGACCCGATCGCCGACATGCTTACACGGATCCGCAACGCGGTGAACAACCGCGCCAAGGTGGTGGACTGCCTCAACAGCAAGGTCTGCCGCGGCATCGCGGACGTGCTCAAGAGCGAAGGCTACATCAATAGTTACGACGTCGTCGAGGACGGGCGCCAGGGCCTGATCCGCGTCAAGCTGAAGTACGGCCCTCGCGGCGAGAACGTGCTCAACAGCCTGACCCGCAAGAGCAAGCCCGGGTGCCGGGTGTACTCGAACGTCGACGACCTGCCCCGCCCGCTGCAGGGCATGGGCATCGCGATTGTCTCGACTTCGAGCGGCGTGCTGTCGGATCGGACCTGCCGCGAGAAGCGTGTGGGCGGCGAGCTGCTTTGCACGGTGGATTGATCGGTTTCGAAGACGGTTTCGAAGAAGGGTGACGGGAGCGCACGATGTCGCGAGTAGGAAACAAACCGATCGAGATCCCCGCCGGGGTGAAGATCACGATCAACGGTCAGAGCGTCACGGTCGAGGGCCCCAAGGGCACGCTCAAGCGTGATTTCTCGCCGCTGATCGCCGTGGGCTGGACCGAGGACGAGAAGTCCGTGGTCTGCTCGATCAAGGGCAGCACTTCGCGTGAGGCCAAGGCGCTCTGGGGCACGACCCGCGCTCTGATCCAGAACATGGTCACGGGCGTGAAGGACGGCTATGAGAAGTCGCTCGAGATCGTGGGCGTGGGCTGGGGCGCGCAGGTCGCGGGCCAGACCCTCAAGCTCTCGGTGGGCTACGCCAACGCGGTGCCGATCGAGATCCCCACGGGCGTGAGCGTCTCGGTCGAGAAGCAGCTCGTCAAGGTCACGGGCGCCGACAAGCAGGCGGTGGGGCAGTTCGCCGCCATGGCTCGCTCGATCCGCAAGCCCGAGCCTTACAACGGCAAGGGCGTCAAGTACGCGGGCGAGGTCATCAAGCGCAAGCAGGGCAAGCAGTTCGGCAGCTAATTCAGGGTTGGCTCGGTCGGCCTTGGGCCGGATGGATAGAAGCGATGAACAAGAACAAACTCAAAGCGAAGAGGCAGTGGCGTCGGCGGAAGAACGCTCGCAAGACGCTCGGCGGCACCGCGGTGCAGCCCCGTCTGGCGGTGTACCGCTCGCTGAACCACGTCTATGCCCAGGTCATCGACGACATGGAGGGTCACACGATCGCCTCCGCTTCGACCCGGGACAAGGGTGTGTCGCTCGGCAAGACGGGCAACTCCGAGGCCGCCAAGGAGGTCGGCAAGAAGCTGGCCGAGAAGGCGATCGCTGCGGGAGTCAAGAAAGTCGTCTTCGATCGCGGTGGATTCCGTTTCCACGGCCGGGTGAAGGCCTTGGCCGATGGCGCTCGCGAGGGTGGTCTGCAGTTCTGAGCAAGTGATCTCGAGATCGAACGCGGCACGAGCCGCGGATGGGAAAAGCATGGCAGAGTTGATGGAAAAATCGGGGCAGCTCGAGTCGCACACCGCGGGCATCTTCCGGACCGCTTCGACGGTCAAGGGTGGTCGCCGGTTCAGCTTCGGCGCGATGGTGGTGGTCGGCGATCGTCGCGGCCGGGCGGGCTATGCCCACGCCAAGAGCCAGGAAGTGCCGATGGCGATCGAGAAGGCCGAGAAGCACGCTCGCCAGAACGTGATCTCGGTCCCGCTCAAGGGCGGCACGATCCCGCACGAGATCGAGGGACGCTTCCTCGCCACGACGGTTCGCCTGCTGCCGGCCTCGCCCGGTACGGGTGTCATCGCGGGCTCGAGCGTGCGTTCGATCCTCGAACTCGTCGGCATCACCGACTGCATGACCAAGGTCTACGGCTCGACCAACAAGGTCAACGTGATCAAGGCCGTGTTCGACGCGCTGAGCCGCCTCCGCACCAAGGAGCTCATCTCCGAGCTTCGTGGTGTGGATCTGGGCACGACCGACATCGAGGAGCGCATCGATCGCGCTGGCCGATTCATGTCCAAGGGCACGTCCTTCAGCAAGGGCCCGGGTCGGGTTCTGACGGCTGAAGAAGTGCGAGTCGAGCGTCCGGCCAAGCCCGAGGCTCCCGCTGCGGAGGCGCCCACCGAGGACGCGCCAACCGAGACGAGCGGTGACGAGGGCAGCCAGGAGCAGAGCGAGAGCTGAGTCCGAGCAGGGCCTGATCGCAGGCCGGAGAAGTTTCAATCATGATGATTCACGAGATCACAGAGCAGGCCGGCCAGAACCGCAAGCGCAAGCGCATCGGTCGTGGTCACGGCTCGGGCTGGGGCAAGCAGGCGGGTCGGGGCCACAAGGGCGCCGGGAGCCGTCGCGGCAACAGCACCCGCTTCCAGTTCGAAGGCGGCCAGATGCCATTCTTCCGGCGCATGCCGAAGTTCGGCTTCTCGAACGCCAACTTCACGGTTCAGTTCTGGACGGTCAACCTCCGCGACATCGCCAAGAGCGAGGCCTTCGCCAAGGGCGGCAAGGTCACGGTCGAGAGCCTGGTCAAGGCGGGCCTTGTCCGCGACGACAGCCGGGACATCAAGATCCTTGGCGCGGTCGGCGATGACGGGTTCAAGATCAAGCTCGACGTCGAGGTCAGCCGCGTGACCGATGGCGCCCGCAAGCACATCGAGGCCGCCGGCGGCAGCGTCAAGGAACTCGGCACCCGGCGTGACTTTGTCCGCGGCATCGACCGCAACAGCGAGGACCGCTCGCCCAAGAACCTGACCAAGAAGCTCACCCGGGGCAAGAACGCCCAGTGACCTGAGTCGCCCCTGATCGGGCGGTCTAGGGTCATCGCGGGAACACAGTGGAGCAGACCGAGGCATGTTTCAAGCTCTGGCGAACGTCTTCCGCATCTCCGAGCTTCGCTCGAAGATCCTCTTTACGCTCGGCATGCTCTTGGTATACCGGATCGGATACTGGATCCCGCTGCCCGGTGTGAACCAGGAGCAGCTCTCGAGCTACTTCAACCTCGCCAAGAGCCAGGGCAACGCCGCGAGCCGGGCCGCCGAGTATGTCGCGATCTTCTCGGGTGGCTCGTTCAGCCAGTCAACGATCTTCGGCCTGGGCATCATGCCCTACATCTCTGCGTCGATCATCTTCCAGCTCCTGGCGTCCGTTTCACCCGCGCTCAAGAAGATCCAGGACGACGGCCCCTCGGGTCGCCAGAAGATCATGGAGTGGACGCGCTACGTCACCGTCGGGCTCTGCATCGTGCAGGGCATCGCGTGGCTCAGCTTCATCACGAACGCCGGCCAGGGCGGCGGACTCGTCTACGCCCAGTGGGCGAGCAACCCGCTCTGGTGGGTGATGGCGGTCTCCGCGCTCACCGCCGGCACCGTGTTCCTGATGTGGCTCGGTGAGCAGATCGACAAGTACGGCATCGGCAACGGTGTTTCCATGATCATCATGGCGGGCATCCTGGCGGGCATGCCTCAGGCGATCATCTGGGTCATCAACAACTACGAGCCGGGCGAGAGCGGCAAGATCGGGCCCATGGGCCTGATCATGATCCTGGGGGCCTTCGTCCTCGTGGTCGCCGGCTCGGTGATCATGACCGTCGCCCAGCGCCGGATCCCGATCCAGCAGGCCAAGCACACCCGGGGCCGACAGGTCTTTGGCGGGCAGCGCAGCTACCTGCCGCTCCGCGTGAACCACGGCGGCGTGATGCCCATCATCTTCGCCAGTTCGCTCATGATCTTCCCGTCGGTGCTCTTTAGCGCCCTGGACGGCGGGGCCACCGAGGGCACGACCTGGAAGGCCATCGCGTCCTGGCTCAGCACGAGCTTTAACTTCGGGCAGTACCCGTATGTGCTGCTCTACATCGTCATGGTGTACTTCTTCAGCTACTTCTGGATCACGGTCCAGTTCAACCCGGAAGAGATGTCCAAGCAGCTCCGCGACCACGGCTCGTTCATCCCGGGCCTTCGCCCCGGGCCCCGGACGGCCGAGTATCTCGAGAGCGTGATGGAGCGCGTGACCTTTGTGGGCGCGGCGTTCCTGGCGGTGATCGCGGTGCTCCCGATGGTCATCAACCGGGCGCTGAACATCGACTTCTCGGTGACGCACTTCCTGGGCGGCACGGGCCTGCTCATCGTCGTGTCGGTGATCATGGACTTCGTGCAGCGCATCGAGGCGAACCTGCTCATGCGGAACTACGCCGGTTTCCTGGGCGGCTCCGACGGCGAACGCGGCCCGCGCCTCCGCGGCCCGCGCAGCTAAGCCCGCCCGATGCACACGCCGAGGTACGCCCTCGACACACCCGCGATCTATACGGATTCAGAATTCATCGATCGCCTGTCCCGCGCCGGCAAGGTGCTCGCGCACGCGATCGGGTGTGCCTCTCAAGCTGTCGAGGTGGGTGTTCGCCCGATCGAGTTGGCCGAGATCGTTGAGCGGGAACTCGTCAATCGCGGCGCGGCGCCGATCCTGAAGGGATTCCGGGTCGCGGGTTCCGTGCCCTTTCCCGCCGCCGCCGCGGTGAGTGTGAACGAGGTGGCCGTGAATGGCGTGCCGGGCGACAGGCCGCTGGAAATGGGCGATGTGCTGACGATCGACGCGGCGTGCGAGTTTGGGGGCTGTGTCTGCGACGCGGCCGTTGCGGTGGTTGTGGGGGGCGGGAAGGACCCGCTCGTCGAGGCGGCTCGGAAGGTGCTCGACGCGGCGTGCGGCGCGATTGCTCCGGGCAAACTCCTGAGCGAGATCGCCCGGGCGGCCCAGGAAGCGGCACGAAATCTGGGGTACGGAATCATGGACGAGGCGATCGCCCACGGCGCGGGATTGGCGATCCACCAGCCCCCGGCCGTCTTTCTGGATGGAGTCGAGCCGGGAGATGGATTGATCCTGCCCGGCATGGTGCTCGCGGTCGAGCCCGTTGTGATGGAGGGGGCGGGTCCGGCTCGGGATCCGACGCTTCGGACACTCGCCGACGGGTGGTCCAGGGCGGCTCCGAGTCGGTCGGCTTACGAGGAGCGGACGGTCCTGGTGACCGAAATGGGCGTGATTGAATTGACCAGCGGGTAACAACGGGCTCTTTGCGGCCTAGGATGGGCACCATATGTCGAAACAGGACGAAAAATTCTCATTCGAGGCCGAGGTCATCGAGGCCCTCCCCAACGCTATGTTCAAGGTCCGCCTGCCCAACGAGCAGAAGACCGAGGTCCTGGCTTACGTCTCGGGCAAGATGCGGATGCACTACATCCGGATCCTGCCCGGCGACAAGGTGACCGTGGAGATCAGCCCCTACGACCTTTCCAAGGCCCGGATCACCTACCGCCACTGAGCGGGGAGGCCGGGTCGGGTCCTGCCCGGGCCGGGCGGGTGAGATTCAGGGGAAGAATGGGCAAAACTGACCGCAAAAGCTAGCCGACGGGGGCCTGTGAGGCCTATTGTCACCCCCTGCGCCGTGGCTCTGCACGGGCGCTGTTGGTTTGGCCCGGGCTTTGTTCCGGGCGAGCCGGGTGGGTCACGAGATTCAAGCCGAGCCGAGCATTCGGCCGGGAGCATGGTGATGAAGGTTCGATCGAGTGTCAAGCGGATGTGCAACGGGTGCCAGGTGGTCCGTCGCAAGGGCAAGGTTCGTGTGATCTGCAAGTCAGATCCCAAGCACAAGCAGGTTCAGGGCTAAGAGAACGAGGAGTCGATCGTGCCACGTATCGCTGGTGTTGATATCCCGGACAACAAGAAGATCTACTACGCCCTGCAGTACATCCACGGCATCGGCCCGAAGTACGCGGCCGACATCCTCGTGGAAGCGCAGGTCACGCCCGACGTGAAGGCACGCGAGCTCGACGATCAGCAGGTGGCGACGATCAACTCGATCATCGACTCCGGCTTCATCGTCGAGGGTGCGCTCCGCCGCCAGGTCGGCCAGAACATCCAGCGTCTGCGTGACATCCGCAGCTACCGGGGCGACCGCCACAAGCGCGGCCTGCCCACGCGTGGGCAGCGGACCAAGTGCAACGCCCGCACCCGCAAGGGCCGCAAGAAGACGGTCGCCGGCAAGAAGGGCGTCAAGGGCTAAGAGAACGGTTCATTCTCGCGGCCCGAGCCGCTGTGAAGGTCAAAGACGATGGCAAAGAAGAAGATTCGCAAGAACGTCGCCAAGGGCATCGCGCATGTCCGGGCGACCCACAACAACACGATGGTCACCATCACCGATCTCAACGGCGAGACTCTCGCCTGGGACTCGGCGGGCACCATCGGGTTCAAGGGCACCCGCAAGTCCACCCCGTTCGCGGCGACCCGCGCGGGCGAGACGGTCGGCGCCAAGGTCCGCAAGATGGGCATGCACGAGATCGAGGTCCGCATCACCGGCACCGGCGCCGGGCGCGAGGCCGCGATCAACGGCGTGGTCTCCTCGGGCATCCGCGTGACGGCGATCGAAGATCACACCCCGGTGCCCCACAACGGGTGCCGGCCCCGGAAGAAGCGCCGCGTCTAAACGTGGCTGCTGTGCCCGACCGGCAGAAGGACCCCGCCCAGCCCGGCAGCTGAGCGGCGATCCGTGCCCGGCGGGTTTGCGTCATGGCGACGGCTGCCGGACAGATTGAATGAGGGAATTGAATGCTTCGAGCTCGCTGGCGTGGTTTGGAACTCCCGGCCAAGGTCACCGCTGACCCCAAGTTTCTGGGCAACTCGTTCGCACGGTTCACGATCGAACCGTTCGAGCGAGGCTTCGGCACAACCATCGGTAATGCGCTCCGCCGCATCCTCTTGAGCTCGCTCGAGGGCGCCTCGGTCAGCGCGATCAAGCTCAAGGGCGTCGAGCACGAGTTCAGCTCGCTCCCCGGCGCCATGGAAGATGTCACCGACATCGTCCTGAACATCAAGAACCTGGTCGTCCGCTACGAAGGCGAAGAGCCCAAGACCATGCGTCTGGCGGCTCAGGGCCCGGGCGAGGTGACGGCGGACCTGATCGAGGCCGACACGTCCATCACGATCATGAACCCCGACCTCGTCATCGCGACGCTGAGCTCCGAGGTTCCCTTCGAGATGGAGCTGACGGTCACCAAGGGCCGGGGCTACGTCCCGGCGAGCGAGCAGTACGACTCGAACGAGGATCAGGAGATCGGGATCATCCCGGTGGACGCGATCTACTCGCCCGTGCAGCGCGTGCGCTACAAGATCGAAGAGACCCGCGTCGGTCAGAAGACCAACTACGACAAGCTGATCCTGGAGATCTGGACCAACGGCACGATCACGCCCGAGCTGGCGCTGGTCGAGGCCGCCAAGATCCTCCGCAAGCACCTCAATCCGTTCGTCCAGTACTTCGAGCTCGGCCACGACCGCGTCTCGGAAGAGGCAGCGGCCGCCGCTGGCGTGGACGAGGGCCTGATCCGCAAGCTGGACATGTCCATCGCGGATCTGGATCTTTCGGTGCGTGCGAGCAACTGCCTCGAATCGGCCAAGATCGAGAGCGTTGCTCATCTGGTGACCTTTACCGAGTCGGAGCTGCTCAAGCTCCGTGCGTTCGGCCGGACTTCGCTGCGTGAAGTCAAGCGGAAACTGTTGGACCTCGACCTGGACCTTGGCATGCAGCTGCCCGAGGGTTATCAGGTAAACGCGGGCGTCTGAGCCCGCCGTGTTTGGAGTGTAGTGATGCGGCACCGCAAGGCCGGATTTAAGTTGAATCGTACAACGGCGCACCGCACCGCGATGCTCCGCAACCTCGCCGCGAGCCTCTTCGAGCACGGCCAGGTGGTCACCACCCTGCCCAAGGCCCGGGCGGTGCAGCCCTTCGTCGAGAAGATCGTCACCAAGGCCAAGCGGGGCGACATGCACGCCCGCCGCCAGGTGATCGCGACCCTCGGCCGCGATAGGCTCGCCTTCGACTGGCGGTACCTGCCCGCGAATCCCACCGAGGAGGAGAAGGCGCACCACCAGGAGCGGAGCGAGTCCGCCGAGCAGTACTTCGATCTGCCCCCGGCCGAGCAGACCCAGCGCAACCGCTACGGCGAGCTGCGTTCGGCGCCCCGCCTGGTCCGGCACATCTTCGAGAACGTCGCTCCGCGCTTTGCGGATCGTCAGGGCGGCTACACCCGCATCGTCAAGCTCGGTCGGCACCGCATCGGTGACGCGAGCGAGTTGGTGCTCCTGCAGTTCGTGGGCGCCGAAGAAGGCCCCGAGATCGGCTCGGGCACGAGCAACCGTCGCCAGAAGGCCGACCGCCGGGCGAAGTACTTCGACAAGCTCAAGGGCAGCGTGAAGTCGCCCGCCGAGCTTGTTGGCGCCAAGGCCCAGGCCGCTCCTGCCGCCGAGGCTTCGGAAGAAACCGAGGGCTGAGATTCCTCGACAACCTGTTGTACTCCACGCGGCCGATCCTTGCGATCGGCCGCGTTGTCGTTGTGCGGTTCGGCGCTGCGGTGTGACCTGCTATGATCGCGGCGATGGCGAATTTCATGCAGACACTGGACGATCTGGAACGCTCGGGGCTCGCGCTGCTCGGGCTGGTCAGCGATGCCGACGGGCTCGAGGCCTGGCGTGTGAGCTACCTGGGCACCAAGGGCCAGCTCAAGGCCGCGATGGGCGGCATGAAGGACGTCGCCAAGGAAGACAAGCCCGCCGCGGGCGCTCGCGCCAACGCGGTGAAGCAGGCTCTTGAGTCGGCGTTCGAGGCCAAGCAGAGTGAGCTCTCGGGCGGGTCGGCTGGCCTGACCGGGATCGACCTGACCGAGCCCGGCTTGATTGAAGCGCAAACGCTCGGCCGTCAGCACATCATCACGCGCGTGCGGGACGAGCTGGTCGAGGTGTGCGCGCGGCTCGGGTTCGACGTCGCCGAGGGGCCGGAACTCGAGGATGACGAGCACAATTTCACCAAGCTCAATATCCCCGCCGACCACCCGGCGCGGGACCCGATCGACAACTTCTACGTCGATGACCCGAAGAAGAGCCGGCTCCCGCGGATGCTTCGGAGCCAGACCTCGACGGTGCAGATCCGCACGATGGAGAAGGCCGTGCTCGAGGGCTCAGGCCCGCCGATCAAGGTGATCTCGCCCGGGCGTGTGTACCGACCTGACACGGTCGACGCGACGCACAGCTTCATGTTCCACCAACTCGAGGGCCTCTACATCGACCGGGGCGTCTCGATGGCGGACCTCAAGAGCACGCTCCTGCAGTTCGCGCGGGCCTACTTCGGCGAGAGCGCCGAGGTGCGCCTGCGCCCGAGCTTCTTCCCCTTCACTGAGCCCTCGGCCGAGTTCGACATGAAGATCAGCCTGCGAGCCGACAGGCCCGCGGGCTGGGTCGAACTGGGGGGCTGCGGCATGGTCGACCCGAACGTGCTCGCCGCCTGCGGGATCGACCCCGAGGTCTGGACCGGCTTCGCCTGGGGCTTTGGCATCGAACGCCTGGCGATGGGCAAGTACGGCATCCCGGACATCCGGATGCTGTTCGAGAACGACGTCAGGTTCCTGAGTCAGCTCTGAGAGACCACCCAGTGGCGGAGGCTTCCAGCCTCCGCTGTTCTGATATGGAGTTCATTCAGACTCAAGCGGAGGCTGG
>JBGSIX010000229.1:0-2674 GCA_041742315.1 Phycisphaerales bacterium | reverse complement strand
GATCGACGGCGAGGACCCGCTCTCGGACGAGCAGCACGCGGTCTTCGAGCGGTTGCGCGGGCTCCGCAGGCGGATCGCCGACGAGAACGGCGTGCCGCCCTATGTCGTCTTCAACGACGCGACGCTCCGCGAGATGGTCCGGCGGATGCCCGCATCGCCCGAAGAACTGCTCACCGTCAAGGGCGTCGGGCAGGCGAAGATGCAGCGTTTCGGCGAGGCGTTCCTCGATGAACTGCTCTCGGCCAGCCGCGGCTAGACTTGGGCCATGCCACAGGCCGCCAAGCCAGCCATTTCATCCGGAGTGGACGACCGCTCGCAGGCGCTGATGCTCAAGGCGGCGCTGACGATGCTGTTTACGATGATGCTGAGCATCTCGGCGCAGTTCAAGATCCCGATGCCGCCCGATGGCGTGCCCCAGACGCTCCAGACTCTGGTCGTGGCGGTCGCGGCGATGGGGCTCGGGGCGCGATGGGGCATGGCGAGCGTGATGCTCTATCTCGTGATCGGCACACTCGGCGCGGGCGTGTTCGCCGAAGGCAAGGCCGGTGTCGGCGTGCTTGTCGGGCAGACGGGCGGGTACCTGCTCGGGTTTCTCGCCGCCCAGCCGATCATCAGCGGCATCATCCGGCGCCGGGACGCGACGGTCCGGGGCTGGGGCGCGATCGTCGCCGCGATGCTCGCGGGACATGTTGTCATCTTTGTGTTCGGCGTGCTCTGGCTCACGTTCGTGCGAAGCCAAGAGGACGAGACCTACACGCTCGTGCGCGGCATCCAGGGCGGCGTGATGCCCTTCATCCCGGGCATGATTCTCAAAACAATCGCGGCGGTCATGATCGGCCTTGCCGCCTGGCCAAGGTCCTGCCGGAAGTTCTGGTAGCCATTGACCCGGAGAGCGATGAGCGATCCTGCGCACACCGAGCAGAGCTTCTACGCCGACGCGTCGGTGTACGACATCCTCCACGCCGAGGGGACCGCCGAGGAGGTGGACTGCCTCGAGCGCCTGGCGCACACATTCGCGGCCGACGCGCCCAACATCTGGCTCGAGCCCGCCTGCGGGAGCGGGCGGATCATCCGGCTCGCCGCCCGGCGCGATGAAACGCGGAGGGTGATCGGGTTCGATCTCGAGCCCAAGATGATCGACTACGCCAAACGCCGAGCGGAGAAGGCGGGGCTTGCCGACCGGCATCGGCTCTTCGTGGGCGATATGACGGGTTTTGCCGACGAAATCAAGCCCGGCTCCGTGGGCCTGGCGCTCAACGTCATCAACACGATCCGGCATCTCGAGAGCGACGAGGACCTGCTGGCGCACTTGGAGCAGATCGCGCTGGCGCTCCATCCCGAAGGCGTCTACGTTGTGGGCCTGAGTCTTTCTCTCTACGGCTGCGAAATGCCCAGCGAAGACATCTGGTCGGGCAAGCGAGGCACGTGCGAGGTCCAGCAGGTCGTCAACTACTCACCCTCGGATCGCTCGCCCGGCGATCGGCTGGAGATGGTCTACAGCACCATCACCGTCACGCGCCCGTCGGGGGAGCAGGTCATCTCGTCGAGCTACCCGCTCCGCACCTACAGCCTGGCCCAGTGGAAGAAGGCGATCGATCGGTCGGCGCTCAAGATCATCGGGTTTACGGATGTCCTGGGTGATCCCGACGAGCCAGAGGAGCCGGGCTACGGGCTCTGGGTGCTCGCGCGGCGTTAGTCGATCAGGATCTGCTTGTTGATCCTGCCGTTGCGGGAGAGCTGCTCGACGCTCACGAAAACGTTCTGCCCCTTGAGTTTCTCGACGCCGTCGGGGTAGACGAAGCGCCGGACGACCGCGGCTCCCGGCGCGAGCTGGGTGATCGGGGCGCCCTGGCGCGCAAAGCCCCGGGCTGAGGCGCCAAGATCCAGATCGATCGGCTCGAGTGTTGAATTCGTGACGACGGCTTCGACCGCGACGTCGAGCCCGTTGGGCGAGACGAGCGAGCGGATGTCGAGCTCCACGCCGCTGAGCGCGATCTCGAACTTGGACGCGGCGCGGATGCGCTCGATCACGGGACCCGAGCTGAGCAGCACATCGACAACGAGCTGTTTCTGGCCCGTCTGCTCGACGGTGGAGAACTCGATATCGATCGGGATCTCGATCGTTTCGCCCGGACCCGCGCTGAAGCGCACGACGCGCGGCGAGATGTCCCAGCCCGAGGGTCTGCCGCTGGGCAGGCGCGGGCTCGGCTCGGTCACGATCATCGAGCCGTCGATCGCCACGGTCCAGGGGTTGGTCAGCGAGATCGTGCGGTGGTGCGGCCCGGGCACGGAGTCGATGAGCGGGTCATCGAGCCTGATCGAGGACGTAAACAGCGCGAGGTTGACGTCGATGCCCTCGATGAAGACGGGCTCGGTGGAGATGGGGATCTCGTGGATGTCGATGTCCTTGCCGTCGCCGACGCTCACGCTCGTCGGGCTGATGGTCCCCGAGTGGTTGCCCCAGATATCGACGACGTTGACGTCGTCCTCGCCCAGGAAAATGCGCACGACGGCTTCGTCGAGCGGCGCGGTTTCGTTCCAGGTCACCAGCGCGCCGCCCCGCTCGGTGTCGGCGTTGACCGGGGTGAGCAGGTACACGTGCGTGCCGGGCTGGAAGGCGAGGTTCGCCGAGACGCCCCGCCCGCGGAGGCGGTCGATCGTGGCGCGCCACGCC
>JBGSIX010000228.1:0-8905 GCA_041742315.1 Phycisphaerales bacterium | reverse complement strand
CCCGTGCCGCCCGTGCCCGCGTTGGATCCGTTGGAGCCGTTGAGGCCGCGGATCGGTCCGATGACGCCCTTGTCGAGGCTGAGGTCGGTGCCGTTGCGAGCGATGATCGCGTAGCGTCGCCCGGCGTGGGTGACCGCAAAGCCCGAAGTGTCGAAGAACTCGCAGCCGACGAGCGAGACGTCGGCGTCGTCGGCGACGATGCCCACATAGCGGGTGTCGGTGAGGTAGGCATAGCTGACGTCGGCGGTGGAGCCGTCGTTGAGCCACAGGCCGTCCCAGGAGCCGTTGATCGGGAAGAAGGCTACCGGTTCGGTTTCGGTGCCGTCGATCGTGAGCGTCGCGCCGTCGGCGATGTTGATCTGATACCCGGTGTCGATGACCACCTGCGCCCCGGCCCCGATGGTCAGGGTGCCGGTGTAGGTGGTGTCGTCGTTGATGATGAGCGTGCCGCCCGGGGCGATCACGACATCGCCCGCGATGGTGGTCTGGCCGAGCGTGTTGGAGGCGGCAAGGGCCGCGAGCAACGCCGCGGCACGTGTCTGGTTCCTGGTCATGGTGAAGTCTCCGAGTCCGGTGTGTGCAGGCCCGCAGGAGTGCCGACCCGGAGCCAGACGCGATGTTGAGGCACCGGGCGCTTCACGGGATTCGGAGAAAGTCGAGAATCGAACACACAGCGATGTCGGAGCCCGGGGTCGCTTTCGCCAACGGCCTCGGCAACGGTCCGAGAAACACGCGATCGAGCAAGAACCGGCAAGTTCCAAGCGGTCCGAGGCCCGAATCACGGCCTTGCCCCTTATCCGGTGGGCAAGCGTCTAGGTCGTTGGTGGGCGGTCGGTTAGACTGTGCCCATGTCCGACCAGGCCACGCTGGCCACCCAGATTTTGACGCGCATGAGCCAAGGCGACGAGCACGCCGTCGACGAGCTGACGCCCGTGCTCTACGAGGAGTTGCGCCGCCTAGCGGGGTCGATGCTCGTGCAGGAGCGGGCGGGCCACACGCTCCAGGCGACGGCACTCGTCAACGAGGCGTACCTGAGGCTCATCGACCAGCGCACCGTTTCAGCCCAGGACCGGTCCGCGTTCATGGGCCTGGCGGCGACCGTGATGCGCAGAGTGCTCGTCGATCACGCGCGAGCCAAGAAAAGATTGAAGCGCGGCGGCGACGCCCGACGCGTTGCCCTTCGCGACGATCTCGCATCCGAGATCGAGGTGAAGCCCGACGACGGGCTCGACATCGAGGCGCTCGACAGCGCGCTCATCAAACTCGCCCAGGTGGACGAGCGCAAGGCGAGGCTCGTCGAGCTCCGCTTCTTCTGCGGCCTCGACGAGGAGGTCGCTGCGGAGATGGCCGGGATATCCCGCGCGACGGCGTCGCGGGAGTGGCGCATGGCGCGTTCGTGGCTGCTCCGCGAACTCGAGGGATCGGGCGAGCCGTGACGGACACCGACCGATTCCGCGAGCTCGACCGACTCTTCCATGCCGTGTGCGATCTCCCGAACGACTGTGCCGTCGCACGCCGACACCGCTGCGGTTCGAGTGCGGTTATTCATGTTTTAACTCCGTTGCAAGATCCCGCCGAGCCGGTCAGAACGGACTTCGGCCTCCCGCCGCCGGCGACTCGGGTTTCGTATCACTCGTTGGAATGGGATTCCTAAGGGCGATCCGCCTACCCTCCACCGTGCCGTGGTGGGCACGGTGGTGCTCCACCTGACAAATGCCAGATCACAAGCTCCCGGAGGGATATTTCACATGTCCGGTCTCATCAAGCCGCACGGCGGCACACTCGTCAACCGCGTCGCCGAGGGCTCCAAGCGGGACGCGCTCATCAAAGAAGCCGCCTCGCTCCCCCGCATCGACCTCTCCGCCAAGCAGTCCTGCGATGTCGAGATGATCGGCATCGGCGCCTTCAGCCCGCTGACCGGGTTCATGGGCTCCAAGGATTTCAACTCCGTCATCTCCGACATGAAGCTGGCGTCGGGCCCCAACGCGGGACAGATCTGGCCCATCCCGATCACGCTGAGCGTTTCCAAGGACAAGGCTCCCAAGGCCGGTTCGCGGGTCGCGCTCTACGCGCCCAACGGCGTCCTGCAAGCGGTCATGACCGTGGAAGAGGTCTACGACCACGACCGCGCCAAGGAAGCGACCATCTTCTTCAACAAGCCCGCGGACGACGACGGCCAGCACCCGGGCGCCGAAGCCGTCAAGAAGGAGGGTGACACCTGTCTCGCCGGTCCGATCGACGTGGTCACGACCTGTGTCGACCCCGAGGGCCCCGAGGCGTTCCTCGACTTCCGCCTGACCCCCGCGCAGACCCGCGCCGAGTTCGAGAAGCGTGGCTGGAAGACCGTCAGTGCCTTCCAGACCCGCAACCCGATCCACCGCGCCCACGAGTACCTCTGCAAGTGCGCTCAGGAGATCACCGACGGCATCCTCATCCACCCGCTCGTGGGCGAGACCAAGCCGGGCGACATCCCCGCGAACGTGCGCATGGACTGCTACCAGGCGCTCATCAAGGACTACTTCGTCCCGCAGACAACGATGCTGAGCGTCATGCCCGCGGCGATGCGCTACGCCGGCCCGCGCGAGGCCATCCTGCACGCACTCATCCGCAAGAACTACGGCGTCACGCACTTCATCGTCGGACGCGACCACGCGGGCGTGGGCAACTACTACGGCACGTACGACGCGCAGGCGATCTTCGACAAGCTCGACAAAGCCAGCCTCGGCATCGAGCCGCTCAAGTTCGAGCACGCCGCGTACAGCAAGAAGGCCCAGGGCATGGTCTCGGGCAAGACGTTCCCCAAGATCGAGGGCGATCAGGTCTTCCTGTCTGGCACGAAGGTCCGCGACATGCTGGCCGCCGGCGAGCGCCCGCCGATGGAGTTCAGCCGCCCCGAGGTGGCCGACATCCTGATCAAGTGGGCGACGAAAGCCTGATCGAAGTCACAACGCGATTCAAAGAGCCGCGTGCGTGAGCGCGCGGTTTTTCATTGTCACTCGTCGGGAACTCGAACGGGGGTGACTCCATGAGCAATGTCCCCTCGCCCAAGGCCGCTTCGCCAAAACTGCTCGACGAGAAAGACCGCGATCCCCGCCCAGATGAGCGAGAAGCTGATCATCCGCGTGACGGAGAACGTCTCGCCGTAGAGAAGCCCCATCGCAAACTGCAGCGTCGGCGTGAGGAACTGCAGGAACGCCATCGTCGAGAGCGGGAGCTTCTTGGCGCCCACCGCAAAGAGCAGCAGCGGCGTACATGTGATTGCCCCTGCCGCAAAGAGCAGCGCCGACGTCCCGAGTCCGGCCTCGACGAACGCGAAGGCGTGATCGGGCGAGAGTTGCAGATAGACCATGTACGCCAAGGCGAACGGGAAAAGGAGCGAGGTTTCGAACATGAGGCCGGCGAGCGGTCCGGGGTGCGCGGCTTTGCGCACGAGGCCGTAGAAAGCGAAGGTGATGGCGACCGTGAAGGCGACGATGGGTGCGCCCTCACGCGCGGTCATGTAAGACACGCCGACGGCTGCGAGCGCGATCGCAAACCACTGCGCCCGGCGCAGGCGTTCGCCCAGGAAGACCATCCCGAGCAGGATGCTCAGCAGCGGGTTGATGAAGTAGCCCAGGCTCGCCTCGATGACGTGGTCGTTGGCGATCGCCCAGATGAACGCGAGCCAGTTGATGCTGATGAGCACCGCCGAGAGGGACATCGCCCGCCAGGCTTTCCGCGAGTGGAGCAGTGCCGTGAAGTTGCCCATCCTGCCTGTAAGCGTGAGCAGCAGGGCGCAGAACGGCACGGCCCAGACGATCCGGTGCGCCAGGACTTCCCGCGCGTCGACATGCGCGACCGACTTGAAGTAGACGACGAAGAAGCCCCAGAGGCTGTAGGCCGATAATGCCGCGACAAAGCCCGACCGGTCGGGCGCTGCGGGAACATCGGGGGCGATCGGGGCAGTGCTCAAGGGCGTCCAACTCTAGGTATACAGGCCGGTTCCGTGCCGAGGGCTGCCGAGTCTTCGCACTCGACGCCTATGCTTGGCCTCAACCCCGAGGAGAAGCGACCGATGACCGAAATCAAGGCGACGAACGTTCACTGGCACGAGGGCAACCTGACCCGCGAGGAGCGCTGGAAGGCGCTGGGCTCCAAGGGCTGCACGCTCTGGTTCACCGGCCTCTCCGCCTCGGGCAAGTCGACCGTTGCCAGCGCCCTCGAACAGGTCCTCGTTCAGCAGGGCGTCAACGCCTACCGCATGGACGGCGACAACATCCGCATGGGCCTAAACAAGAACCTGGGCTTCTCCGCCGAGGACCGCGCCGAGAACATCCGCCGCATCGGCGAGGTCGCCAAGCTCTTCGCCGACAACGGCTCGGTCGCGATCACGAGCTTCATCAGCCCCTACAAGTCCGACCGCGACATGGTGCGCAAGCTGCACGACGAAGCGGGCATCCCGTTCTTCGAGGTCTACGCCGACACCCCGATCGAAGAGTGCGAGAAGCGCGACCCCAAGGGCCTCTACAAGAAGGCCCGCGCCGGCGAGATCAAGGGCTTCACCGGCATCGACGACCCCTACGAGGCCCCCGCCAAGGCCGAACTCGTCCTCAAGCCCGCCACCCGCAGCGTGGACGAGTGCGTGGCCGACTGCATCAACCTGCTCAAGGCCAAGGGCATCGTGAGCTGAGGTCCGTCTTCGTCATCTGAATCCCATAACGAGCCCCCGGCGCGAGCCGGGGGCTCTTCATGATCGGTTTCTTCTCAAGACGAGAAGCCCGACCGCCAGCGGCATCACGCTCGCGGGCGCGGGGATGGTCAGGACGAAGCCCTCAAGGTGCCCGCTGCTCCAGCTTTCATGCCGAGCACGAGACCGATGACCCCCGCGATGAGCGTCACGCCCGCGACGGCGAGCACGGCGATGGGCAGTTCGCACATATTGAGGCGGTTGACGAGTACGCCACAGTGCGGCTGGGTGAGACCGGATATGCGCACATTTCCTCCGAGAATAAATCATCGGTGACTGTCTGGCATTGCTGCGGCATACCCATCACGGCCTGCGGGTGCGGGTAGGCAGGCTCACTCCCTGTGGATCTGGTGTGAACCTCTCATGGAATCCGGGATTTGATTGGGTTGTGGCACACCGAAGTCTGTATAATCAAAACTCACCCGGAGGCAATATGAATGAAACCATCGAATTTCCGTAGCATGCTTGTCTTCACCGTTTCTGGATTCGCGGTCTCGGCCGCCGCCCAGGATTGCGTGCCCGGGGACCGGATCTCCGTGCCATCCTTCTTTGTGGGCACCCCAAACGAGATTGTGCTGGAAGGAGATCTGGTTTACATCGCAGCGGGTGCGAAGGGAATGATGATCTTTGACGTCACAAACCTTGCGAACCCGGTGCTCTTGAGCGAGACGACCAACCCAGGGGGGGCAGCAGACATCGCAGTGGTCGGCTCAACGGCATACCTCGCGACAGTCAATGACCTTCGCATATTCGACGTATCCGATCCGACGTCACCCGTGCTTCTGAGTGTTTACGACGCAGGAGCCGTGTATCGATCGGTCGCCGCACGGGATCATCTTGTCTACACCGGCTCCTCAACTCTCGACGTACTTGATATAACTGACCCGGCTAACCCTCAGCGTATCGACAATTCGCAGCCCGGCGCCGGGAGTCACTTTACGATCGAAGGCGATCGGCTCTACGGCGGCTTGACAAGTTTCCGAATCTACGATCTCACCGACCCAGAACATCCTGTCCAGATTGGTTTCTTTGACTTCCCGGGCACACTGTCCAGCATCGCCGTGTCCGGAAATCTGGCTTATCTGACCGACCCTGTGCGGGGCCTTCGCATCCTTGATGTTGCCGACCCTTCCAATATCACGGAGATATGCCTCTACAACAATGGCCCATCGCTATTCGATGTCGCGGTCGAGGGTGACTTTGCTTATATCGGCGCTGGAGATTTCGGTGGTGTGAGGACTCTTGATGTGAGCGATCCCACTACTCCGTACTATCTTGGGACCTATGAGGCTTCCGTGGGGGGATCTGATACACTCTCGGTCGCCGTTCGAGATCAGATCGTTTTCCTTGGCAACACAAGCGGCGGGTTTCAGATTGTTGAGATGGTTGATCGCTGCCTCGAGTGCCCCGCCGATATCAACGGCGATGGCAGAGTTGATCAGCGAGACTTCACCGCTTGGGTTGCGTCATTCAACGCTGGTGCGCCCGCTTGCGATCAGAACGGCGATCGCGAATGCACCCCCGCCGACTTCACTGCCTGGATTGCCAATTACAACGCCGGCTGCCCGTAACCCGCAACAACCCGAGTCCAAAACAAAGCACGCCCCTCGCGATGAGGGGCGTGCTCATTGATACAGGTTCCTTGAAACTCAGCCCCGCTTGCCGAGCACGAGCCCGATGACGCCCGCGATCAGCGTCACGCCCGCGACGGCGAGCACGGCGATGGGCACCTCGCCCACGCCGACGTTCTGCGTGCCGCCGAGTTGGTCGATGATGCGGGTGCCGGGCTGGTTGACGAGCGCCATGAAGACGATCGCACCCAGGAAGAGCATCGCGCAGACGATCCCGAGCGCGAGCCCGCCGACGAGGCCCGAGCCCCCGCCGTCGTAGGCTTCCTGGAAGGCCATCATCGGGGCCGCCGCGGTCAGATCGACCTCGCCGCCCGCAGTGGTTTCAAAGAGCGCTCCGGCTTCGGCGGGCGCGATGCCCGCGTCCTCACCGCCGTAGCCATCGTCGAGCAGATCGACCCCGAGCGAGGTGTCGTCGCCCTCGCGGGTCAGGTCGAGCAGGCCCGATCCCGAGCCCGAGGAGTCGGCCTCGAAGATCGGGGCGTCGGTGACGAGCGTCGCCTCGGAGGCGTCCACGTCGTCCATGCCGTCGTCGAAGATGCTGATGCCCGTCTGGTCCTTGGGGCTCTCGGCCTCCATGCCGCTTCCGGAGGCTTCGCTGGCGAGACTGATCACACCCGAGCCGCCCAGGGCCGAGCCGCCCAAGCCGATGCCCGAGCCGCCGAGTCCGATCCCCGAGTCGGCCGGCGTGCCGCCCGAGGTGCTGCCGATGTTGCCGGGCTCGGTAATGTCGTCGTCGAGTCCGATGGAGGCGCTCGCGCTGTCGCTGAGCAGGAGATCGTCGTCGGCGAGCCCGAACGAGCCGCTGGAAGCGTCGTCGCCCCCGAGCCCGATGCTGTCGCTCGCGCTGTCGTCGAGCCCGATGACCAGCGAGTCGTGCCCGGTGTCGATGATGGGGCCGTCGTCCTCGAGCACCGAGTCGCTCAGCCCGATTTCCTCGGAGCCGATCTCGGAGAGGTCGATGCCGGCGCCGTCGGTGTCGCCCGCGAGCATGTCGACCTGCTCGCGCTTGACGACGAGCTCGTCGCCCGAGCGGAACTCGCTGAGCTCGCCCGATTCGATCTTCTGACGCACCTCGTCGGGCGAGATGCCCAGCTTCTCGGCGGCTTCATTGAGCGAGTAGAACATCTTCGCCATCGCATCGGCTCCCGGCCCGATCCCTGGGCCACGCTCGTCACGGTCCGTCTTGGTTTCCTGGCCTCGCGCCCGGCCCGTTGTACAGGGCCTCCGCGCTCAGGCACGGCCCTCGCGGACCGCTCCCCACCGAACCCAGCATATCACACACGCAAGGCGATGGCACGTCGGGATTTCCACCCGATGTCACCCTATCGACGAGCCGAGAGCGATCGCACCACCGAAACACCCGAATAGAGCCCTGCCACCCGCTCGCGGGGCACGACCACCGGCGGGTACGCGCTATTGAGCGGCTGGAGCCGGATCAGCTCGTTCCCCGTCGCGTCGGTCTCAAAGTAGATCCGCTTGAACGTCGACTCGTGATCGGGCTCCAGACGCACGAAGCAGTCCATCCCCGAGACCACATCCGCCTTCGGGCTGAACACCACCACATCCCCCTCGCGGTACTCGGGCTCCATCGAGTCGCCCACCACCCGCGCCCCGAACGCATCCGCGTCGTCGATGTCCGGCACACGCACGTACTCATCCGCCACCCGCGCCGGGTAACCGAGATCCGTAAACTCGGTCGGATAGCCCGCCTTCACCTTGTTGATCACCGGCAGCTCGCGCGGCACCTCGACCAGCTCGATCCGTTGCGGCATCGTCGGATCAAGGCTCTCCACCAGCCGGCGCAGTTCACCCGTGTCAAAGGCTCGATCCAGCGCATCGTGCCGGGATTGCTTCGATGCCAGCAGTTCACGGAGCCGCATCGCCGCCTGCCTCGAGGTCGTCACCCTTCGGCGCACGGGCTCGGGTGTCGATTCCCAGTTGGCGATCTCGATCAGTTGCCCGCTCTCAAAGCCGAGGGCGGCTTCGAGGCGAACAAGCACATCCGCACCGGGCGGACGCTCGCGGGCGCCTGTTTCGATCTCCGAGAGCGTGCTCTTGCCGCAAGACACGCGCTCGGCGACCTCGGCCAGCGAGAGCCCGAGCCTGAGCCGACGCTCGCGGATGACCACCCCCAGCCTGATCAGATTGCTCGCGTCGATGGCCGCTCTCCTTTGGGGTCGCAATCAACCCGCAACAACTCCACCGTTGTGCGCGTTATCGTCGCGTTACCATACAAATACCTTGCAATTTGTTCGGAGTCAAGCGAATATTGGCACAGTGTTCGGCAGAATTCGAACAGACGACGGAAGAGCAGGCTCACTCGTGTGGGGAAATGACATGAAACAACTCAATGTTGAGTCGGACAGGGGGCTGGAGGCCGTTGGGGACCTCAGAAAGAAGCGAGCCAGGCGTCTCGTCGAGGCCATCTGCGAGGGGGCCAGGTACCTCCCGGACGACCAGAAGGCCCTGATAAGCGACATCTTCGAGCGGGGCGAGCCCATCGCGAGGGTCGCGACCCGGCGAGCCCAGTGCCCGCGCGGGCTGAGCC
>JBGSIX010000227.1:0-2115 GCA_041742315.1 Phycisphaerales bacterium | reverse complement strand
CTCGCGCGCGGCGGCGTGCGCCTCAAGCCCACCCTCATCGCGGGCGACATGCCCGAACCTATCGATCTCGGCTTCGATCCCGCGATCGTCGGCGAGGCGCTCCACGGCCTGGACATGGTCGTCAACGACCGCGACGGCACCGCCAACCACATCACGCTCCCCTCGGGCGAGCGCTTCGACATGTTCGACACCCCGGGCGTCAAGGTCTGGGGCAAAACGGGCACCGCCACAGCGCCCGAGCTGCGCTACAACGACAAGCTCCTGCGCCGGGGCGACCACTCCTGGTTCGTCCTGCTCTGCGGGCGTGACCGTCCGAAGTACGCGATCGCCGTCGTCGCGGAATACGGCGGCTCGGGCGGACGCGTCTCCGGGCCCATCGCCAACCAGATCGTCCACGCCCTCGTCCAAGAGGGATACCTGTGAACTTCGCCCTGATCGAGTCGATCGTCCGGGGCGGTTACGGCGGCTCGGGCACGCTCCGCAAAAACATCTCATTCTTCCACTGGGGCTGGGTGACCCTGCTCGCCTCGCTCGCGCTCTCGCTCATCGGGCTCTACGCGATCGACATCGCCGAGGCGGTCACCATCGACCGGAGCCCCTCGGGCACGACGATCCGGCAGGCGATCTTCCTGGGGATCGGGGTGGGGGCGGCGTTGTTCTGGTCCGTGCCGCACTTCCGGCTCCTGCGTTTCATCGCCTGGCCCGCGTACATCGCGTGCATCGGGCTCCTGATCTTTCTGCTCGTGCCCTTCGTGCCCGAGTCGATCGTGACGCCGCGCAACGGCGCCCGGGGCTGGATCAACATGGGCGTCACTGATTTCCAGCCCGCCGAGGTGACGAAGATCGCCTTCGTGCTCACGGTCGCGGGCTTCCTGCGCTACCGGCGCGAGCACACGCGCCTGCGCGGACTTATCGCCCCGGGCCTGATCGCTGCGGTCCCCGTCGGGCTCATCACGCTCCAGCCCGACCTCGGCTCCGCGTCGCTCTTCGTGCCCAGTCTGTTCGCGATGCTCCTGGCGGGCGGGGCGCGGCTCCGGCATCTCGTGCTGATTGTGCTTATCGCGACCGCCGCCGCCCCCGCGTCGTGGCCCCTGCTCAGGCCCCACCAGAAGGTCCGCATCGTTGCGATCATGCAGCAGATCCGTGGCTCCGACGAGGGCGCCCAGGACATCAACTTCCAGAGCTTCACCGCCCAGCGCCTCGTGGGCGCGGGCCGCGTCTGGGGCAACTCGGACGCCAGTTCACGGGCGCTCGTGCGATACAACCGACTCCCCGAGGCGCACAATGACATGGTCTATGCCGTCGTCTGCCTGCGGTTCGGGCTCGTGGGCGGCGTGCTGGTGCTGCTGCTCTATCTGATCTGGGCCGCCTCGGCCCTTATGACCGCGTGGTACTGCCGCGAGCCCTTCGGGCGCGTGCTCATCGTCGGGCTCACCGCGTTCATCGCGACCCAGGCGCTCATCAACATCGGCATGACCGTCGGGCTCGTCCCGATCATCGGGGTCACGCTCCCCTTCGTCAGCTACGGCGGGTCGAGTATGCTTACGAGTTGGCTCATGACCGGGCTGGTGATGAACGTCGGGTTCCGAAGACCCGACAGCTCGATGATCCGAGGCGACCAGCTGGACCCGCTCACATGATCCCGCCCACTGACGAATTCAAAGCCGAGTGCGTAAGGGCCGGCATCGAGCTTGAGCCGGGCGAGCCCGAGAAGCTCCATGCGTACCTCGAGCTTCTTTACAAGGCCAACGAGACGACCAACCTGACCGCGATCAAGGACGAGCAAGAGGCGTGGATGAAGCACATCTTCGACGCCCTCACGCTATTGCCGGTGATCGCTGAGATCGAGCCCGCGGGCGAGCAGCTCCGCGTGTGCGACGTCGGCTCGGGCGGGGGCGTGCCCGCGATCCCGCTGGCGATCGTCTGCCCGGATGCGCAGTTCACGCTCCTGGAAGCGACCGGGCGCAAGGTCGAGTTGCTCCGCGAGTTTGCGCAGGAACTGGGTCTTGCCAACGTCACCGTCATCAACGGCAGAGCCGAGCAGGTCGGCGCGTTCAGCACGGGCGAGCTGCGCGACGCCTTCGACCTCGTGACGGCCCGGGCCCTTGGGCGCCT
>JBGSIX010000226.1:0-5907 GCA_041742315.1 Phycisphaerales bacterium | reverse complement strand
CTCACCACCCGAGACGCCCGAGCCGACGTACAGGATGCCCCTCGCCCCGGCCTCCTTGATCCGGCGCTCCGTGTCGCGGTAGTGGCTGTTGCCGCCGTCGATCACGATGTCGCCCGGCTCGAGCACCGCCGACAGATCCCGCAGCACCGCGTCCACCGCGGGCCCGGCGGGCACCATGATCAGCGCTTGCCTGGGCCGCTTGAGCGACGCCGCCATCTCCTTCACGGAGCCAAAGCCTTTCGCCTTCGCCCCGCCCTCGTCGGTAAAGAGCTTCACGAAGTCGGCGTTCAGGTCCGCGCCGCCCACCGCAAAGCCGTGGTCGATCATGTTGAGCGCCAGGCTCCGACCCATGACCCCGAGCCCGACCACGCCGATATCGAGTGTTGTGTCCATATGGTTCGGCATCATACCGCCGGGCGCGAGCCAGCGCTGAGGCCCGAATCCCGCCCCACGGCAGCCGCGCCCCGGATCACTCCCCGTCCGGAACCGCCGGGATCTCGCTCAGGTCGTAGAGCAGGAGCTCATGCACGAAGCCCTTGCCCGTGTTCGACTTGGATAGAAACCCGATCGATGCGAGCCGCTTCCCGTCCCGCGAGAAGACCGAGACCGGGCGCACGAGCTCGTCCGGGTAGCGGAACCTGGCCACCCACTGTTTCGATGCCGTGTCTCGCAGAAAGAGCGAGGGCTTGTCCTTCCCGATCTCAGCGAGCACCATCCATCTTCCATCCCCCGAGAGCGCGATGTTGTCCCATGTGTTCGTCGAACGGTTGCCGATGCTCATGCTCGGCGCACCGAGGTGCGAATACTCGCCCGTCGCCAGATCGATCCCCATCACACTCCGGGTGACATCTCCCGAGGCGATGGCGAGCGTCCGCCCGTCCGGGAAGAGCACCGGAGTCGCCCCGATGGAGACGAGTTGCTTCTGAATCCCCGTGCCCGCGTCGTAGGTGAGCGTCGCGGTCTGTGTCACCGTCTCCCCGAGCTCGTACGCCCGGACGATGGCCTGCTTTTTCTCGAACATCTCCGAGAATCCCGAGACCGTCACGAGCCTCTTCGCGTCGTAGACATCGTCCACCACGCCCGTCCAGGCCTCGCGTTTGGAGATCGCCGGCTCCTGGACGAGCTCGGCCACCACGCCCGATTGCAGATCGACCGAGAGCACGACATGTGTGTCGGCAAGCCTCCCGACGACGAGCATCTTCGATCCGCCATCGGTGAACCCGACGAGCGTGCTCGAATTGGAGACGGCTCCCGGGGCCGCGTCGATGGGCAGGTCCGCGACTTTCCGAACTCGCCCGGAAGCGAGATCGAGCGCTTCGAGTTTGCACCGTTGCGCGGTGCCCACGAACATCGAATCGGAGCGATAGAGCGTCCTGCCATCCTCAGAAAGCAGCATCGACATATGCGTCAGGCCCGGGAAGTACCGATCGCGCCGGATCTCGCCCGACAGAAAGTCGATATCCACGACCCGGTCGCAGTTGGCGATCCGCTTGATGAGCCAGGCCGAGTTCTCGTCTCGCGCCCACTTCGCCAGCTCGGCGCTGGGCCAGACGAGCCTCGAATTCCCCGCGCCGATGATTCCCGCGTTCGTCAGCACTCCGAGCAAGAAGACCACCCCGACGAGTGTCAAGACCGTGAGCGGGATTGCCAGCCGCCTGCGATTCGATCGGCCCAGTCGCACGCGCCTGGAGCCCAAAGATCTGCCGCACTCGGAGCAGACAGCGCCCTCGCGGGGCACGCCCTGCTTATCGACCAGGGGCGAAACCTCGTATCGGCACCGCCGACAGAGCCAGGCCCCCGCCCGCTCCGGGCTCGACCGCACTTTGAACACCCGCCAGATCACCACGAACGCCACGATGAGCAGCAGCGTCCCACCCACCAGAGGCCAGTACGCCAGCAGGATTGGCCAGAGGTCGATCACCTCCCCCGCCATCTGCACGTGCACCACGCTGCCATCGGGCGAGAAAGCCGCCGACTGGATCCTGGGCGAGCCCTCGAACACGGTCTCGTGCAGACACTTGAATGCCGCAAGCTCGTCCGTGTTCTGGATCAAGCGATTCCTTTCCCAGACGCCATGAGGCGAGCGCTCCGAGACGTCACTCTACAGGAAAGCTCCCACCTCGCGCACCAAACGCGTCACACTGGGCCATTTCGCAACGCCAGCAAAGTTCACCCCAATCGCCGCCGCGCGTGCCGACTCGCAATTCTGGGGGATTTGGGTGGCATGTTCCCGGATGCGGGGTACCTTCCAAGAAGCTGTCACTCGGCGGCGTAGTCGGGTTGATTCTCGTAGGAACCAACGGCCAATCTCGTCTCGGCCGTGAGGGGGTATCACAATGTCAGTTCTTTCAAAGCGAGCTCTGCTCGGAAGTGGTCTCATTGTCGCACTGAGCGCTTCGGCGGCACAGGCGGACATCCTTCTCCTGATCGATCTCACCGTTGCCAACCAGATCACCATCAACGCCACGGGCGGCCTCTCGTCGACCACCATCTCGGGGCCCGACTCAACCGGCGTCTACTTCAACAACTTCTACGGCGCCCCGGGCGTCGCGCTCACCGATGTCCTCGTCTCGGGCAACATCACCAACGCCGCCAACCCCACCGACAACTCACCCGACCTCTTCCGCGGCGGCTCGGGCTCCGACACGGGCCTGAACCTCTGGAGCTGGTCCAGCGCCACCACTGTCTCGTTCACCGCCGGCTCGCTCGCCTTCACCGGCTCGGGCACATGGAACCTCTCGGCCGCCCAGTACGCCGACATGGTCAACGGCAACGCTGGCGGCGATCTCTACTTCCCCGCCGACACCGCCGACGACATCACCAGCGCCTCCCTCATCGGCCAGTGGCGCGTCATCCCCGCCCCCGGCGCAGCCTCGCTCTTCGGGCTGGGCGTCCTCGGTGCCGCCAGAAGGCGCCGCTAAACCGCCTCGGGTTCATCAACTCCTCTGAAAAACAGCCAGCCCTCCTTCGCAGGAGGGCTGGCTTCTTTCTCAACAATCGTCAACGCAGTGTCGCCCTGCTTGTCCTCTGGCAGCGTCGTGGCGATCCTCGGTGTGTTCTCCAAGCCGTCGCCGCGGCGGCCGTCACTGCAAACTAACATGTTCCATGCCCCCCGCCGACCCGAACCCCATCACGATTCTGATTGATGCCGCCGGAGGTGATCGGCAAGCAGCTGAGAATCTGCTGCCGCTCCTCTATACCGAGCTGCGCAGGCTCGCCAACGCAAAGCTCGCTCATGAACATCCCGGCCAGACACTCCAGGCGACCGCCCGCGTGCACGAGGCGTACCTCCGGCTGCTCGGCCCCGGACAGACCGCGTCAGAGGCCTGGCAGGGACGCGGGCACTTCTTCGCCGCGGCGGCCGAGGCGATGCGCCGGATCCTGATCGAGCGGGCACGCGCCAAGGGCGCCGTCAAACACGGCGGGTCGGCGCTGCACCTGACGCTCGACCCCGACCTGGTCCGTCTCGACGAGCCGCCGGAAGGCCTGATCGAGCTGCACGAGGCGCTCGCACGCTTCGAGGTCGAAGAGCCCGACAAGGCCATGCTGGTCAAGCTGCGCTTCTTCGGTGGGCTCACGCAGAAACAGGCCTCCGCGGTGCTGGGCCTGCCCCCTACCACCGCCGACCTCGCTGGCATCGTTCTCGTTCGTGACCGGCCAGATCCCCGGGAGCGTATCGTGACATCACAGAGATTGGCGCAGCAGCAGCGCGACCAAGAACGATCAAGCACCAAACCCGCCAATGGGCAGAGGCGGACTTGAACCGCCGACACCGGCATTTTCAATGCCGTGCTCTACCAACTGAGCTACCTGCCCGGTAGTCGCCAACTGTAGCAACCCCCACCCACGCGTCAAGAAGCCACCTACACCCCAAACACACCCCTCGCGTGCCACGACCGCCTCCGGTTATCATCCGGCCATGCCCAACGACCAGACCTCACCCCCGCTCCTCACCGTCCGCGACCTCGCCGTCCACTTCCACTCCAGCGGCGGCCTCCTCGGGGGCCAGGCCCGCGTCGTCAAGGCCGTCGACGGCGTCTCCTTCGACATCCCCCATGCCAAAACCGTCGGCGTCGTGGGCGAATCCGGCTCCGGCAAAACCACCATCGGGCGCGCCATCCTCCGACTCATCCCAGCCACCGCCGGCAGCGTCACCTACAACAACGAAGACGTCCTCGCCGCCAGCGGCTCACGCCTCAGGCACCTCCGCCAGGAGATGCAGATCATCTTCCAGGACCCCGCCGGCTCCCTCAACCCCCGCATGCGCATCCGAGACATCGTCGCCGAGCCCCTCCTCGTCCACGGCCTCGCCAAGCAATCCACCGTCATGGACCGCGTCGCCGAACTCCTCCAGCGCTGCGGCATGCCGAAGAACGCCATGGACCGATACCCCCACGAATTCTCGGGAGGCCAGAAACAACGCATCGGCATCGCCCGCGCGCTGGCCGTCAAACCAAAGTTCATCGTCTGCGACGAGCCCACCTCCGCGCTCGACGTCTCCATCCAGAGCCAGATCATCAACCTGCTCCGCGATCTCCAGCAGGAGTTCGGCCTGTCCTACCTCTTCATCAGCCACGACATGGCCGTCGTCCGCCACATGTGCCAGCGCATCGCCGTCATGTACAAGGGCAAGATCGTCGAAGAGGGTGAGCGCGACCAGATCCTCTATGACCCGCAGCACGAGTACACCCAGCGCCTCCTCGCCTCCGTCCCCCGCACGGACAAAGCCAAGGCAAGCTAAATCCCAAACCTTAGTGGCGGACGGAGGGGGCACGCCTCCCTCCCTCTTCCACTTGGGGAGAGAGTGCCGAGCGCAGCGAGGCGGGTGAGGGCGATTCCTCCTCTCCCCACCGGGGAGAAGGTGTCTGCGCAGCAGACGGAAGAGGGGCTCTCCTTCTCAGCAGCCGAGTGATCCTGCCTGCGTTACTTCAGACTTCAAAGACCCCTCTGCCCAGCCCTCTCCCCGACGGGGAGAGGGAGCAAATTCCACCTCCACTCCCGTGCCACGGCCGTCCCGGCCGTGCTCCGCATCTCCACTTCCCTCCCCCGTCGCCGACGGGGGAGGTGTCCGCGCAGCGGACGGAGGGGGTCCGACTTTATTCCGTTGAATCTCGGATTCTTCAAAACATCACAGCGGAGGCTGGAAGCCTCCGCCACGGGATCGGTTTTCACTCACCCCAAAACCAACCCACCCCGCGCCGGCTTGACATCCAGAATCCGCTCGATCTGTGAGCTCTGTCCCCACCACCGCTCGCCCCACAGCGCCAGATTCATCATGGGCCACGCCAGGTTCCACAGATTCTCGGCATCCCCCACCACCGCGTGCACCGCCGCGGGCGTGAAGAACTCTCCGGCAAACCCCGATCCGGTCAGCACGCCCGGCGCACTCGCCATCCACCTCTGGAAGGGCAGAGGGAAGCTCGCCTTGGCGCGATCCATCGCGACGCCGCTCACCCGCCCGCGGAACGCCTCGCGCAGCGCGATCTTCGTCCGCTGGCTCACCTCCGCCACACCCGGGTCGTAGAGCCTCCCCGTCGACACCGACTCCGCCACCGCCAGCACCTCGCGGTCCGTCAGAGGCGTGCGCCCCTCGACCGACTCGAGCATCGTCATCGCATCGAGCCGGCGCAGAAGCCCCGTCAGGTTCACCCGCCGCTGGAACCGCAGGTGCGCATCCAGATCGCTCGTCGCGTGTGCGCCCTCTTCTGCAAAGAGCCGCTCGAACACCGCCGCGATCGCCTCGTCCCCGCCCATCTGCCGCCAGACGCCCGGCGCGAGCACCGCCTCTTTCATGGACGTCGCAAACCACGCGTTCGATTCGAGCTGGAAGAGCCCGGGCCTGGCGTTCCCCGAGGCAATGTGCTCGCACGCCATCCGTAGCGGCAGCTCGTAGCCGCCGAACAGCTC
>JBGSIX010000225.1:0-15687 GCA_041742315.1 Phycisphaerales bacterium | reverse complement strand
CCCCCGATCTCGCCTTCCTGCCCGGCGAGCCGCACAGCGAGCTCCCGGATGGTTTGCAGCGCCAACCGCTCGCCCTCGGTGAGCATCAGCGGCCCGCCGCCCGGCATGTCGATCTCGTCGATCACCCCGTTGGCCGCCGATTCGAGCAAGGCCGCGGCGATCAGGGGCCGAGCCGGGTCGGTCTGCTCCAGGGCTTCTTCTTTCAGCAGCTTGGAGAGCTCCGCCGAGAGCTCTGCGATCCGCATGCTCCGGCTGACCTCCGGCTCGGGCTCGAGGGTCATCTCTTCCTGAGATTCGTCGGCCTGTGTCACCACGGTCTCGGGCACGCCCTCGCCCGTAATCGAGATCGCCCGCAGGAGCGCATCGCTCTGGCGCGACTGGCCCACGTCCCGGCGCCTGGGGGGCGGGGCTTCGAGCACGACCATGTCGGGGTTGTCGCCGGTGTCGGTGGCTTTGAATGCCTCGATGTCCGAGGCGGAGCGCGCGATCAGCGCTTCCAGGCTCGAGTCGGGCGTATCCGGGTGTGTGCCGGCGTCGTCGGTCCAGACCCAGTCATCCGACTCGGAGCCGAGCGGGTTGGTTGAGGCGAGCGTCCCGGGCGAGGCCGAGCAGCCTGCCAGCAGCGCCACCGCTGCTGCCGACAGCACACACCCGGCCTGGCCTCCGGGCCGCCGACGTCCTTGTCCGTGTTCCACACGCATGCTTTCGCGGCCTCCAGCCAGCGTTGAGCGCCGATCCGTGGCGCACCGCAAGCCCGTATCGGCTGAAGACGCCGCGATTCATCGCAGAAACCGCGCGATCCTCTTGCTCGCGCAAGATCTGCCTCATTCCTCGGTGGGTATGCGGGCGTGGATGCAGTAGCGCCGCATCTCGGGGTACTCCCACACAGGCTCGACAAGTTCAAATCCGGTGCTCTGCGCCATCGAGACGATCAGGTCGTCGTGATCGCCCGCAACCCGGCTTTCGGTCAGGAAGAGCCGTGAGCCGGGCTTCGTATGGGGACGCAACTGCTCGAAGAACGCACGATGGACACGCCAATCAGTGTCCACCGATCGCAGCTCGAACCCGCCGTCGATGTGCCGCTGGAGGGCCGCCGGGAAATGGGGGGGATCGCCGAATACCAGATCCCAGACCTCGTGCTCGGGCACATCTCTCAGATTGTCCGAGAGATAGACGCTCACACGGTCTTCAAGTCCGTTGAGTCGTATCGTTTCTCGGCAGGCCGCGACCGCGACGGGGTTGATATCCGCGAGTGTCAATCGCTTGCACAATCCCGCTCCCAGAAGTGCAAATCCCATGTACCCGGGCCCGGCACACCATTCGAAGGCATGGCCGACCGGCCCGATATGCTCGCGGATCATGCGCACGACATGAGGCCAAGACCGAGGCCCCCCGCCGTCGAGGCTGCTCAGGTGAGCGACACGCACCCCCCCCGCAATCGATGGTTTCGAAAGTTTCGTTCGCAGCCAATGCATGTATCGGTGACATGTCTCCCTCCTAGGGCAGCGCCCGCATTCCGATCTCATCGACCGATCGATGGACATGTCCGCAGAGGGATGTCGTGTGTTCAGCGCGTGCCGCCGGCGATCTGGAGCGTCAGTCTTTCGAGCAGGCGGTCGGTCCTGCCCAGCCCGCTCTTGGACTTGCGGTCCGCGTCGACCGCCAGGCTCAGAAGCTTGCCCGCGGTCGCCGGGTGCAGGCGTCTCGCGGCGCTCAGGATCATGTCCCGGCTCGGTCCCCAGAGCTTGAGCGCGCCCGCGACCGCCTGCGGGTTCTGGCCCTGCTGCAAACCACGGCTCGCCAGGTGGAGCTTCCGGCAGAGGTCCATGCAGGCCCACATGGTCACGACGCTCTGGTCCTGCTTGGAGTTCTCCAGGATCGCGCGGAGGCGTGTGAGCAATTCCTCGGGCCCCGCCGAGAGGATCATCGACTGGATCGACCAGACCTCCTCCTCGCGCGTCGCGCCCACAGCCTCTGCGACCTGGGCCCGTGAGATCTTGCCCTTGCCCGCGTCGAGCGCGAGCTTGCCGATCTCCGAATCGATGCGCCCGAGTTCGCCCACGCGATCGACGAGCAGCATCGCTGCGTCGCGCTCGAGCGCGGCATTGTGGAACTCCTTGGCCCGCTCGATCGCCCAGGCGACGGCCTCATTGGGCGCGAGCCCCTCGCACTTGTGCACCTCGCCGCCGGTGGCCTCAATCATCTTGTCGAGCTTGCCCGCGTGCCAGGTGTCGCAGCGGAGCACGAGCGTGGCGCCCTCGGGGGCGTGCTCGGCGTAGCGCTCGATCAGGGGCCTGCTCTCGCCCTTGACGAGCTGGTCGGCGCTCTCGACGACGACGAGCTTGTGCTGCTGCATGAGCCCGAAGCTCCGGCACTCGTCGAGGACGTCGGCGAGCGCGTCGCGCGTGCCGTCGAAGTGGATCGACTCGACCTCGCCGTGGGCTTCTTCGAGTTTCTCGCGGAGTTGTCGGGTGTAGTCGGCGCGGAGGAAGGCGTCCTTGCCGTGGAAGACGAAGACGCGGCCCTTGGGGTCAAGCGCGGGCTGGCTCGGGCTGGCGGGTCGTTTGGCCATGTGTGTGCATGGTAGTTCGGGGCGGGCTAGCGGTCCGAATCGGTGTGCTGCTCGCGGTCGATGGTGCGGTTGAAGCTCGGATCGTCCTTGGTCGCAAGGGCCGTGAACCGGTTTGGTGTTTCGCGGAGCTCCTCGGCGTGGAGCCTTGCGATGTTGGGCAGGCGTCCGATGATGACAAAGAGCAGGGCGGCGCTGGGCTCGAAGCCCATATCGAGCAGGAGCCCGGCGGCGACGCCGTCGATGTTGATCGGGATGCGCTTCTGCTGGTACAGGATCTTCCCGATCGCCCTGACGCGCCTCAGGTGCTCGCCGGGCCAGTCGCACGCGTCGGCGATCGCGATGAGGCTCTTGACGCGCGGGTCGGCGTCTTCCTGGATCTGGCGCTCGGGGTCGGGCTCGCCCGTGCTCTTGTGGAAGCGGTGCCCGTAGCCCCAGACGCGCTCGCCCGAGGCGCGGTGCCTTTCGATGAATTCCTCGGGCGACTCGCTGCGGGCTTCGAGCTCGAGCAGTCCCTCCATCGCCCGTTCGAGCGCCCCGAAGTGGTACATGCCCATCGCGGTGGAGATGAACCCGATGGCGCTGGCGGCGAACGGGGCGCGGACGCTGGCGGCGACGCGCGAGCCGTGGGTCGAGGGCGAGGTCACGCCGTGCTCACAGAGCGAGACGAGATACGCGTTGAGCATCTCCCGCTCGGTGTCGGCGGGCGATCGCGCCTGGAGCTGGAAAAAGAGCATGTCGATGAAGCTCGTGGTTCCGATGAGCTCGCTCACGGGCACGCCGCGGGCGAGGATCTGGCCGTCGGTGACGAGGCTCGGGCCGGTGAATGTCGGTGTGGTCGCGGGGTTCATGGGTGTCCTCGGTGTGTGCTCCGCCAAGCGTAGTGGGGCGGGAATGCCCGGGCCGTGCTAGATTGAGATATGCCGACCGAAGAAAGCGTTGTCGATGCCGTGCGGGAACTGGCCCCGGTCTTTCAGTGGCTGATCTGGGCGGGCATGTTTATTTTCCTCTTTGCCGGCCTGATCTGGCTCGGCTGGTTCTTCTTTGGGCGCGAGAAACAGTACACCCGGCTCCAGATCCGTGTCCGCGGCGGGATCATTACGGTCACCTTGCTGCTCATTGTGCTTGGCCTGATACTGTTTCTGCCGGTGAGCACTGAACTCAAGAACAGCCTCGTCGGGCTGTTTGGACTGAGCATTGCGGCTCTCGTCACGCTCGGCTCGACGACGATTTTTGCCAACTTCATGTCGGGCGTGATGATGTATCACGTGCGTTCGTTCCGGCCCGGCGATTACATCCGTGTGGGCGAGCATGCGGGGCGCGTGACCGCTACGGGCGTATTCCACGTCGAGATCCAGACCGAGGACCGGGACCTTATCACGCTGCCCAACGCATACCTCATCACCAACCCCGTTCGGGTGGTGCGTTCGAGTGGTACGATCATCGCGTGCGAGCTGAGCCTGGGCTACGACGTGGCCCACGGGCACGTCAAGGAGTTGCTGCTCAAGGCGATCGAGGAAGCGGGGCTCGCCGACGGGTTCGTGCAGATCACGGAGCTGGGCAACTTCGCGATCTCGTACCGCGCCTGCGGCCTGCTCGAGGACACGAAGAAGCTGGTGTCCATGCGCACAACCCTGCGGACCAGCGTGCTCGACTCACTCCACGAGGGTGGCGTCGAGATTGTCTCGCCGAACTTCGTGAACCGTCGCGAGGTGCCCGATCCGGTCTTCCCCGAGCGTGTGCGCCAGAAGCCGGAAGAATCCAGCGATTCGCCCGAGGATGTCATCTTCGACAAGGCCGATGACGCCGTGCGGCTCGAGCATGTCAAGCAGATGCAGAGCGATACCAAGTCGAAAATCAAGGAACTCGAAGAGAAGCTTGGCGCCTGCGCGGGCGACGACAAGGACGAGCAGAAGGTCAGCCTCAAGAGTGAGATCGAGCACCAGCGCAAGCTGGCGGAGTATCTGATGAGCCGGATCGCACGGATGGAGGAGTAGCGGGCTCCCGCTATTTCCCCCACTTGGCGCGCACGCTGACGCCCAGCGGGTTGGTCATGGCCTTGGGATGGGGTGGGAAGTCGGGCTCGTAGGTATGGATGTTGATTTTCTTGAAGGGCTGGGCCTTGCCGTCGTAGCTGACGCTGGCGGTCCACTCGCGGTCTTGGCGGTATTCGGTGAACGGGAGTATGCGGTCCTGTGTGCCGATGTCGTGCGCCTGGACGGTGAGTCCGGCGCGGTTCCGGACCTGCTCCGGGGCGACGGCTCGGGCGAGGACGGTCAGGCGGTTGGGCGCGGTCACGCGGACCGCGAGCACGTCGAGGCAGGCCAGGCGCATCATCTGAAGCACCGCGGTCTTGCTCGGAAGGAAGTAGGTGTAGGGCTCGTCGTACGGCGCGCGAGGCACGCAGTTGAAGACGAGCACCGCGTCCTCGCGGTCGGCGGCGTATGCGGTCTCGAGGAGCAAGAGGCCGCCCGGCTTGAGGATGCGTCGGGTGTTGAAGATCGCGTCCCCCGGGTTGGCGAGGTGGTACATAAGCCCGGCGGCGAGAACGAAGTCGACGCTCCGGGGCCCGAAGGTGCTCACGAGTTCGGAAGCAGGGCAGTAGACGTAATCCACATCAAGGCCGAGAAGCTCGCGAGCGACCATGAACGGCACGCCGATGCGATCGGAGTTGTCCACGCCCGTGACCTGCCCGGCTCCGTGCATCTTGAGTCCGAAGGTCATGAGCCCGTGGGCCGAGCCGACGTCGAGACACCTGGCGCCGTTCAGGTCGATGTGCTGAAGAAGATCCATCGCGCCGAAGAGTGTGTTGTTCGGGGGGACACCTTCCTTATGCCGACCCGCGGACTGGAATTCGCCAAAGTCGATCGCGTGGAACCAGCGGAGCTTGGCGACCTGTTCTTTGAGTTCTTCGATGCGTACAGGGCTGATGGTGGTCGTCATGCTCGGTCTCCACGCTTGCGCGCATATGGAGCGGATCATACGGGTAAAGCCGCTCTCTGTGTATGCAAAGCGAGCGGTTGAATCCGGGTGTCTTATTGCTCGAGCAGCGGATAGCCCATGACGAGCGCCGTCGGGTAGGCGGGGTAGGCGATCTTGACACGGAAGCCGTGGAACTCGCCGAGCGGGTGCCCGATCATCGAGAAGAACGTCTCGACGAGCTGTCGGTAGCGGGGGATCTCGGGCGCGGGCGGCGGGACGGCGCTGACGCCCAGGTCCTGGATGCGTTCGTGGAAGGGCAGCTCGGCGCCGTCTTTGGAGTAGGCGTACTCGCCCACGTTGCTGTGGAGCGAGACCTCGGGCGGGTGCGTGAACGCGAGCGCGTGGTGGAAGAACATGTCCACGTTCATGAGCTCGGCGGGGACTTCGCAGCGGGCGGCGTGCGTGCCGTAGTGGTTCTCGGCTGTGCGGTGGATGGGCAGATCCTTCTGGACCATCCCGATGAGGCATGTGAGCGCGCCGGTGTTGCCGATCTCGCCCTCGGGCAGGACGTACCGGATCTCGCGCGTGGTTGCGACGCGGCGGAGCTCGGGGATGGGCTCGGAGCAGAACGCTTTGAGCAGGGGCGGCGCGTCGGTGGGTTTGGATTGATCCAGCGGGACCCATCGGCTCACGGTCATCTCTGAGCCGTCGTCGTTGCTGGAGTCGCGCTTGGCCATCGTCCAGGTGACGTCGGGCCGGAGCCGGCGGAAATCGACGAAGCCGCTGACGGTGGCGAAGTCCATGAGCCCGGGTTTGTCGCCCGGGATCGCGGCCCCGATCTTGACGATCGCGCGGGCCTGAGCGCCCCAGACGTAGCTGGCGCCCTGAAAGAGGAGCTTGCGGTGCTGCTCATCGCGCTGCTGACGGCCCGCCATATCGAGCTCGGAGCCCATCATCTCGAGCGTCGCCCGGTCGCCGGAGTGGGTGCGGATGAGCTCCTCGTAGGCGGTGATGGCTTCCTCGGCCCGGGCGAGGGCGTCCTTGTCGGCGCGGGCTTTCATCGCCGCACGCATGAAGATGCGGATGCCCGAAGCGCCGGGCACGAGGTCGAGCGCGGTCGCCGCGTCCTCGGCCTGGATGATCCGCGAGACCTTCCAGGCGAGGTTCTTGTTGAGGCCCACGGCCTTGACGATCGACTGCGGGGCCGAGGGGTCCGCCCCGACCGATCGCAGGACCTCGGCGAAGGCGTTCTGGAGCGTCCGCGCGACCTCTCGCGCATCGATAGCGAATTGAGGGGGCGGCGCTTTCACCTGTGTCATCCCGGGCTCCGCACGCAGCGACCGCTGCGAGCCCCGAAAGGCTATCCGAGATTCCGACTGGCGTTCGAGCATGGATTCAATGTATCCAGAAACGATCGTACGATCAATCGCAAAAATATTTTCACGAACCTCTTGCGTCGTCTAAACCGAGCCATTACGTTGGCTTGCAAGTCTGGGCTTGGGCCCGGGCGCATCCATGGGAAGGGAACTTCGAGATGACACGTTTTGCCGCGATCGTCTGCGCCGCCGCAGGTCTTATTTCTTCAGCCGGGGCCCAGGTCTCGGCGATCGGCCCCTTCACGGGTGACGCCTACGAGGGGTTCGAGGGCATCGCCCCCCCCGGGTCCGTCACCGGGCCGGTGGACATCTTCTCGGGCGAGGGCACGGTCAACGACCAGTTCGCGAACATCCTGGTGATCGCCTCGAACCTGGTCAGCTTCGTGACCAACGAGGAGATCTTCCCCTACAACGGCAACCTGATGGGGCTCTCGGTCACGGGCTTTACGACGTTCACGTTCGACACGCCCGCGACGGACTTTGGGGGCTACTTCGGGACGGCGGACAATCTCTCCAACGGCACGATCTCGTTCTACGACGAGAGCGACGCGCTCATCCAGACGGTGCCGATGGAGCTGCCGCTGAACGACTGGCAGTGGTGGGGCTGGTCGAGCTCGACGCCGTTTAGCCGCGTCTCGATCGCGGGCAACACGAACCCGGGCACGCCGATCGTCTTCGATGACCTGCAGGCCAGCTTCGTCCCGGCGCCCGCCAGCGCCACGCTTCTGGCCGCGGGCGGTCTGCTCGCGGTGCGCCGCCGGCGCGCCTGATCGCCGAACGAACCGATCGAACGCTCCACACACACTCGCCATGACGTGCGATCCGTCGCACGAGAGGAACACGACATGACTTACTCAGTTCAGAACATCATTGCGGCTTCGGTCGCCCTGGCACTTGCCAGCGCTGCGAGCGCCGACGTGCAGATCTTCGCCACCAACAACCTGGCGAGCACAGGCGACGGCTCCGATACGCTCATCGTCTTCGACGCGTCCAACCCTGCCGGGTATACGACCATCGGCTCGACGGGCATCGCCAACATCGGCTTCGGCGGGCTCGACTTCGACGCGCAGGGCAACTTGTACGGCTACGCCTCGTTCATCAAGAACACGGGCGGCGCCGCATCGGGGCTCTACTCGATCAACCCGGACACCGGGGCCGCCACGCCCATCGGGAGCAATGTCCAGAGCCTCCAGGACATCGCCTACAACCCGACGAACAACACGATGTACGGCATCAACACGCGCTTCCAGTCGCAGTCCACGCTCTACAGCATCGACCTGACCACCGGGGCCGCGACGAGCCTGGGCCTGATCTCGGGCCTGCCCGCCTCGCACCACCTCGGTGGTTTCGGCATCGACTCGCAGGGCAATTTCTTCGTGCAGGACTTCGTCACCGACGCGATGTTCGTCGGCGACGGGCTGAGCTTTGCGCACCTGTACGACATGGGCATCGACACGAACTACAGCCAGGGCCTGACCATCGACTGGTCCAACGGCGACACGGGCTACCACGGCGCCGTCGGGCAGGGCGTGTTCCCCGATTACTTCAGCACCATCAACACCTTCGCGACCGACGGCTCGGGATACAACGCGTTCGGGCCGAACTTTGGTCCCAATGACGGCGACGGCCTCCCGCCCGTGGAGCCGGGAGATCTTGCGATCCGCCCGATTCCCGCGCCCGCGAGCTCGCTCGCGCTGATCGGCGCTTCGTGCCTGCTCGGCTCGCGCCGCCGGCGGTGAGAACCCCAGGCTGATCACCCACGAAGCAGTGTCTCTCTCACTCCACTCCGGACCGGTCCGACGACCGGTTCGGTGTTTATATTTGGCAATTGTCAAAGCACAAACCGCCCGGCCGGTACTCGGTCGGGCGGCTTTGTGTGGAGAGTGGCAAAGGATTGGAGATCAACGCGCCGTCATCGCAATGGGTGATGCCTGCGCGGCGTTCTTCCACTCGGTGAGGTCTGCAACGTCAAGCCTGCCGTCCATGTTCAGGTCGGCTACCGAATCGCCCGATGCGAGCAGGGAGAGATAGGCCGCGACATCATGGGGGCTGACTTCGCCGTCGCCGTTGAGATCGAGTGCGCCCGCATGCCCGAAGATCAGTTCCGCGTCGGAGGGCTCGATGAAGCCGTCCAGATTGAGGTCCGCCTCAAGCCGATAGTTGTCGTCGGACCAGACGCTGCCGAAGGATTCATTGAACGCGATCCAGGTTGCCCAGGTGACGGGGTTGCCCGAGGACTCGAGTGAGGTCTCGATGTCGATGCTCGCCGTCTGCGGATCGAGATCGATCAGCCTCGAACCGGATCGGCCGAGTTCATCGGACACATCGAGTGTGTTCTGTATGATGCCGGTGCCATCGCCGAATTCGAGGTTGAAGAACGTGTCCGTGTGAGTGGCGATGATCTCGCCCTTGGCGTCGCGTTCGATGAGCGACTTGCGGGCGAGTTCGGCTGCGGTTGGGCTTGTCGGTGCGTCCCGCCTCGGGTCGCAGTCGAGGTTCCGAGCCGCGGTGCGGTTCGTGATCTGGCTGCTGGCGCTTGAGTCGTGCTCCATGAGCACTTGCCCGCCCGGATCGCACTCGAGCCCGATGCCACCAACGGTGTTGACGGTTGCGTATCCCCCTCCGATGCCCGAGCCAGAGCCGCCTTCTTCGCACATGCAGTTGTCGTAATAGGATTCCACGATATTCGTGACTCTTGACGACGTGACGGCTTCGATCGAGCTCGCGGAAACGAAGAAGTGCGCATAGTGCGAGGCGTTGACCGGGCCTCCTGAGGCGTAGCTGCAGGCGGTCGCCGATGACGACTGGCCGGCATCGAGGTCCGCGAACGGCCCGGTGACGGAGCACGGCGTCGGTGTGTCGAAGGCGCTCGATGAAGCGGCGCACTGGGGCATCGAGCTGTAGGTGGCTGTCGACGCGGTGTCCGCGAGGGCGGCGACTGTGCCGGTGAAGCGGCAATCGACGGCGGTATATGTTGTTTTGTACTTGCTGCAGAGCCGCGTCGTTGTTGAATCCTTGGCGCAGCACACGGGGGAGATATATCCAAATGACTGGATGAACGATGTCGGGCAGTCAGCCGGCTCCGTACAGCTCGTGCCGCACTGGCCCATCGCCAGCCCCGCCGAGGAAGCGAGTAAGGCCGCGGTGATCGCGTGAACATGTTTCATGATGCATCTCCATTTCGCTCTGTGAGAACAACAGAGCCGTCAAAGAAATCAACGCCGGCAACGGGCGGCGCCGGTGTCTGCAATGTACACATTGATTCGGAGTACGCAACCGGTCCAAACATTCGATGAGGAGTGATCGTTACAAATCTGAACAGAATGAAGATGTTGTCTAAACCTCGCAGAGATCTGTCTTTAGAGATTCGATCCTTTCCCGGGATACCAGATGAAATCGCACTCAGTTGAGAAGAAGTAGCGATTCAAGCCGCATGACATCTTCACAGAGTCGGACACACAAAGTCACATCTCAATTGATTTTCATCCCGAGTTCATGGGGGCGTCACTTGCGTCCCCGAAGCTCTGATTGTCAACCCGTCGCCGTCGGTGAGCGATCGGGAGACACCAAGGAGGCTGAACATGGCTGCTTTCGGGAATACGTCGGGTGAGAGCACGAAAGCCAAGGACAAGGATATTTCGCTGCGAGAGGATCTGGCTGAGATCCGCAAGGATGCGTCCGCGGTTCGCGAGGATCTTGGCACGCTCAAGTCCGATGCGACGCAGATGGCATCGCACGCCACGCATGAAGCGATCGAGGCGGTGCGCCACGGCGCCCAGTCCGCGGGGGAGATGGCCAAGTCCGTCGGCGAGTCGGCCAAGCAGTGCCACACCGCGCTGACGGAGAAGGTCTCCCAGAGGCCGACGGCTTCGGTCCTTCTGGCGCTGGGCACGGGTGTGATCATCGGCCGCATCCTGGCGGCGAGGCGCTAAGCGATGCTTTTCGGACGCATCCAGCAGTTCTTCGAGGGCGGGGGCGAGCTCTTCCGAGCGGAAGCCGAGCTGGCGAGCCAGAAGCTCAAAGGCGTGCTCGTCAGCTCGGCCATCCTGGGCGCGGGCGCGCTGTTCGTCTCCCTCGGGCTGGGCGTCGCGCTGGCGGGTCTGACGATCATCATCGCCGAGCAATGGGGCTGGTCTTTGGCGCTCGGGGCGGCGGGCAGTGCGCTGGCGGTAGTGGGTATCGCCCTGTGGATTGTGGCCGCCGCCCGGAGCGGCAAATACCAGACTTCTCAGAACGTGGTTGCACCGGTCGGGGCCAAAGCCGAAAGCCCGAAGCAGGACGCCAAGGAAGCGAAGAGCAAGATGAAAGATGCAGTGACACCCGGGGATTCAAAGACAAACACGGACGGTGACTCGCTCACGGACGAGCTCGAGCACATGAAGCAGTCCGCGATCGAGATGGCGACGCGCAACCCGGTCGCCGTCGGGAGCGCGGCTCTTCTGGTGCTTTCGCTCTTTGGTCCGGGGCGCACGATCCGGATGATCGGCCAGGCTGTCGCGGCGGTGGGGCTCGCCTCGTCCGCGATCGACGCGATCGCGAGCGCTGTGGATGATGGGAAAGCGAAGTCCAAAGCCGAACCAGAAGCCGAGGCGCGCACCAGAAATCATGAGCCCAAGCTCCGCACGGAGCATCGCCGCCCGCTCGCTCCGCCAAGGAGCGGCAGACGCGCGTAGTCAGGTGTGCGACGGAAACTCTGGGCTCAGCAGCCCGCATTAAAATTGGCGAGCCACGCGGTGAAGTCCGCTGGCGTGCAGAGATTGTCGCCGTTCTGGTCGCACCCGGGCGCGTTCGCGTTGAACGCGGCGACCCATGCGGTGAAGTCTGCGGGCGTGAGCATCCCGTCGCCGTTGACGTCCGCGATGCACTCGGGGTGCCAGGGGCCGGCGATGTAGATGCCGTTGGCGTTCATCGGATCGCCCGCGAAGAACGAGCTGATGAGCGTCGACGCGTCGCCCGAGTAGACATTGATCAGCGGGCCGATCACGGTGCTGGCCCAGGGGCCCGCGCCGACGATGATCTCGTCGATGCCATCGCCCGTGACGTCCCCTGACGCGACGCGCACCCCGCCGCCGAAGTTCGGCTCTGCGAACGCGAAGAACATCAGCGCGCCGGTCATCCCCGTGTCGTTGAACGTCTCGGTGAGCGATCCAATCGGCCCGTCTGGCCCCGCGATCACCTCGTCCTTGCCGTCGTTGTCGAGGTCGCCCGCCGCGACGAACACGCCCGACTGCACGAAGGTGCTGTACGCAAGCCCGGTGCCCAGCGAGCCGCCGATCGGCCCGTTGAAGATGTTCATCTTTGAGTTGGGCCCGAATCCCGATCCGTTGGGCCCGAAGACGCGTCCGGTGACGATGTCGTCGTCGCCGTCGATATCACCAGTGGCGACGTGCAGACCGCGTTCGAAGCTCGGGTCGTCGCCGTCGAACGAGCCGATTTCGGTGAGTGTGGCGCCGTCGTAAACGACGACGGTTGGTGGGCTCGATTCCGCGGGTCCGGTGATGATCTCGTCGAACCCGTCGCCGTTGAGATCGCCCGCGGCGACATTGACACCCCCGGCAAAGCGCGAGCCGTAGGGATAGACATCCAGGAGCATCGCGTGCGTGACGCCGTCGAAGACGCGCAGGAGCGAGAGCCCGCCCGGCCCGGCGCCGGTGATGATGTCGGCGACGCCGTCGCCCGTGACGTCGCCCACCGCGACGCGCACGCCGCCCGTGAACCCGGTGTCGTAGGCCATGAACGAGTCCAGGAGCGTGCCCGTGAGCGGTTCGTAGAGCCGGACCTCGGGCGGATCGCCCGCGCCGGCCCCGACCACGATGACGCCGTTCTGAGCCAGCGCCGAACCCGACGAGATCAGCAGACAGGCGATCGCAACGTTTCGCATGGTGTTCCCCCCTTGAACCCGAGACCTCGGGCAGCTTACCGGGGACGCGTTGTGCCGGGAATGCGAAAGTCGGAATTGCCCCGGAGAACGAGGGCAAAGAAGAAAGCGTCAACGGTGCGGGAGGGATTCGAACCCCCGATGACCCGAAGGCCATACCGGATTTCAAGTCCGGCGCGTTCAACCGCTCTGCCACCGCACCAACGCCGGGGTCCTGGCCCCGGGGCCCTGAGTCTATGTCGCCTGCCCCGGCCGATCACCGCCGGCGTCCTTGGGGGCGTCTGCGGCCTTGGGCATCAGCATCTCTCTGAGCCCATCGACCGATCGAACGTGCAGGTCCCGCTGGGGGAAGGCGATCTCGATGCCCGCCTTGCGGAACTCCTTGATGACCGTCGTGTGCAGCTCGTGGCGGATGGAGACCAGGTGCTCGATGCTGGGAATGAACACCCGAAGCTCGTAGTCGAGAGTGCTGTCGCCGAAGCTTTTAAAGAGCACCTGTGGTCTCGGGTCGCTCAGCACGACGCGGTGGTCGGCCGCGATCTTCATGAGCAGCTTCTCGACCTTGTCCACGTCCGATTCGTAGCTCACGCCAACGGGGATCGTCACGCGCAGGACGGGGTCCGAGAGGGTCCAGTTGATGACGTCCGCAGTGATGAACGTCTTGTTGGGGATGATCAGCTCCTTGCGGTCCCAGTCGGCAACGGTCGTGGCGCGCATGCGGATGCGGGTGACCGTGCCCGTGATCCCGCCCACGGTGACGGTGTCGCCAAGTCGCACCGGGCGCTCGGCGAGAATGATCAGGCCCGAGACGAAGTTGGCGAAGATCTCCTGGAGCCCGAAGGCGAGCCCGAAGGTCAGAGCCGCGGCGAGCCACTTCACGTTCGACCACGCGAGCCCGATCGTGCCCGCCGCGATGAGCACGCCGATGGCCGCGATCAGGTAGCGCATGACCGTGGAGAGCGCGTACCGGCTCCCCGCGTCGAGCGGGAGGCGCTGGAGCACCACGATCTCGACAAGCCCGGGCACGTTGCGGAACGCGGCCCAGGTCGCGATCAGGATCACGATCCCAAGCCCGAGGTCCGCCAGCGTGATCGATATCTCCGGCAAAGGAGAGGATTCCGTCTGGGCGCCTTGGCTCTGCGAGTTCCCCGAGGGCAACCCGGGCAGCATCCCCGGGCTGAGCGAACTGGATCCGTCGCCGCCCGGCGCGGGGGAGCTCTGCGGCTCGATCCCGGCGATGTTCGTGGTCGCGCCGTCGGTGACGCGGATCTCGGGGAGCAGCTGCACGCGGTCGAGCATGCGCAGCGCGGGCAGCGCCTGCGCCCAGATGATGTAGAGCCCGAGCACGACCGTGACGGTCGAAGCCGCCCGGAAGAGCTGGCGGGTCTGCTGGCTGAGCGCGGGCAGGTCGACCTTGTCCTCGTCGATGGGCGGCGCCTCGGCCTGGGGCTCACCCCCGGACTCGCGCTTGGCCTGAGCTTCCGCGGCGGCGATCTCGCGTTTGCGCCGGGCATCCTCCACCGCGACGCGACGCCTGGCGATAAAGAGCCAGCGGAGCATCACGCCGTTGAGGATCACGATCACAAGCGCGAGGATCAGCGAATGCTCGAGCTTTGTTTCCAGCTGCATCGCGGTGTAGTGGAACCCCATCCAGCTCAGCGCCGCGAACAAGACGGGCAGGAGGAACGCGAGCGGGTACCAGATCAGGCGGAGGCGGGCGATCAGGCCGCCCGAGTTGTCCTCGATGAACCGCTTGAGCACCGAGCCATGGGGGCGGAGCACGCGGCGCAGGAACGCCGCCAGCGCCAGGAGCCCGACCGTAAACGCCATGCGTCCGACCGAAGCGCTGTAGGCGTCCACGCCCGCGTTCTCGATCGTGGTGACCAGGATCTGGATCGTCACGATCAGAGGCATGAGCCAGTGCAGGTGGCGTTTGAGTGAGGCGACGGCGCCCGAGGTCCAGCGGAAGTGCGCCTCGGCGAGGCCGCGCGTCCGGAGCGTCTGGCGCAGGAGCGCCAGCGGGTAGAGCAGGGCCGCGCCCGTCTGGAGCCCGGTTGCGACGTTGCCCGCGACCTGCGTCTGGTCGAGCGGGTGCGCCAGCGCCCAGCCGGCTGCCCAGAGCGTCGCGGGGATGGGGAGCGCGGTCACGAACGTCCACAGGAACGCCTCGAGCGTGTGGACGAACGCGTCGGTGTTGTAGCGCGAGACCAACTCGCCCAAATGCCTGAGCCTTCGGCGGAGGCGCACCTGGGGGAGCCAGATCATCGCGATGATGACCAGCGTCACCGCGTACGCGGCCCAGTTCTCCCGTACGTCCACGCCGACCGCCCGCACCGACTGCAACCACGCCGACGGGTTGAGCAGCCAGGCGATGGTCTCGCGGACCTCGCTCATCCGGAGCGAGCGGTCCCCGGCGATGCTCCGCACCCAGAAGATGCGCTCCTCGATGAACAGGCGGTAGCGGTCGGAGGCCGCCTGCTGCTCGTGGAGCGCAGCGCTCAGCTCGACCGCGGCATCGAAGTAGTCCGACGCGTCCGCCACGAGCAGGTCCAGCAGGTCGCGCCGGGCGGTCACAAGCGTCCGCGCGACCGACACCACCTCTTCGACGGAATCCGCGGGCAGCTCGTCGAGCGGGATCTGCGCGACAAGCTGCTGGGCGACCTTGTCGGTGTCGCCGATGTCCGCGCGCTCTTCCTGCAGGTCGATGAGCGCGTACTCCGCGTTCTCGAGCGCGTCCTGCGACTTGCGGACGCGCCGGGCGAGGTCGCCCTCCTCGGGCAGGTCGTTGTAGACACTCCTGAGCTGGAGCCCCGTGGCGCGGTTCAGGCCCGCCGCGTCGAGCCGGCGCTGGATGGTGGCGAACTTCGACTGGAGCCCCGCCATCGCGGCCCGGGCGCGGGACGTCTCGCGAGAGGCCTCGTCGATCTGATTCGCCACGCCCC
>JBGSIX010000224.1:0-6203 GCA_041742315.1 Phycisphaerales bacterium | reverse complement strand
GCGGCGGCGGTCCAGCCCGGGAGCCTAAGGAACACAAGCCGGGCGCTGGCGGCTCCGACGAGCCCGGCGACGAAGGCCGCCCCGATGGTCTGGCCCTTCTGAGGCTCGACCGCCAGGAGCCAGGCCGCGACGGCGCTCATGGCGAGCCCAACCGTCAGGGAGATAGCGATCGCGCTCGGGCTCGATTCGGTCTCGGGGTCGGGATCGCTCGTGGAGTAGCGCCGGACGATGACCAGCACACCCGCGAGCAGGAGCATCACGAAAAGCCCCTCAAGGATGAGTCCGGGCATCGGTGAAACGCGAGAGACAAGGACAATCTCGTCGAGCCTGCCCGAGAGCCAAGCGGCCCAGGAGAGCGTCAAACCCGCGCAGCCAAGGCCGACATTCAGGCCCGCGGCCTTGCTCCCAATCCCGCCCGCGATCGCGGCAACCCCGAAGGCGGCGATGCCGGCGATGAGGCCCGCGATCGGGGACTGCCCAATCAGGAGGGTGGCCTGTGTGCCGCCGTCGATGCCCCGGAGCGCGCCCACGAAGAGCCCTGTGATCGGGCCGAAGACCGCGAAAGCGAGTACCAGGGCGAACAGGCCTCTGAGGGGGCGGAGCATGATCGGATCATCGGTTGATTGGGGCGGGCGGGCCATAGGAAGAGGGGAGGGAGTTCACGGGAAGAGAGGAGGGGCGGAGGGTGGGAGCACGGCTGGCACAGCCGTGGCACGGAGGAGGAGGAGGAAGAGGAGGAGGAGGAGGAGGAGGAGGGATACCCCCTCCGTCTGCTGCGCAGACACCTCCCCCGTCGGCGACGGGGGAGGGAATTCCTTACCGCGCCAGGGCCATGAGGCGGGCGATGCGGTCGGCGACGGGTGGGTGGGAGCTGAACATGGAGCTCAGGCTCTGGTGGGACTTGCGCATTTTGCGGAGCGGGTTGACGATGTACATGTGGGCCGTGCCCCGGTTGGCGAGGTCGACGAGGGGTTCTTCGTCGCCGGCGAGCTTGGAGAGGGCGCTGGCGAGGCCCTCGGGGTTGCGGGTGAGTTCGACGGCGCCCGCGTCGGCGAGATACTCGCGCTGGCGGGAGTAGGCCATCTGGATGAACTTGGCGAGGATCGGCGCGACGATCGAGAGGATGATCGCGACGATCACGATGATGATGACGGCCGCGCCGCCGCCTTTGTCGTTGGATCGGCTCGAGCGTGCGCCGCCGTGGAACGCGATGCGGAGGAAGATGTCGCAGGTCATGACGATGAGCCCGACCATGGTCGCCATGAGGAGCGAGAAGCGGATATCGAAGTGGCGGATGTGCGCCATCTCGTGGGCGATGACGCCCTGGAGTTCGTCGCGGTTGAGTTTGGCGCGGAGGCCCGTGGTGATGGCGACGACGCCGTGCTCCGGGTCGCGGCCCGTCGCGAAGGCGTTGAGCGCGGTCTCCGGGATGAGATAGACCTTGGGCATGGGCAATCCCGCGGCCAGTCGCATCTCGTCGACGACGTTGAAGAGTTCGGGATCGAGCTCGGGTGTGATCTCTTTGGCGTGGATCATGCGGAGAATGGCGTTGGCACCCTGGAAGTAGCTCCAGAGCGCGCCGCCGACGCCCACGACGAGGGCGACGCCCGCGCCGAGCAGGAGCGAGGGGAGGTAGACCATGGTTTCGCCGAAAACGGAGGGGTCCGCGCCGACGATGCGGGTGGGTTTGGCGCGGGTCACGACGTCCTCGACCCCCCGGTCGAAGTCGTCGGACATGACGTCTCGGTCGGCGAGGTCGGAGTAGCCCTTTGTGGCGGCGGAGGTGGAATCGACCACGCCCGCGCCGACGGGGATGACCACGCCCCCGATGACCGCGCCGATGGTCATGCCCAGCAGGATCATGCCGACCATGAGGAGGAAGCTGTCGCGCTTGTTCTTGCGGATGAGGTCGAGGTAGGTGATGGTGCCCGGGTAGGCCTTCATTTTGGAAGCGACCTGCTGCTGCATCGCCGAGGGCGCACGGCTCCGAGCCCGCCGGGGAGCGGGCTCGGGCGAGGGGCTCGAAGGGGGCCTCGGGTGGATGGGTCGCTTGCTCATACTGGTCTGGCGATGGGTTTAGCTGAAGCTGACCTTGGGGGCCTCGCGGGCGGCGGGCTCGGTGACCTCGAAGTAATCACGCTTGTTGAAGTTGAACATGCCGGCGATGATGTTGACGGGGAAGCTCTGGCGGGCTTCTTCGTAGCGTCCGACGGTGTCGTTGTAGTGCTGGCGCGAGAAGCCGATCTTGTTCTCGGTGCTGGAGAGCTCTTCCTGGAGCGAGAGGAAGTTGGTGTTGGCCTTGAGGTCCGGGTAGGCCTCGGCGATGGCGATCAGGCGACCGAGCGCCTGCGTCAGCATGCCCTCGGCCATGCCCATCTCCTTGGCCCCGGCGTTGGCGGCGTCGTGCGTGGAAACGGCCTTGGCTCGGGCGGAGATGACGGCGTCGAGGGTTTCCTTCTCGTGCGAGGCGTAGCCATTGACGGTTTCGACGAGGTTGGGGATGAGGTCGTAGCGGCGCTTGAGCTGGACGTCGATCTGCGACCAGCCGTTGTCCGCGTCGACGCGGAGGCGGACGAGCTTGTTGTAGGCCGCGATAAGCCAGAGCACGACGATGACGACGACGGCCGCGAAGACGCCGAAGAAAATGAGCCACGGCATGGTTGGTTCCTCCCCGCCCCGATTGCGGGGCAACTGCGACAGCGCCGGCGGCGCGTCCGGATGATGGTACCCGACACGCGGGAGAGGCTCCGATGGCTCTGGATTTCCCCCCCGCTCCACGGGTTGTTGGGAATCCGCCTCGGCGGGTTCCGGCTCGGTGAGCGTGGTAGCATGCCCTATCCAGCAGAGGAGCCCGGAATATGGCAAGCCAGACCCAATCGACCGGCGCCGGCGTCCCCGAGCGTGACTACGCCAGGCCCTTTCGGCTCACGGCGGGGGATCTGATCTCGGATCTGCTCTGGCCCAAGCTCTTTCGTGTGCCCAGGCTCGCGCTGCGCCCGGGGCGGATCATGCTGGCGGTGCTGCTGATTCTGCTCGTCGGGCTGATCGATCAAACGCTGGCGGGGATCACGCCCGCTGAGGACGAGCCGGTGGTGATCATGCTGGGCGAGCGTTTCGTCGCGGGGCTCGAGAACGCTTCATCTGAATTCATGCAGCTCGAGGTCGGGCAGGGTCTGATCTCGGCGTGGAACGGGGCGTGGCACGCGATCACGACGGCGGTGCAGGATGCGCCGTGGCGCGCGTCGGTGGTGCTGCCGCTTGCGTTCCTGCTCTACATCTTCATGGCGGTGGGTTTGTCGCGGATGGCGGTGGACGACTTTGCGCGCGGGAAGTCGGTGAAATGGACCGAGGCGCTGGCTTGGTCGCTTCAGGGGTTCTGGAGCGCGCTGGTGGCGCACCTGATCCCGGTGATCGTGATCGTGCTGCTCGCGGTGATTTTGATGGCGGGCGGGTATGTGCTGCTGGTCGCGCCGTTCGTCAACATCGTGGGCGCGGTGTTCACGGTGCTCGGGGTGCTGATTGCGTTTGTTGCGGTGCTCTTGATCGTGGGGTTCGGGCTCGGGGCGCCGATGCTCGCGCCGGCGATCGCGGCCGAGGGATTCGACGGCATCGAGTCGATGCAGCGGATCTACAGCTACATCTTCACGAGGCCCGCGCGGTTTGCGATGTACTCGATCATCCTGTTCCTGCAGTTTGCGATCGTCAGCTCGATCGCGCTGGCGCTGGCGTACGCGACGAGCGGGCTTGCGAGTTGGGCGGCGGGGCTCATTTTCGACTGGACGGGCAATGCCGACGGGCTGGCGATCGTTTCGGGACAGACGACCGAGACGCTCGGCTGGGCGGGCAAGGCGGCCTCTTCGATCGTGGGCACGGTGCTCAAGCTCCCCGGGCTGATCGCGGCGGGGTTCCTGGTGTGCTACTGGATCAGCGGGTGGAGCGTGCAGTATCTGCTGCTGCGCCAGGCCGCCGACGGGCAGGACGTGACGGACATCTATGTGCCGGGCGAGATGGAGGCGCGTATCGAGCGGGCGCTTGCGGCCCGGGCGGCGGGGATCGAGATCGATCAGGTCTCGGTTGAAGTCTCGGTCGAGTCCGACGAGGGCTGATCGAGCAGATCGGGCGGGATCTCGAGGAGGTCGGCCTGGGTCATCGCGCCGGGGAGATCGTCCAGTCGCTGCGCTGAGTCGAGGCGGAAGCGTCCGACCTGTGTGCGGATGAGTCCGTCGAGCATGCCGCCGGTGTTTAGGGATTGACCGATGTCGCGCGCGAGTGAGCGGATGTAGGTGCCCTTGGCGCAGGCGATGTCGAGCGTGAGCATGGGCCAGGCGAAGTCGAGTATGTCGATCGAGTCGATGGTGATGGGCCGGTGCGCGAGGACGGGGAGGTCGGCCTCGGTCTCGGACCTGCGGGCGAGGTCGTAGGCGCGTCGGCCCTCGATTTTCATGGCGCTGTAGGCGGGCGGGCGCTGCATGATCGTGCCGACGAAGCCGGGGAGCAGGGTCTCGATCGCTTCGCGCGTCGCGGGTTCGCAATCGACGGGCGTGACCGGGCCCTCGCGGTCGTCGGTGCGCGAGGTGCATGAGAGATCGAGGCGCGCGGTGTAGCGTTTCCGGCCCGCCATGACGCGGTCCTGGAGGCGGGTGGCTTTGCCGACGAGGACGACGAGGACGCCTGTGGCGAGCGGGTCGAGCGTGCCGGCGTGACCGACCTTGATGCGTTTGGGCGAGCCGCCCTTGCGGAGACGGGCGCGGATGTTGGCGCAGACCTGCATGGACGTTTTGCCGAGGGGCTTGTCGATGACGAGGAGGCCGGCGGGCGTGGGCGAGTCGGTCATGGCGCACGCTCGAGGAGTTCGACGGTGACGGGCTTGCCGCGGGCGAAGTGGAAGCCGGTGACGGCATCGATGACGCGGAGGTTGTTGGGCTTCGCGTCGAGGTCGCCCTGCTTGGTGATGAGGATGCCCGAGGGATGCTCGGCGAGCCAGGCGAGGGCGTCGTCGCGGCGGAGCTTGGTGATGGTGCCCCGGGTGAGGAAGACGAGGCTGTCCTCGGTGTAGCCCACGGCGGCGAGGGGGCGCTCGGAGGCGTGGAGTTCGCCCAACGTGCGCACGATGGCGGGCGAGAGCGCGGTGAGCCTCGGGAGCGAAAGCGCGTGGAGCAGGACGACGAGGGGCAGGATCGCGGGCAGCGCGAGAAGGACGCCTTTGAGCGCGAGGCCCTTCCACAGAGCACGCGTGGCGAGCAGGGTGAATGTGATCACGGCGAGGGCGAGCGGGGTGACCTGCCAAGGGGGTGGGAGCGTGTCGGTGGTCGTGATTGAGCCGACGATGAGGGCGGCTGGCGCGAGGACCCCCACTGCGAAGAAGCCGACGATGCTCAGGCGCGCGGGCCAGCGTTTGATGAGCGAAGAGCCGGAATACGCGGCGCGGGCGCAGAGGAGCGCGAGCGCGGGGTACACGGGGAGCGTGTAGTGCGGCAGCTTGGTGGAGTAGATCTCGAAGAAGATCCAGGTGGGCAGGAGCCAGGCGAGGAGGAAGAGCTCGGCGCTGCGGTGCGTTCTGCGGCCTTTCCAGCGTTGGCCTTTGGGGCCGAGGGTGATAGCGCGGGAGAGCCCCCGCCACACGCCGAAGATGGCGAGGGCGCCCGCGGGCCAGAAGGCGAGGGCGGCGGTGAGGAAGTAGTACCCGGGGGGGCCTGCGTGGCCTTCCTTGGCGCCGGCGCCGCGGGCGATGACCTCGTCGTGGAGGATGGCGGTGTAGGTGGGAAAGCCGACGTGGTTTGCGACGGCGAGCACCCAGGGGACGACGACGGCGACGACAACGAGTGCGCCGAACATGGGTTTGGCGGCGCGCCAGGCCCACCACTTGCCTTGAACAGTGCAGAAGGTCAGGAGCGTGAGGAGCACCACCATGGGCGTGAGGCCTTTGGTGAGCAGGCCCAGCCCGACGACGATCCAGAGGAGGAGCCATCGCCACCAGCCGACGGGTTTGTGGAGGCGGGCGCGGCGGAGGACGTTCCAGAGCAACGCCATGGCCCAAGTCGTGACGCCCAGCAGGAGCTGATCGGAGCGGGCCTGATGCGCGTCGAAGACGACGACGATGCAGGTGGCCAGCAGCGCGCCGGCGAGCCAGGCGGCGCGGGGGTCGAACATGCGTCGGCCCATCCACCAGACGCCGAGCGTCGCGGCGATCGCGCCGAGGACGG
>JBGSIX010000223.1:0-101085 GCA_041742315.1 Phycisphaerales bacterium | reverse complement strand
GCCGGCGATCCCCGCGGTGCTCCGCTGGGCGGGCGAGCCCGACACCTCAGGCGAGTGGTCCGGCGCAAACTCAACCGGCCGACGGTTGGCCCTTGCCAGCTGGATGGTAGACGAGGGCAGCTTCCTGACCGCCCGGGTCATGGCCAACCGGCTCTGGCAGTTCCACTTCGGACGCGGGCTCTGCCGCAGCTCGGGCGACTTCGGCGGGTTCGGCCAGCAGCCCACGCACCCCGAGCTCCTCGATTACCTCGCGGGGCGGCTGATCGAGAACAACTGGTCGCTCAAGGCGATGCACTGCGAGATCATGCAGAGCCGGATCTACCGCACGAGCTCCGTCCCGAGCGAGGAACTTCTCGCCCGCGACGGCAACAACGAGTGGTACGGCAGGACCGACGCGCGCCGGCTCACTGCGGAGCAGTACCGCGACGCTGTGCTGACCGTCAGCGGTTTGCGATCCGACGCGATGTTCGGGCCGAGCGTCTTCCCGCCCATGCCCGCAGAGGTGCTGGCGACGTCGTCGCGCCCGAACCAGGCCTGGGGTTCTTCGACCGAAGAGGAAGCCAACCGCCGGAGCATCTACGTCTTCTCGAAGCGATCGCTGCGCGTGCCGATCCTGGAGAACCTCGACCAGCCCGACCCGGACACGGCCTGTCCCGTGCGGTTCCCGACGAACGTGCCCACGCAGGCGCTCATCACGCTCAACAGCGATTTCATGAGCGAGGCCGCCGGCGCGTTCGCCGAGCGCCTGCTGGGTGAGACGGACACACTCGAGGACGCCGTGCGCTTGAGTGTCTGGCTCGCGCTCTCGCGCGAGGCGACGGACGACGAGGCACGGGGATTGGTCTCATTCGTCGAAGAACTCATGACAAGCGACGGCCGGGACGAGCACGCGGCGATGCGCGTGTGCTGCCTGATGCTGATGAACCTGAACGAATTCATGTGGGTGGACTGATGCCCGCAGGCGGAGCACGATGAGCGGACACAACGAGCATTTCTGCGGCCGGACGCGGCGGGAGTTCCTGTGGGAGGCCGCGGGCGGGTTCACGTCCGTGGCGCTGGCCGGCCTGCTTGGCAATACATGGCTCGCGGGCCAGGCGAGGGCGGCCGACGGGATCTCCGCCAACCCGATGCACGCGATCGACCCCAAGCGGTTCCTGACGCACGCGCCCAAGGCCAAGAGCGTGATCTTCCTCTTCATGTACGGCGGGCCGAGCCAGGTCGATACGTTCGACTTCAAGCCCGAGCTCCACAAGAACGACGGGAAGACGATCGACATCCCGACCTTCGGACGCCAGGGCAAACGCGCCGGCGGACGCGTCGTCGGGCCCAAGTGGAAATTCAGGCCCTACGGCCAGTGCGGCAAGATGGTCTCGGATCTCTTCCCGCACCTTGGTCAGTGCGTCGACGACATCGCGTTCATCCATTCCATGTTCGCCGAGAGCCCCGTGCACGGCTCGGCGCTCCTGAACATGAACACGGGCCGGATCATCAGCGGGCACCCGAGCCTCGGCTCGTGGGCCAACTACGGACTGGGCTCGGTCAACGAGAACCTGCCGGGCTATGTCGTGATGCTCGACGAGACGGGCGGCCCGATCAACGGCGCTAAAAACTGGACCAGCGGCTTCATGCCCGCGTCCTACCAGGGCGTGCAACTCCGCTCAGAAGGCGTCCCGATCCTCGACCTGAGCACGCCCGAGCACCTGCAGGGCGGCGTGCAGCGCAAGCTCCTCGACCGACTTCGGATGGCCAACCAAGAGCACGCGGCCAAACGCGCGGGCAACCACGAGCTCCAATCACGCATCAATCAGTTCGAACTCGCGTACCGCATGCAGTCGGCGGCGCCCGAGGCCGTGGATCTGTCGAGGGAATCGAGGGAAACGCTCGAGCTCTACGGCCTCGATCAGCCCGAGACCCAGAAATTCGGCAAAAAGTGCCTGATGGCGCGCCGGCTCGTGGAGCGCGGTGTGCGGTTCATCCAGGTCTACTCGGGAGGTGGGCACAACGACGACAACTGGGACGCCCACGGCGACCTCGTCCTCAACCACACGCGCCACGCCGGGCGGACCGATCGTCCCGTCGCGGGCTTGCTCAAGGACCTCAAGCAGCGCGGCCTGCTCGACGAGACGCTCGTCGTCTGGGGTGGCGAATTCGGACGCCAGCCCACCGCCGAGTACGCCGAGGGCACCGGACGCGATCACAACTCGTGGGGTTTCACCATGTGGATGGCCGGCGGCGGTATCAAGGGCGGTATCAGCGTGGGCCAGACCGATGAGCTGGGCGCCAAGGCCGTGCAGGACCGGTTCCACGTCAAGAACCTGCACGCGACCATCCTGCACCTGATGGGCATGGACCCCAACGGGCTGACGTACTTCTTCAACGGGCTCGACGAGAAGCTCGTCGGGGTCGAGGGCGCCGAGCCGATCAGGCAGATCCTCGCATGAGTGCGCTGGCGGCGCTCGCCGAGACGGACTGGCTGATGTTCATCGGGAGGCTCCACCCGCTGGTGGTGCACCTCCCGATCGGGATGCTCGCGGCTGTGGTGATCGTGGAATCGATGACGATTGTCCAGAAGCCGGAGAAAGTCACCGCCACGCGCAGGCTGCTCGTCCTGGCGACGGCGATCTCCGCGCTCGTCGCGGTGGTCGCGGGCTGGTTCCTGGGCGACGAGGGCGGGTATCCCAAGGATCTCATCTTTTGGCACCGCTGGCTCGGGATCGGATTCGCCGCGGTGCTCTTCATCGGCGCGATCATCGCGATGACGCCCAGGTGGTCATCCGTTTTGGTCAGAATTGCCGTGCTGGGGCTTGCAGCGGGGCTCATGACCGTCACCGGGCATCTTGGCGGGACCATGACGCACGGCGAGACGTACCTCACACGCTACGCGCCGCCCTTGGTCGCCAAGCTGCTCGGCTCGCCCGAGACGCAGATCGCTCCGCCGACAGTCATTGCCGAGGAAACGGGAAGCGATGCGCAGATCGTACTGGCGCTCTTTGAAACGCGCTGCTACGAATGCCACGGCGCAACCAAGCAGAAGGGCAAACTCAGGCTCGACACGCCAGAGGGGATCGCGTCGGTCGTGCTCGCGGGCGACCCGTCAGAGAGCGAACTATTCCGGCGGATCTCGCTCGCGCACGACGACTTCGACATCATGCCCCCCGAGGGTGGGCCGCTCACGGACGCGGATGTGCTCGCGGTGATGCGATGGATCCGGGGCGGGGCGGAGGTCGCGCCGGTCGAAATCACACCGGAGGTCATGGATCAGATGCCCGCATCCGATGCGGAGCTCATCGACCGACTCAAGAGCGACCATGGCGCTGCCGTGACCGAACTCCCGGAAAGCGGCGATCTGTCCATCGACCTCTCGCTCGGGGAAGGCGCTTTCCAGGCAAACCAGCTCGCCGAACTCGAGCCGATTGCGGATCGTGTGGTTGAGCTCTCGCTCGCGGGGCGAACGATCTCTGGCGAGATCGGCGGTGTTTCGTTTCCACATCTCGCTCGGCTCAGGCTCGAGCGATCGAACGCCGACGATGCCTTCGTAAAGGCCATGCTCGAGCGGGCGCCGACACTGGAGACGCTCAATCTGCATTCGACCGCCGTCACGGATGGCATCGCCGAAGCCATCGCCAGCGCAGCGACGCTCAGGGAAGTCGTGCTCTTCGGGACAGCTCTCTCAGCGGACGCGCTGCGGTCGCTTCGGACTCAGCGTCCGACATTGAGCGTTGAAGCGGGCGAAGAGCTCGCCGACGCCTTCGTGGTTTCCGGCGGACCCCGCGAGATCCTGGCGGCGGACTACTCCACCAACCGCATCGCGCTGATGCGCGAGGTGGCGCTCGGTCACCCCGTCACGCTCTGGGAGCACGAGATCGGGGACATCCACGACCTGCACATCCTCCCGGGCGGGAACATCCTCTTCCAGACCTCCTGGACACAGCTCGTCGAGGTCGATCCGGAGACCGACGAAATCGTCTGGTCCTACGACGCGAGCGTGACGAACCGCGACACGCCCGGTGAGCGCGTAGAAGTACACGCCTTCGAGCGCCGCCCCGACGGCTCGACCATGATCGCCGAGAGCGGCCCGGCGCGGATCATCGAGGTCATCCGAGACGGGACGCTCCTCTCGGCGACGCCGCTCACGGTCGACAAGCCTGATGCCCACCACGACACACGCCTCGTCCGCACCACACCCACGGGCACCTATCTCGTCGCCCACGAAAGCGACGGCGTCGCCCGCGAGTACGACAAAGAAGGCAACGTGGTCTGGTCCTACAGCGTGCCCACGAGCTGGACCGATCCCGAATCGGGAAAGGTCAACCAGGGCGACGGCAACGCGCTCTTCTCCGCTGTTCGGCTCGAGAACGGCAACACGCTCATCGGCACGGGCAACGGCCACGGCGTGCTCGAGGTCAACCCCGAGGGCACGATCATCTGGAGCGTCTGCAAGGACGACATCGAGGGCGTCACGCTCGCGTGGGTCACCACCGTGCAGCGACTCGGCAACGGCAACACCGTCATCGGCAACTGCCACGCGGGCGAGGGCCAGCCCCAGATCATCGAGATCACGCCCGGCAAAGAGCTCGTCTGGAAGTTCTCCGACTTCGATCGCTTCGGCAACGCCCTCTCCAACAGCTTCGTCACCGAGGACACGCATGGCGGGCCCTGAGCAATCAGACATGCCCCGCCCGATCGGCTGGGGGATCGTCGGCCCGGGCGAGATCGCCGGCGTCTTTGCGCGGGCGATCCACCGGAGCGGCGTGGGCGACATCCGCGGTGTTTTCGGCCGCTCTCCCGAACGATCGCAGCACTACGCCGACGCCTTCGGTGGCACACCTCGTCACTCACTCGACGATCTGCTCGGCGACGATCGCGTCCAGGCCGTGTACATCGCGACGCCTCACCCGATGCATTTCGCCGCCGCCAAACGGGCGATCAGCGCGGGCAAGGCCGTGCTCTGCGAGAAGCCGATGACCACCTCGGCCCCAGAAACAAGCGACCTGATCGATCTGGCGCATCAATCGGGAACGCCGCTCGTCGAGGCGTGGATGTACCGCACCCATCCCCAGATCGCCCGCGCGATCGATCTCATCGAAAGTGGCACGATCGGCGCTGTGCGTCGTATCAACGCCGCGTTCGGCGTGTCTTGCGAGGCGAGCACGCCCGACCGCCTGCGTCTGCCCTCGCTCGGCGGCGGGGTCATCTACGACATCGGCGGCTACCCGCTCTCGGCGATCACCATGCTCGCGGGCGCCCTCGGGCACCGGTTTGATTCCATTTCGCTTCGCAGCGCCCACGGCGCACGCATCGACACGGGCGTCGAGATCGACGCCGAAGCCGCACTTTCGATCGAAGGCGAGATCGAGGTGCGCGTTGCATGCTCGTTCCGCCGACCGCTCGGGCTGTTTGTCGAGATTGAGGGCGATGACGGGACCCTCACGCTCCCTTCCGCGTTCCTGCCCGGGGGCGATCGAGAGGGCACACGGGGCGAGATCACGCTCACGACGAAGGCTGGCCGTGTCACCGAGTCGCCTTCGTCCGAGCACTGCTGCTATTCGCTGGAAGCCATCGAAGTGGCCCGGCTCATCGAATCGGGCGGCACCGAGCCCGCCCGGCCCATGGTCGGGCACGCCGAGAGCATCGCCATCGCGACACTCATCGACGCATGGCGGAGCATCGTCCTTAAGCCGGGACCAACGACACACGAGCGGGGGTAAGTCATGCTGGCGACGATCGACATCGTGATCCTGGTTCTCTCGCTCGTCGTCGTGGCGGTCGTCTCGATGCTCGCCTCAAGGGGCGAACGCTCGCGCGAGGACTACTTCCTGGCCGGGCGCAACCTCACGTGGTGGCTCATCGGCTTCTCACTGATCGCCTCGAACATCTCGACCGAGCACTTCGTCGGCATGACCGGCAACGCGGCGAAGAACGGGATCGCGGTTGCTGGTTACGAATGGATCGCCGCGGTCGCGCTCGTCTTCGTCGCGTGGTGGATCCTGCCCGTCATGCTCCGAGCGGGCATCTACACCATGCCCGAGTTCCTCGAGTACCGCTTCGACCGCACGACGCGTTCGATCATGGCGGGGCTCATGGTCATCTTCTTCGTCCTCACCGTGCTGGCGACGGTGCTCTACGCGGGTTCGACGTTCCTCACCAGTGTGCTGGACTTGCCCGGGTATCTCGAACGCTCGCAGGGGATGTCGCCAAAGGCCGCCGAGACGCTCGCGTTCCATCTCGGGGTCTGGGGCATCGGCATCGCCGCGGGTGTGTACACGGTGTTCGGCGGGCTCAAAGCCGTTGTGTGGTCCGACCTGATCCAGGGCGCCGGTCTTTTGCTGGGCGGCGCGGTCGTCGCCGTGATGGCGCTCTATGCATTGGGTGACGGGCAGGGACCGCTCGCGGGCTGGAACAGCTTCGCCCATGCTCAGGGCGACAAGATGCACCTCATCCGCCCGTGGAACGATCCAGACCTGCCCGGGCTTGCGCTCGTCAGCGGCATCTGGATCCCCGTCATCTTCTACTGGGGACTCAACCAGTTCATCACCCAGCGCACACTCGCGGCGGGCTCGCTCGCCGAGGGCCAGAAGGGCATCCTGTTCGCAGCCGGGATCAAGCTCTTCCTGCCGCTGCTGATCGTCATCCCCGGCATGATGGCGGTGCAGATCCTGGGCGAGAAACTCGATCCAACTCAAATGGACCGTGCCTACCCGATGCTTCTGAAGGAGATGCTCCCGGCGGGAGCGCTCGGGCTCATGATCGCGGCGGTCGCGGGCTCGATCATGAGCACGTTCAACAGCGGGCTCAATTCCGCGTCGACCGTCTTCACACTCGACCTCTGGTCCGCGTACGTCAAGCCCGACATGACGGAGGCTCAAGCCGTCCGCTGCGGCCGATGGGTGACGGCCGTCCTCGCGATCGCCGCGTGCCTCTGGACGCCCACGATCAGATCGTTCGAGGGCGTCTTCGGCTACATCCAGGAGATGTGGGGCTTTGTCTCCGCGCCGACCGCGGCCGTCTTTTTCGCGGGCCTGCTCATGCGGCGCGTGCCATCCGGAGCCGCAAAGGCGGCGTTCATCGTGGGGCCGCTCTTCTATCTCGCGAGCCGATGCCCATCATGGCAGTGGGATCAGGAATCTGCTCACCAAGCGGGGGGCATTGTCGAGGCCCTGTGGAAGTACTCCTCGCTCGGCTTCCTGTATCACATGTTCATCCTCTTTGTCCTGCTCGTCACCATGATGGGCATCTGGGGCCGGCTCCGCCCGCTTCAGACCCCGGCCATCCTGCCCGACCGGGCCGTGATCGACATGAAGCCCTGGCGAGGCGTCAAGCCAGCGGGGTTCGTGGTCATCGCGATCACGGCGCTGATCTATCTCCTTCTGTGGTAGCCGGGCCCAGCCATCTCAGCCGGACGCGCCCGGGCTCCCGCTCCAAAGCCCTGCCGATATTCGGGTACTTCACGTCCCTTTCGCCTGAAGCCGGTTTGCTCTATCCTGTGGAGGGCTGTGGGGGCCCGGTTTGAGCGAGGGTTTCAATGATGCGCCATGACGCCAAGCGGTCGGTCTGTCTCGCAAGTCTGTTCCTCTGCGCCGGCGCCGCCTCAGCCGCGGGCCTCTGGACCCATCCGGGCGGCGAAGAAGAACGCCTCTTGGGCAAGGGCAACGCCCTCGACGTCCGCTTTGGCAACTTCCCCTCGCACAACGTCACCTTCCTCTCCCAGGTCCCCATCTCCGCCTTCGGCCTCGGCGGCTCCGACGCGAACGACTGCTGGGGCTACGTCACACCCCAGGGCAAGGAGATCGCCATCATCGGGCTTGAGCGAGGCACCGGTTTCGTCGACATCACCAACCCCCAGAACCCGCAGATCATCGTCGCCTTCTCAGGCCCCAACAGCATCTGGCGCGACATCAAGGTCATCGGCACCATCGCCTACGTCGTCTCCGAGGGCGGCAACCACATCCAGAAGTTCAACCTCGCCAACGCCGACAACGGCTCCATCACGAGCCTCGGCTCATCCAACTACTCCGGCTCCTCGGCCTCGCACAACATCGTCGCCAACCCCGAATCCGGATACATCTACCGCACCGGCGGCAGCAGCAACCTCGGGCTCCGCGCATACGGCGTGGGCGTCAACGGCGCACCCGGCACGCCCACAAACCCCTCGCAGCAAGCCGTCCAGAACAACCTCTACGTCCACGACGCCCAGGTCGTCAACTACACCTCGGGCCCCTACGCCGGCCGCGAGATCGCCTTCCTCTGCTCGGGCTACGGCAACGGCAGCTCCGACACCCGCGTCCGCATCTGGGACGTCACCAACAAATCAAACATGTTCGAGATCTCCTCCGCCTCCCACCCCGGACGCCGGTACATCCACCAGGGCTGGCTGAGCGAGGACCGCAAGTACTTCTACGTCAACGACGAACTCGACGAGGGCCGGATCCCCTTCACCACGATGCACATCTACAACGTCGAGGACCTCGCCAACCCGTACTACGTCAAGGGCTGGACCAACGGCAACACCTCCCGCGACCACAACCTCTACGTCAAAGGCGAACTCATCTACGCCTCCAACTACCGCTCCGGCCTCCGCATCCACAGCATCGCCGACCCGGAAAACCCCGTCGAAGTCGCCTGGATCGACACCTACCCCGCCGACGACAACACGGGCTACGACGGCTCGTGGTCCAACTACCCCTTCTTCCCCTCGGGCAACGTCATCATCTCCGACATCCAGCAGGGCCTCATCGTCGTCCGCCCCGAACTCCAAACACTCGTCTTCGTCGTCGACGAACCCCTCGACGCGATCGTCAGCCCCGCGGGCGGCCAAGAGATCCACGCAACCATCTCGGGCCTCGGTCTCGACCTCGATCAATCCACGCCCACGCTCCACATCCTGAGTGAGACCGGCGTTGAATCAACATTCGCAGGCACGCCCGACGGGCCCGCCGGTTCGTACCTATTCACCACGCCGCCGCTCGACTGTTTCGAGCACATCCAGTGGTGGCTCTCGGCTTCGTCCACCTCGGGCCAGTCATTCAACTGGCCCCCGCAAGCGCCCACCCAAGCCAAGCCCGCAACGGTCGCCACCAGCTACACACCCATCTTCGAAGACAACGCCGAGACCGACCCGGGCTACTACTTCACCGGCACCGCCACCGACGGCCAGTGGTCCAGAGGCATCCCCGTCAACAGCGACCTCGGCGATCCACCCTCCGACGCCGACGGCTCGGGCCGCGCCTGGCTCACCGACAACGCCGCCGGAAACTCCGACGTCGACTCGGGAGACACCGTCCTCTACACACCCTCGTTCGATGTCTCGAGCGGCGCCACGCTCACCTACGCCTATTGGCTGAGCGACATCATCACGAGCGAACTCAGCCCCGAGGACTACCTCCGCGTCGAGTACTCCACCGACATCGCCGACACGAACTGGACCACCCTCCGCACCTACACCGACGCCTTCAACCAGTGGCGCACCGACACCATCCTCATCGGTGAGAGCGGCGAGATCCCCGCCACCTCAACGCTCAGGCTCCGATTCACCGCCGCGGATCTCGGCGACCCGAGCGTCGTCGAAGCCGGCATCGACGCGATCAAGATCGAACGCTTCGAGTGCGACCAGCCCCCCGTCTGCCCCGCCGACACCAACGGCGACGGCGCGCTCTCACCCGCCGACTTCACCGCCTGGGTCGCCGCATTCAATGCGCAAGCCCCCGAGTGCGACCAGAACGACGACGGCTCATGCACGCCCGCCGACTTCACCGCCTGGCTCGCCAACTTCAACGCGGGGTGCTGATCCATCACGCTCTCGCGCTCAGTTCCAGAAGTACTGCCACGAAGCGCCCAGTTCCATCGTCTCGCCCGGCTTCAGATCCACCGTCCACATAAACCGGGCCGCGCCGTTGAGCCGGTGCCAGTAGTAGGGCCAGCTGTAGTTCTGCCACCAGGGCGAGCCTTCAAGATCCCAGCCTGCATCCGCAGCGAACACGCTCACCGCCTCGCCCTCGCCGCCCGCAGTCGCGCCGACCGGGTTCCCGAACGCGTACTTCCGCACCTCGACCCGCACCGGGTGCGACTTGCGGTTGGTCAGCGCCGCCTCGAACCCTATGGCGACGCGCATGTAGTCGTGCCCGTCCCAATTCACCGCGCTCGGCGTTCGGTCCGTCTCGATCTCGTCCGTCTTGACCCCGATATCGACCGCCTTGCCCACCTCAAGATCCACGCTCGCGCCCACCGGGGTGTACGTCATGAGCCCCTGCGCCAGCGCCCGCCCCTCACGCACGATCAGTGCCGGTGCCGTCGTGAGCGGGTAGCCCTCCGTGTTCTCGTTAGAGATCCGAAGCACGTGCTTCGCCACGGGCCTGCTCAAAGTCTCGGCGATCTGTCGGTGCTGCTCCGTCCCCAGGTTGCGAAGCGCCTGCGTCGGCGGGCTCGCGGGCAGATCGAGCGTGTACACGCTCTCGAACGCCGCTTCGTAGCTCGCAAGCGGGAGCACCATCCGAGCGCCCCCGGCGAGCGTGACATGGTCCACGCTGAACACGAACAGGTCCTCCGCCCGCTCCGCCCCCAAGAGTTCCGGCCCCGTCGGCTGGCCAGCGCCCGGCTGGCCCGATGACCCGGAGCCGTACTCGCCCATCCGCGCGCTCTGCGCCATGATCGCGTTCGAGAGCATCGCCCCCGTCTGCCCGTCCGCCGACCGCTGGAAGAAAAGCCCGAGGCTGTCCATCTGCTCGCGGAGCGCCATCGGATCCGGAGTGTGTTCGAACGCAAACGTCGGCACGCCGATCGCCACGTGCACCATCACATCGTCAAGGTCCGCAAGCTCGTTGATGAGCGTCGCCTGCAATTCGATCCGAACGCGATCGTCATCGAGCATCGTCACGCGGTACGACGGAATCCACCGGAGCCCGCGCTGCAGGTACATCAGCGACGCCGAAGCCTCCGCCGCGGGCTGGCCCTCCCAGCTCAGATCGAGCGTCATCCGCTCTTCATCGATTTCTTCCACGAACTCGAGCGCCGGAGCGTCGCCCACAAACCGCACATCGATCATCGACGCGACCGGGATCGCCGACACGCCGCTCTCGCTCCGCACCAGCGCCACACGCTGCGTGGGCTGAGCGGGCGGGATATACGAATTGTAATACGGCGATCCAAACTGCGGCACCGGCACCGCCGGCGCTGGCTGCTCCACAATCTCAACCAGCGTGCCCTGCATATCCGCCGCGTACACCGTCCGGAACGCGATCTCGTGCCCGATGTTCGCCCGGAGCAGGTCCTCAACCGTCCCCGCGGGTGTGATGCGTTTGCCCTCCACCCGCTCGGACCGCACCGAGGCGAGCCTCGCGCTGCGCTGATCGGTATCCGCCCAGAACGTCCCGAGCACGGGCCGTGGGAGCTCGGTGAGAACCAGATCGCCCGCAGCGTTCACGGGCAGCTTCCCCGCCCGCATCACCAGCGCGTGCCCATCCTTGAAGGCCGTCACCTCCCGGATCGGAAGAGTTGCCGCCCCCTGCGATAACGCCAAAGGTGCAAAAACAGACAAGGCAAACAAGTGTGCCGCAAGGACAGTTCGGTTTCGCATCGGGTGCTCCACAAAGGGTTCACCCAAGAGACCGCGCCGGCCCGATCCCGGTTCGCGCCGATGCTCAGTACCGAAGCTCCACCATCCGCACGAGCGTCTCCCCGCTCAGCACAAGCACGATCAATCGGTCAAACTCCTTCTCCGGGAGTTCCTCCATCTCGCGCCCGCCGAGCGACTTCACAATCCCCGGCACCGTGTTCGAGTGCGCCACCACCAGCGCCGAGGTCCCGCCCGGGAGCGCCATCACTTTCGCCCGCAGGTCGTCGTACCCCGTCGGCGGGTACACCGTCGGCTCGATGCCGTTGTAATCCGACGTCGGCGCGCCAGTCGCAAAGGAACGAGCCGTCCGCGTCACGAACACCGCGCCCATCGGCTCGTCCCTGAGCACCTCGGCGAGCCTCGCCGCCCGCGCCGTCCCCTCGGTCGTCAGCTTCGGGTCCTGCTCGCCCGGCATCGGGCTCGTGTCCGCGTGCCGAACAAGAAGCACAGTCCGGATCGCTTTGGAGGGCTGGGCTCTTTCCGACAGGCCAGCGCCGATGCCCGTCACGAGCAATCCCGCCAGCGCCGCCGTCCCGATGAGCCACCTGCGTGAACGCATATCCCGTCCCTTCTTCAATCGGCCTCAGATCGGATCGGTCGAACTCGTCGGGCTCGGCACAGGATCGATCCCGCTCGCATCCAGCCCCTGCTCGCCCATCAGCATGTCCGAGTAGCTCGTGCTGAGCATCTCGCCCAGCGCCGGCCTCAGCTTCGTCCGGATCTGCTGCACCTTCTCGTGGCAGTCCCGCACATTGTGCGCCCGCGACACCACCGCCTCGAGCTCGATGAATGTCCCGAGGTGATCGACCGTGTCCAGATGGATCCGGATCTGCTCGATCAGGTACACCACCCGCTTCTTGCGCACAACCACGAGCACCGGCAGCGAATCGCACGCGAACCGCTGACGCGCCGAGACCTCGTCGTAGATCACGTAATGACTGAGCCTCGCCTCGGCCTTATCCGCCCGGTCGTAGAAGATGTACTCCGTCTCGTGCCCCGTCTGCTCGCGCCGCTTGAGCCGGCCGCTGGGCACCTTGTAGTACGTATCCGTCTGCTCCAGAACCTCCGCGTGCGTCGCGCCCATCGCCTTGCAGATGGTCTCGGCCAGCGCCAGGTCCCGCAGTTCCGCCTTGAACTCCACGTTGTGCATGGTCGCAGCCTACCCGTTCAGCAGCCTGAGCATCTTCGCCTCGTCCCAGATCTCGATCCCGAGGCTCTGGGCCTTGGTCAGCTTCGAGCCCGCGCTCGGCCCCGCGATCACGATATCGGTGTTTTTCGACACCGAACCCGTCACATTCGCCCCGATCGCTCGGAGCTTCTCCGAAGCCTCCTCCCGTGTGTAGTGCTCGAGCGTCCCGGTGAGCACGATCGTCTTGCCCGCGACAGGCGAATCCGTCGCCGCCGCCGCGCGAGGGCTGGTCAGATTGACACCCACCGATTCCAGGTCCCTGAACGTGTGCTCGGCGATCTTCGAGTGTAGGTAATCATGGAGCACGCCCGCGGTGATCGCGCCAATCCCTTCGACCGATTCCAATGCCTCGGCGCTCGCCGCCATGAGCTCGTGGATGTCCGCGAACTTCGCGCACAGCGCGCGGGCCGTCGAATCCCCGATGTGCCGGATCCCCATCCCCGCCAGCACCCTGGGCAGCCCTCTGCCCTTGGAAGCCTCGATCCCCGCGAGCAGGTTCTCGACTTTTTTCTTGCCCATGCGTTCGAGCTCGACAAGTCGGTCCGCGTGCGCACGCAGGCGGAAAATGTCGCCAAAGCCCGTCAGCGGGATCTCCTCGTCGGCGAGGATCAGGTCGATCGTCGATTCGCCCAGCCCGTCGATGTCCATCTGCTTGCGCCCGGCGAACCACACGAGCTTCTCACGGAGCTGCGCCGGGCATTCTGGGTTGATGCACCGCCGCGCGGTTTCGAGATCGGGGTTGTCGTTGGCTTCGACGGGTTCGATCTCGACCACGCCGCCGCAGACCGGGCAGGTCTCGGGGGGCTTGATCTTCCTTGATCCTTTCATCCGTTTTTCGGCGATAGGCCCCACGACATAAGGGATAATCTCGCCGGCCTTCTCAACCTCGACCACATCCCCGATCCGGATGTCCTTCTTGCGCACAAGGCCGAAGTTGTGGAGCGAGGCGTGCCGAACCGTCGTGCCCGCCAGGAGCACGGGCTCCATCACCGCGCGGGGGGTGATTTTGCCGGTCTTGCCGACCTGCCAGTCGACGTCGAGCAGTGTCGTCGTCTTGCGCTCGGCGGGGTACTTGTACGCGATCACCCAACGCGGGCTCTTGGAGGTCGTGCCGAGCAGCTGCTGGTCGGCGAAGCTGCTCACGCGGATGACGAGACCGTCGGTTGCGTAGGGCAGCTCGGTGCGGAGCTCGGCGAGCTCGTCGATCGCGGCCTCAACCTCGTCGATCCCCCGGCATGTCCATGTGCGGTCGGGTGTGGGGATGCCGAGTTCGGCGAATTTTTTGAGCATCTCCGCGTGCGTGCGCGCGAAGCGGTCGTTCGAGACTGTGCCGCGCCCGTGCGCACGGAAGCCGAGGTTCCGGCTCGCGGCGACGCTCGGGTCGAGGTTCTTGATCGTCCCGGCGCAGGCGTTGCGGGGGTTCATGAAGAGCTCGTCGCCCGCCTCGGCGCGCTGGGCGTTGATGCGCTCGAACTCGGCGCTGGGGATGAACACCTCGCCCCGGACTTCCAGGATCTCGGGCGAGCCCTTGCCGAGCGAGAGCGGGAGCGCCCGGATCGTGCGCACGGCGTGCGAGACGTCGTCGCCCTGCCTGCCGTCGCCCCGGGTCAGGGCGCGGACGAACTGGCCGTTCTCGTAGCGCACCGAGAGCGCGACGCCGTCGATTTTGGGGTCGCACACGAGCTCGATCGGGAAGCCCTGTTTCTCGGCTTCCTCGATCCGCTCGCGTTTCTTCTGCTTGAGCGCCGCCACGCGTTTGGATTTCGAGATCGGCTTGCCTGAATCGCCGAAGAGCCCGGCGACGCTTCCCTTTTCGCCCGCTTCCGCCCGGGCGATCTGCTCATCGAGCTCTCGGCAGGCGGGATCGACCTCGGGGAAGATGGACCTGATCCACGAGGCGATGTCCTCGGTGGAGTAGGAGTTGTCGATCGAGAGCATCGGGACGTCGTGGGGGAGGGTGACGAAGCCTTCGATCGGTTCGCCGCCGACGCGGCGGGTGGGGGAGTTGGGGGTTGCCTCATCGGGGAACTGGGTTTCGAGATCGCCGAGTTCCTTGAGCAGGCGGTCGAACTCGGTGTCGGACATCACCGGATCGGCGTCGACGTAGTAGGCCCGGTTGGCCTCTTCGAGCCGGGCCTCGAGCTCGCGCATCCGCTTGATGGGATCGTTCCTTGAAGATGTTGGTTTCTTGGCCACGCCCGGATGGTACAGAGCGGGACAACCCTCGGCACGCGCATAGGATCGGGCCATGACGCAGACCGCTCGGATTCTCGATGGTCGCAAGCTCGCTGGCGAGCTCCGGGAGCAGGTCCGCGAGCGGGCGGCGGCGCTCCGGTCTCAGGGGATCGCGCCCAGGCTCGACGCGGTGATCGTGGGCCTGGAGGACAACGCTGCCCGCCAGTACGCGGAGCGGCAGGGGCATGAGTGCCGAGAGCTCGGGCTCGATTACAAGCTCCACGAGATCCGCTCGGGCGCGGGCTTTGACGACATCGCCGGGCGGGTGCTCCTGCTCAACGAGAACGACCACGTCAGCGGCATCATGGTCCACCTGCCCCTGCCCGAGGGTGTGGATGCGTACCGCGTCCAGAGGCTGATCGATCCGGACAAGGACGTCGAGGGCGTGAACCCGGCGAACATCGGGAACGTGGTGTACGGCCGATCGAGCCTGGTGCCCTGCACGGCGCTGGCGGCGATGCGGATGATCGAATCGACGGGTGTCGATCTCAAGGGCAAGACGGCGGTGGTCGTAGGTGCGGGCAATGTGGTGGGCAAGCCGCTCGCGGTGCTGCTCATGCAGGCCGAGGCAACCGTGATTTCGTGCAACGTGTATACCCGAGAGATCGCGGAGCTGACGAAACGGGCGGATGTGCTCGTGGCGGCGGCGGGGGTGCCGGGGCTTGTCAAAGCTGAGATGGTCAGGCCCGGAGCGATCGTGGTGGATGTTGGTGTGAACCGTGTCGTCGGTGAATCTGGTGGGACGATGACGGTCGGGGATGTGGAGTTCGATGCGGTGAGCAGAGTGGCGGGCTGGATCTCGCCCGTGCCGGGCGGGGTTGGGCCGATGACGGTCGCGGCGTTGCTGAGCAACGCGGTCGAGGCGTCGGCGCGGAACCGCTGCCCGGCCGAGTGAATCGGCTAGGATGGCTTGTTCGAGGGCGCCAGTGAGCTTCCGTAGGTGGCGTCCGAAGGTGCGAATGCGGGGCCGATGGGCCCCGCGAAAGGGACAGAGATGACCACGCTCGGACTGTTCGGGAATCTTGGGCCGATGGAGATCGCCATCATCCTGATGGTTGGTTTGCTTTTGTTTGGTCGTCGCCTGCCTGAGGTGGGCCGGGGGCTTGGCAAGAGCATCGTTGAGTTCAAGAAGGGTCTCAAGGATGTGACAGAGGAGATCGACGAGGCTTCGAAGGAGGCCAAGAGCCTGCCGAAGCAGTCCGCCGAGTCTCCCAAGCCGATGGCAACGGAGTCGGCTCCATCGGCGACGGTGAGCCGATCGGACGCCGTGAGCCCGTGACTGGGGCTTGAGAGGGCCTAAAGTTGGAGCCGCCCGAGGGGGCGTCATTGTCTGGCGAGGTAGCTCAGCTGGTTTAGAGCGCTGGATTCATAACCCGGAGGTCGGGGGTTCAAGTCCCCCCCTCGCCACTTTCACCCTGAATTGCCGATGGTTGCCCTGGGCTTTGGTCCTTGGGTTGTTTGGGGCTCGGCCCGCCCTGGTCGGCCTGTTTCGGCTATCGTGCAGCCAGAGTCCGGGCGATCGGGCGAGTGATTCGAGGGCATCGATGCGAGTCAAGAACGTGTGTGAATCGGTCGCGCCCTTGGCGCTGTCTGCCCTCGCCCTGGCCGCCGGTCTGGCTTTGGCGCCTGCCGCCTTGGCGCAGGATGAGGATGTCCAGATCCCGAGCCTGGACGCGGGCGTGGCGGGGCGGATGGTGGAGGGGTACCCCTTCTCGGCGCTTCGGCTCGAATACGACCGGGTTCACCCGGAATTGCCCCTGATCGAGTCGTTCTATTCGCTCCGGGTCCGGCTTGATACGAACGCGGAGACGATCGATGTCTCGCCGACCACCCCGGGGGTGACGATCGGGCAGGTGCTGGCGCTGCGCAACCGACAGATCTCGATCTCGGCGATCAACGAGATCTCTCGCGCGATCGTCGAGGAACTGAATCGCCGGGGGATCGTGGGCGTGCTCGTGGCGCCGGACCCCTTTCAGATCGAGCCGGCGACCGGGACGGATATCCGGGTCGATGAGACGGATCTTCGGCTCAAGGTCTGGGTCGGTGTGGTGACCCAGCTTCGGACGGTCGGGACGGGCGGTCGGTTCGGGGATGAGCCGGTCGTGAACGCGCCCGCGCATCGCCGGATCGCGAGCCTCTCGCCCGCCAAGCCCCGGCGCGAGGGCGACAAGGGGCCGAGGAAGGATCTGATCCGCAAGGACGTGCTCGACGCGTACGTGCATCGGCTCAACCGGCACCCGTCACGTCGTGTGGACCTTGCGGTGTCGGCGGCGACCGACGAGGGGCAGGAGCCCAACTCGGTTGCGATGGACTACCTCGTCCACGAGACCAAGCCTTGGCTCGCTTACGCGCAGATTTCAAATACTGGTACGGATGCGACGAACGAGTGGCGTGAGCGCCTCGGGTTCGTGCACAACCAGCTGACCGGTCGGGACGACATCTTTCGGGCGGATTTCGTGACCGCGAGCTTCGAGGACAGCTACGCCGGGATCATGAGCTACGAGGCGCCCTTCATCGGGACTGATCTTGTGCGCGGCAAGGTGTTCGGCAACTGGAGCGATTACACGGCGCGGGACATCGGGCTGCCGGGGCAGGATCTCTCGGGCACGACGTGGACGTTTGGCGGCGAGATCATCGGGACGGTGTATCAGAAGAAGTCGTACTTCGTGGATGCGTTTGCGGGGCTTCGGAGTGAGGATGTCAAGGTCACGAACGACCTTGCCGCGACCGAGGGGGACACGGACTTCCTGATCGGGAGCATCGGGCTTCGGACCGAGGAGCGTGTGCCGACGCGTTCGATCTACAGCGAGGTCGCGCTCGACTTCACGCTCGACGGCGGGGACCGGACGGAGATCCCTGGGCTCGGGCGGTTACGAGCCGAGGATTCCTGGACGCTTCTGCGTTGGGACACGGGGGCGTCGTTTTACCTGGAGCCGATCTTCGCGCCGGGGGGTTGGAAAGAGGAGGGCGGCTTCGGGAGCACGCTCGCCAACGAGGTGGCCCTCGGGTTCCGCGGGCAGTACTCGTTCGGTGATCGCCTGATTCCCCAGCAGCAGCAGGTCGTGGGCGGGCTGTATTCGGTGCGTGGGTATCCGCAGTCGGCGGCGGCTGGTGATACGGCGTTTGTGGCCTCGGCGGAGTACCGGGTCCATATTCCCCAGCTTCTTGGCATCTCGTCCGAGTCGGGCTCGCTCTTTGGTGAGCCTTTCCGGTTCAGGCCCGACCGGGCGTACGGATCGGCGGACTGGGATCTTATTTTGGCGGGATTCGTCGATTACGGTCAGACGATGGTGGAAGACGCGGACTCCGTGGAGTTCGACGAGACGCTCCTTGGCGCGGGCATCGGGATCGGGCTCGAGTACCGCAGGTACCTGCGGATCCGGGCCGACTGGGGCTTTGCGCTGCAGGACCTGGACAACGGGAGCGTTGAGAGCGGCGATTCGGAGTTCCACATCGTCGCGACGCTGGCATTCTGATTTTCTGGAGAAGCCGATGATCCGTTCGAACATGGCACGTTCCACCGCTCGACCGCTCCTTCTGGCGATTCTGGCGGGGACCGCATCCGGCCAGCCCGTGGGTGAGCAGGTGGTGGCGGGGCAGGCGAATTTCTCGCGGGCGGGAAGCCTGACCGAGATCACGGCCGCCGACAACACGATCATCAACTACCAGTCGTTCAACATCGGCGCGAACGAGACCGTGCGGTTTGTGCAGCCCGGCGCGGACGCTCGCGTGCTCAACCGCGTGCTCGGGCAGGACCCGACGCGGATCGACGGATCGCTGATTTCAAACGGTCGGGTGTACATCGTCAACGAGCAGGGTGTGTACTTCGGGAGCCGGGCGATTGTGGATGTTGGGGCGATTCATGCCGCCGCGGGTCAGATGACGGACGCGGACTTCCTGGGCGGGATCGATCGCTTCACGAATCTGACGGGCATGGTCGAGAACCGGGGTCTGATCCGGGCGGGCGAGGTGCACCTTGCCGGTCGGCGGGTGACGAACCTGGGCGCGATTGTTTCACCCGACGGGCTGGTCACGATGAGCGTGGGCGATCGGGTGCTTGTGGGCGATCACGACGGTCATGTGTTCGTGAGCGCCTCGGCGAGCGGTGCGCAGGGCTCGGTCGAGCAGCGCGGCACGATCGACGCGGCGGGGGGACGGGTCGTGGTTGGCGCGGGGGACATGTTCTCGATCGCGATCGGGCCGGGCTCGGTGACGCGGGCGAAGGAGGTCGATGTTCGCGGCGGCGCGGGCTCGATCGTGACGGTTTCGGGGCGGATCGATGTTTCGGACACGGCTCCGGGCCGGCGCGGCGGGGATGTGGTGATCACGGGCGAGGGTGTCGCGGTGCTCGGTGCGTCGATTGACGCGAGCGGCGCGGCGGGCGGCGGGCAGATTCATATCGGCGGCGGCTTCCAGGGTCGGGATCCGTCGATCGCGCACGCGAGCCGTGTGAATGTCAACCGCGAGAGCACGCTTCGGGCCGACGCGACGCAGACCGGCGACGGGGGCGAGATTGTTCTCTGGTCTGATGATGCGACGCTCTTTACGGGCCGGGCTTCGGCGCGGGGCGGCGAGGTCGCCGGTGACGGCGGGTTGGTCGAGGTTTCGAGCTCGGGCTGGCTGGGGTTTTTCGGTCATGTTGCGACCGGCGCGCCCAACGGCAAGGACGGGCTTCTTCTGCTCGATCCGGTGAACATCAGCATCGTCAGCGGCGCGGCGGGCTCGGGCGCGGATGATGCGCTGCTGGACGACAACCAGCTTCCGGCGTCGGATGCCATGGGCATGGATGTGCAGATCTCCGACGGCACGATCGAGGCGCTCGATGACACGGACATCCTGATCGCGGCGACCGGGAACATCGCGATCGGCAATCTCTCGGACGGTGCACTGGCGTTGCCCGTTTCGGAAGGCAACACGTTCACGTTCAATGCGGGCGGTGTCTTCGTGATGAGTGGTGTCAGTCGGATCACGACCGAGGGCGGCAACGTCACGATTCGTGGTGTGGATGGCATCCAGTTTCCCGCGATCGATACCGCCGGCGGCGACCTTCTTCTGGAAGCGGCTGACGAGATCCGGATCACACGATCGATGTCGAACATCGGGGCGTTGACGATCAACTCTTCGGGATCCAATCGCGACGTGACCCTGTCGGGCGTCGACGCCGACGCGTTCTCCATCGACGCCGAGAATCTGATCCTGAATGGCGGACTCTTTGCGAGGTCCGCGATGGATCTGACGAATCTGGCTTCGATCCAGTCCCCGGTCGCCGATGTGATCTACACCATCGGTGCGGTTGACGGCGAGAACGCGTTTGCGATCGACATCGATCCCTCGGCGAGTATTGTCGGGCCGGGGGGAATCCGGTTTGTCGCCAGCACGATCACGCTGCCGGCCATCGACGCGCTCTCGGCGCTCGAAGTCACGGCGACCGAGGAACTGATCCTGACCGGTGATATTCTCCTGGACAACGATCCGAACGGGCTGGGTGGGCGGCTGGATCTGAGCGATGTCGCTCTCGTGACTCTTGCCTCTGACGTTCGGATCGACACGGATCGGCTCGTCCACGACGCACCCGGGGGGGACGTGCTGCTCGGCGGCACCACGATCCGCGCGATGGACGCGGGCGTGCAGAGCCTGGTCATCAACACCGAGCCCGATACGGCCGACGATTCCGGGCTCATCGAACTTGGCGACATCGGCGGCGACCGTTTGCTCGGCGGGCTGACTCTTGTCGGCGGGGTTCTTCGCCTGACGGGCACCGTTGAGGTTCAGAATACGCTCGATCTCTTCCGAGTCGAAGGGATCGAAATCGCGTCCGATGACGTCCGGATCTTGACCAACGGCGCGAATTTGAACGTCAGGCTGGCGCAGATTAATGGCGGCGGATCGCTTGCGATCGATCTTGCCGACGGCATGGGCAATGCGGGATTGCTCGATCTGCGCGGAGCGATCGGCGCAGCCACTCCCTTGGCGTCGCTTTCGATCAACGCAGGTGTCTACACGCTCCCCGAGGTGACGACGACTGGGGATCAGCTGTACACCGGCGAGCGGGTGTTCCTGCCGGACCTTCTCGTCAGTGATGGCGGCGAGATCGATTTCGGCTCACGTGTCTCGGTCGAGACCGATGCCACGGTCGAATCGATCGGCGGGATGGTTCGGTTCCGGGATCTGATCGGCGGCGCGGGTCAGCTGACCATCGATACCGAGACCGGCTTTGCCAGCTTTGAGCGGAGTCTGATCCTTGATTCACTGACGGTCAACGGCACCGCAAGATTCGATGGCGGGACGCAGAATATTGAGACTTCGGGTGATCTGGTCCTGGGCGAGACGCTCGGTCGCGACCGTGTCGAGATGCTCGCGGGCACCAAGTCGTTCCGCTCGACGGGCGGCGATGTGGTTTTCAACGGGCCGCTCAATGGGCCGGCGAACGTGACGATCGCCGCGGGGCCCGCTTCGGCGGGCAGCGATATCCCGGTGATCCGGTTTGCGTCGAATGTGGGCGGGGCGCAGAGCCTTGCATCGCTGACGCTCGGCGATGGGCAGTCGGTGGTGCCGCAGGTTGCCAGCGTGGTGTTCGCGGAGTTCGACGGCGACGGCGAGCCCGCCGCGGGCCGCTCGTTTACAATCCGCACGACGGGCAACCTGTCGATGGGTCAGAACGAGAAGCTGACGGCGCTGGGTTCGCTTCTGATGGAATCGATCAACGGGATTGTGACGATCGGGGACGTCGCCTCGGTGGGTGCGATGCGGATCAATGCGCCCCGGATCGATGTTCTGACGCGGACGCCCGGGACGATCTTCGAGGTGGACGCGACGCAGGAGCCGGAGGCGCTGCTCGATCCGGCGGGTCGGACGGACAACGGGACGGACATCGTCTCGGGCGTGTCGGTGACCTTCGACTCGGCCGACATCCGTGTTGTGGGCAGCGGCACGCAGCCCGAGATCGCCGAGCCGACGGGTGAGGCGAACATCCGAGGGATCCAGACCCGCGCCTCGAACGGGCTCACGCTCGAGCAGGCGTACTTCAATCGTCGCGTCGGCTCGGGCGGCGGAGCGGTCAGCGATGAAACGACCGTGCTCGATATCCGCGCGACGGGCTCGACGACGGTGGCGCTCGCCGAGAACCTGCCGAACACGGGCGCGGAGGACGCGGACGCGTTCGTGACCGCGGAGTCGATCTTTGAGCCGAACCCGGATTCGGGCGAGCTGGCACAGGGCGATCAGGGCGGGATTCTGCTCCGCAGGACGACGCCTTTGGAACGCAAGTGGGCCCGTGACGGCGTGATCTGGTACGTCGATCTCGCCGAGAGCCCGATGCCCGGCTCGGGTGATTTCCGGATCGCGGCGGCGCGACTGAATCCCGAGGGTGTCGTGGCGTTCCGCAGGGCTTGGAGCGAGCTCGCCCAGGCGGTGGGCGTTGATGACACAAACCGCGAAGAAGTGCTCGCTCGGGTGCGTTCGGTGCTGGGTGTCGCGGTGGCGCAGTACAAGCGCGCTTCGGGTGAGCGGTTCGTCGACCCGCAGCACTTTGCGTTGTACTCGGATCTGCGCACGGCGAACGCGGACGCCTGGCGGGCGCTGCAGCTTGTCTCGGCGATCGCCGAGGGCTCGGGCTCGCTCGGGCTCACACAGACGGAAGCGGTCAGGTTCCGTAAGGGGTTGGTCGAATCGATCCGCCCTGACGGGCTCGATTCGGTCGATCTGGCGCGTCTGATCGAGTATGCGGGGCAGTCAGATCGCGCAGGCGGGAGCGTTGAGGCTCCTGCGGGTCAACGCTAAACTCTTCTGGACCCCGGGCCGCGATACTCGCGGAGCTTGGGGTCGGTTTTTCCTTGCAACGCGGAGGCATTTCATGCTGAGGCCAACACGAATCATCGGCATCATCGCGGCATCGGTTGCGGCGGTGCTCTCAACGGGCGGCGCCGCTTCGGCGCAGAGCGGCGAGAAGGTCGCGGTGCTTCCGATCCGCACCGACGGGCCGAAGAACCTGGACCCTGTCAAGGGCTCGACCACCTACGACAACATGGCGTGCTCGCAGGTGTACGAGACGCTCATGATCAACACGTACCCGGATCCAATGAAGATGGAGCCGCTGCTGTTGACGGAGATGCCGACCTCTGAGGACGGAGGGCTCACCTGGCGCTTCAAGCTGAAATCCGGCGTGATGTTCCACGACGATGCGTGCTTCCCTGGCGGCAAGGGCCGGGAGATGGTGACGGACGACGTGTTCTACTCGCTTCGGCGTCTGGCGGATCCGAAGTATGAGTACGAGAACTTCTGGATCGTCGACGACACGATCAAGGGCTTCAACGAGTACAAGGACAAGTACGTCGGCAAGTCTGGCTTTAACTACGACGAACCGGTTGAGGGCTTCCGGAAGATCAACGATCACGAGTTCGAGATCGAGCTGGTCGAGCCCGTGTATCGCTTCCTGTATGTGCTGGGCATGTTCCAGACTTCGGTTGTGCCGCGCGAAGCGGTGGAGAAGTACGGCGAGGATTTCTCGTTCAAGCCTGTCGGAACTGGGCCGTTTATTCTTGAGAGCTTCATCCCCAAGAAGCACCTGAAACTCAGGCGGAATCCGAACTACCACGAGGTGTTCTACCCGGCTGAGAGCGAGTGGACGACGGACGATCGGCGCGAGCGTCTGCACCGCGCGGCGGGGCAGCGCGTGCCGTTCCTGGATCGGCTTGAGTTCACGATGTTCGTCGAGGATCAGCCGATGTGGCTCCGCTTCAGCGAGGGCTCGATCGGCTTTACGCAGGTGCCGGCGGAGTACTTCGAGCAGGCGTTCGACGCCCGCACGAAGCGGCTCAAGCCCGAGATGCGGAGCAAGGGCGTCCGTGCGCACAACAACGCACTGCTCGACTTCATCTTCCGTGGCTTCAACATGGAAGACCCGCTTGTGGGCGGGTACACGAAAGAGAAGAAGGCGCTGCGTCAGGCGATCAACCTCGCCATGAACCTCGACGAGTTCAGCACGACGTTCTACCAGGGCAACACCGTCCAGTACGACGGGCCGATCCCTCCCGGGCTCGACGGCTACCCGGAGGGCGGCAGGGCGCCGGTGAGCTACCGCGGCGCGAACCTTGAGCTGGCTCGCCAGAAGCTCGCGGAGGCGGGGTATCCCAACGGCGAGGGCCTGCCCCCGATCAAGTTCTACACGAGCATCGGCTCCAACAACGCCGAGCAGGTCGAGCTCATGAAGCGCCAGCTCGCACGGGTGGGCATCGTGGTCGATCCGAACCTGGTCGACTTCTCGACGCTGATCGAGTACATCAACAACAAGAAGGCGCCTTTCTTCGGCTTCGCCTGGGCGAGCGATTACCCGGACGCCGAGAACAATCTGGCGCTCTTCTACGGGCCCAACGAGTCGCCCGGTTCGAACCACTACAACTACAAGCGTTCCGAGTACGACGAGATGTACCGTCAGGTCCGCGTGATGACCCCTGGGCCCGAGCGCACCGAGATGTTCGTCAAGATGCGTGACATGATCATCGAGGATGCGCCGTACGTTGGCTCGATGGCCAGGACGCGGTACTACCTGATCAACCCGTGGCTGCTCAACTGCAAGCCGACGGAGCAGTACTGGTCGTGGTTCAAGTTCCTGGACGTGGACGATTCGAAGCGGCCGTGAGGTCAGCGCAACTTGACTGACTTCTCGGAGGGATCGTCCGCATGTGGGCGTACATCGTTCGGCGAGTGCTGTACAACATTCCCGTGTATCTGGGCATCCTGCTCTTCGTGATGGTCGCGCTGCGTGTCAACGACCCGGTGTACGCGTACCTGGGCAAGAACGCCGACGAGCAGCAGATCGAGCAGAAGCGTGAGAACATGGGCCTGAACCGCCCGTTTGTCGTGCAGTACTTCTCGTTCGTGGGCAAGCTCGTGACGCTCGATTTCTCGGCGCGTTCCTGGGAGCAGGAGCGAGAGGTCAAGGACATCATTTCCAACGCCGTGCCCGCGACGGCGATGATCACGGTGCCCTCGCTCTTTCTGACCGCGGCGATCTCGATCACGATCGGTCTGATCTGCGCGTTCTACCGAGGCCGGAAGATCGATCAGACGCTGATGCTCCTGGCGGTGCTGGGCATGAGCATCAGCTTCCTGGTGTACATCATCGTGGGGCAGTACGTGGGCGGGTATCTGCTGGGCGCCAAGAGCCGGGGGATCCTGCCCTTCGAGGTCGAGGGGTACGACACGCAGCTTTCGACGGCCAAGTTCTGGCTCGGCTCGCCCATCCAGGCGGTCTCGGGTTGGCTTAAGTTCTGCGGGCTGCCGGTGCTGATCTCGGTCGTCGTCGCGATGGGTTATGACACGCGTTTCTACCGGGCGGTCATGGTCGAAGAGACCGGGCGTGACTACATCGTGACCGCGAGGGCCAAGGGCGCCACGAGCCGCAAGATCATGTTCGTACACATGCTCAAGAACGCGATGATCCCGATCATCACGCGGATCATGATCAGCCTGCCCTTCCTGATCGTTGGTTCGATCCTGCTCGAGGTGTACTTCGGCATCCCGGGGATGGGCCGGGCGCTGATCACGGCGATCAACGCCAAGGACTTCCCGGTGGTGGAGTACATGTCCGCGCTGTTCGCCGCGGTCGTGATCGGGACGGTCATTCTGACGGACGTGCTGTACGCGATCGTTGACCCGCGGGTGAGGCTCTCATGATCAAGAAGCTTCTGCGGTCCCGCGGCGCCGGCAAGTTTCGGCGGAACAGGCTGGCGATGGCGTCGCTCGGCGTTATCGGTGTGTTCTTTCTCGGCGCGTTCTGGATGATGGCGATGGACGTGTTGCTCTGGGTGGGCAAGGCGACCGGCGCGTATGACCTGTACCGCGTGCCAGTGATGAGCACGTTTTTGCCCCAGCGGATGCTGTTGGAGGTTGGGCCGCCCAATCTGAGCGGGCTCGGTCGTCCCTGGGGCGATGACGGCCGCATCAACAACGTCAATTTCTATTACCTCAAGGCCAAGACCGCGGTTGACACGATCGATTCCATCAAGGGCATGTCGCCCGAGAGCATCCAGGAGGTGCTCGACGACGCGAGCATCATGGAGCGCCGGCTCGCGGATGTGGACTACCAGCAGATCAGGGCGATGGTCGACGAGGTCACGCGGATCCTGAGCAAGATGGACGTCGTGCGCGACACCAAGAGCACGGCTCAGACGATCGAGATCGAGATCGCAGACGCCGAGCAGGCGATTCGGACGCTCAAGAACCCGCCCGAGGGCGAGTCGGTCGCGTTCCTGCGTGAGAACGTGGGCTTTGCGATCGACGATGTGCGGTATGCGATCGAGGACTTCATGAGCTTCGCGCCCGACTCGACGGCGTTCGGCGAGGAGTTGCTCGCGAAGCTCGATGAGGCGTCGGGCGCGTACATGGACCCCGAGGGCGAGTCGCCCGAGGTGAGCGGCGCGTTCGACGAGGTGCGCAAGGCCGCCAAGGCGGCGGTCGCCGAGGTGCAGGGCGGCGCGATGCAGTTCGTCGAGCAGGCCGAGGTGGTGATCGATGAGATCTACCCCGAGCCCAAGGGCTTCGACGGCGTGGCATACAAGACGCGGCAGCTGCTCGGAACGGATCGCCAGGGGCGTTCGATCTTTCTTCGCACGCTGTACTCGGCGAAAATCGCGATCCAGGTGGGTGTGGTGGTCGGGTTCACGGCGGTGCTCTTTGGCAGCATTCTCGGAGCCGCGGCGGCGTTCTTCGGGGGCTGGGTCGATCACCTAGTCGCGTGGCTCTACTCGACGTTCAGCTCGATCCCGCAGCTCGTGCTGCTGGCGGTGCTGAGCTTTATGTTCTTGTCCGACGCGCTCTCGGGATTCCGGGGGCTGCCGTCGCTCTACTTCGCGTTTGCGATGACGTACTGGATCGGGCCTTGCCGCGTGATCCGGGGCGAGGCGATGAAGATCAAGGAGCTTGAATACGTTCAAGCGGCGACGGCGATCGGCTTCGGACGGTTCTACATCCTGATGCGGCACATCTTGCCCAACACGATGCATCTGATGTTCATCAACTTCTCGCTCCTGTTCATCGGGGCGATCAAGGGCGAGGTCATCCTGACGTTCCTGGGGCTGGGTTTGCCGCTGGGCTCGGGCGCGAGCTGGGGCATCATGATCAGCCAGGCCAAGGCGGAGGTGGTCAGCGGGTTTTTCTGGCAGATCGGCGCAGCGACGTTCTTCATGTTCGTGCTCGTGCTCGCGTTCAACATCCTTTCCGACGCGCTCCAGGACGCGTTCGATCCGAAGCACGTGAACTGAGATGAATCAGAAGCACACTCAGCCGATCCTCGAAGTCCGCGGGCTCACCACGAAGTTCCGCACCGATCGCGGCGTCGTGACCGCCGTGGACGATGTTTCGTTCGATGTCTACCCGGGCGAGACGATCGGGATCGTGGGGGAGTCGGGCTGCGGCAAGACCGTGACGAGCAAGTCGATCATGCGGCTCCTGCCCGAGCGGAACAGCATCATCGATCCGACCAGCGAGGTCATGTTCAAGGGCCTCAACCTGGCGACGATCGAAGAGCCCGAGATGCGCAAGGTCCGGGGCGATCAGATCGCGATGATCTTTCAGGAGCCCATGACGAGTCTGAACCCGGTCTTTACGATCGGTTGGCAGCTCGACGAGGCGCTCAGGTACCACACGAAGCTGAGCAAGCAGGAGCGCCGGGCCCGCGGCGTCGAGATGCTCCGGCTCGTGGAGATCCCCAACCCCGAGCAGCGGTACAAGGAATACCCGCACCAGCTCTCGGGCGGCATGCGTCAGCGCGTGATGATCGCGATCGCGCTGTGCTGTGAGCCGGACATCCTGATCGCCGATGAGCCGACGACCGCGCTGGACGTGACGATCCAGGCGCAGGTCCTGGCGCTCATGGCGGGTCTGAAGGAGAAGCTCAACACCGCGATTTTGCTTATCACGCACGACCTGGGCGTCGTGGCGCAGGTGTGCGACCGGGTGATCGTGATGTACGCGGGGCGCGTCATCGAGCAGGCGCCGGTCTCGGACCTGTTCAAGCGGCCTCAGCACCCGTACACGAAGGCGCTGCTCGAGTCGATCCCCAAGGCGGGGCACCGCAGCGAAGACGGGCGTCTGCCGACGATCAAGGGCATCGTGCCGAGCTTGTTTGAGCTGCCCAAGGGCTGCCGGTTCCAGGACCGCTGCAAGTACAAGGAGCAGAAGTGCGTGGACGTCGAGCCCGAGCTCATCCCGCATGACTTCCCCGAGCGGCCCGTGCGTTGCCACTTTCCTCTCAATCAGAAGGTCGATCTGACCACGGGAGCCACGGGATGAGTGCACCGATGGCCGAGCCAGCCAAGGCGAAATTCGAGCGCACCGGCAAGGCCTTCATCAAGGCGGAGAACCTCGTCAAGAAGTTCCCGGTCCGCGGCGGCGTGCTCAACCGCGTCGTGAACCACGTTCATGCTGTGACGGATGTCTCGTTCACCATCGCGCAGGGCGAGACGCTCGGCGTGGTGGGCGAGTCGGGCTGCGGCAAGTCCACGCTGGGCAAGATGGTCATCCGATTGCTCGAGCCGACCTCGGGCAGGATCTTTCTCGACGGCAAGGAGATCACGGGGCTCGACCACCACCGGATGATGAGCGTGCGCCGGCGGATGCAGATCATCTTCCAGGACCCGTACAGCTCGCTCAACCCGAGGCTGACGGTCCGTTCGCTCCTCAAGGAAGCCATCGCGTTCCACGGCATCGCCCCGCCCGCGCAGATGGAGAGCTACATCGACGAGCTCATCGCGACGGTCGGCATGCGCCCAGAGTCGAAGGACAAGTTCCCCCACGAGTTCTCGGGCGGTCAGCGCCAGCGGCTCGGCATCGCGCGGGCGCTGGCGCTCAAGCCCGAGTTCATCGTCGCTGACGAGCCGGTCTCGGCGCTGGACGTCTCGATCCAGGCGCAGGTCCTCAACCTGATGAAGGACCTCAAGGAGCAGTTCGGGCTGACGATGATGTTCATCAGCCATGACCTCAAGGTCGTCGAGCACTTCTGCGATCAGGTCATGGTGATGTACCTTGGCCGGGTGATGGAGAAGCTCCCGAGCGACCTGCTCCGCGAGCACGCCGAGCACCCGTACACGCGGGCGCTGCTGGGTTCGAACCCGATCGACGACCCCGACGAGCGTCGCCCGCTGACGGTGCTCCAGGGCGACGTCCCAAGCCCCCTCAACCCGCCCCCGGGGTGTCCGTTCGCCGGGCGCTGCCCGGAGGTGATGGACCGCTGCCGGCAGGAGATGCCGCCGCTGGAAGTGCGAGTCAACGGCCGGGCGGTGGCGTGCTGGGCGCGGATGTAGATCTGACACAACTCAGTGGCGGAGGCTTCCAGCCTCCGCTGCTTCATTCTGCTGTGCACAAGTGCGGGCGGCGTCCCGCCGCCCATCTCCAACTCTGCTTGAAGTATCCTGACCCCATGATGTATCTCGTAGGGTGTGGGCCTTTATTGCGGTGTATTTGTTTCTGTTCGACGCCGTCGGTGATGTGATGGGCGGCGGGATTCGCGTGCTCACGCACGCGGCTCCTTTTGGGCTTTTGATTCTGCGGAGGCTGGAAGCCTCCGCCACTGAGTTTGGATGACTGTGATTGGAATGGGTTGGCCCAAAAAGAAAACCCGACTGAGAGCGTTAGCCATCAGTCGAGCCATGGGAAGAGAGAGACAAGACCCCCGGAATATGCCACCGATTTCTGGACGTGCCAGGAACTTGGGGAACTTTTTTTGATTCTCGGGTCTGTGCCTGCTGGGAGGCCCTTGAACCCAACCAAAGCACGACCCGTTTGCCAATGAAAAACCGGAGCCCGAGGGCTCCGGCTGGGGGTTTCTGGCTTTGCGGCAGGGGTCAGGCGTTCTCGCCGACTTCCCAGCGGAAGAAGGCCTTGATCGCGGCTCCGTTGAGGAGGTCCTTGATCTTCTTGGAGGGGTCCACGACGAAGTCCTGCTCGTTGAGGGCGACGTCGGCGTAGAACTTCTTCATGCCGCCCTCGACCATCTTGGCGGCGATTTCCTCGTTCTTGCCCGACTCCATGGCCTGCTCCATGCGGAACTTGCGCTCACGCTCGACCATGTCGGCGGGGATGTCCTCGGGGCGGATGCCCAGGGGCCTCGGGACCGCGGCGGTGATGTGCATGCAGATCTGGCGGAGGACGTCGTCGGGGGCGCCGGCGGTGGCGTGGATGAGCACGGCGGTCTTGCCGTCGTGGTGGACGTAGGAGCTGAAGCTCTCGCCGCTCGCCTTCTCGATCTTGTGGATCCGCCCGATGGCGGCGTTCTCGCCTGTGGTGATGCGGATGTCGTCGATGATCGCGGTCATCTCGTCGGTCGGGGTGACGTCGCCCGCGGGCTGGGCCAGGGCGAGTTGTGCGATTTTGTCGGCGGCCTGGATGAACTTGTCGTTCTTGGCGGTGAAGTCGGTCTCGGCGCGGAGATCGACGATCGAGGCGGCTGTGCCGTTGACGGCGACCGCGACGCGGCCCTCTGCGGCGGCGCGCTCGGTTCGGGCTTCCATCTTGCCCTTGAGGGTCTTGCGGAGGTGGTCCTCGGCGGCATCGATGTCGCCGCCGGTCTCGGAGAGGGCTTTCTTGCATGCCATCATGGGCAGTCCCGTGCGGTTGCGCAGGGCCATGACGTCTTTGGCGCTGATCTCGGCCATGTCTGGGTGCTCCAGGGATCTGGGCGCCGGATCCTCCGGCGCGGCTTGGATTTGGGGATCGGGCGCTCAGTGGCACCCGGTGAATCGTGACGTGTTCGGGAGAATCTGACCGGGGCCAAATTACTCGGCGGGAGCGGTGACCGTGTCGGCGGGGCGGGGGCTCTCGTCGCTTGCGGAGGCGGAGGCCTCGCCGCGAGCCATGCTCCGGCGGGACGAGCCCTTGCGTTGGCGCTGGCCCTGATCGGCCTGGTTCGCCTCGGTGTCCCGGCCCGCGGTGGCGGTCTCGGACCGGTTCTGCTTGCCCTCGGCGATCGCCTTGCAGATCTCGCGGACGATCACGTCGATCGAACGCATCGAGTCGTCGTTGCCCGGGATCGGGATGTCCGCGTAGACGGGGTCGGCGTCGGTGTCGATCAGGCAGACCGTGGGGATGCCCAGCTTGCGGGCCTCGTTGATCGCGGTCATCTCGTTGGTGACGTCGATGATGACGAGGGCACCGGGGAGCTTGTCCATCTTGCGGATGCCGTCGAGGTTCCGCTTGATTTTCCGCATCTCTCGGCGGAGCTGGCTCTCCATTTTCTTGGAGTAGCTCTGGAAGTTGTCCTGGGCCTCGATGGCTTCGAGTTCCTCAAGGCGCTTCAGGCGTGCGCGGATGGTGCGGAAGTTGGTGAGGGTGCCACCGAGCCAGCGCTCGGTGACGTAGTGCATGCCGACGTCGGGGACGTACTGCTCAAGGATGGTGCGGGCCTGGCGTTTGGTGCCAACGAAGCACACGTCCTTGCCCGAGGCGACGGTCTTGTTGATGAACTTCTTGGCGAGCAGGAGTCCCTTGACGGTTTCCTTGATGTCGATGATGTGGATGCCGTTGCGCTTGCCGTAGATGTAGGGGCCCATCTTGGGGTTCCACCCGCTGGCGCGCTGGCCAAAGTGGATGCCGGCTTCGATGAGGTCTTGAACGAGCGAACTGCCGGAATTTTCTGTGCTGTCTGCCATGGTGCTTTCCTGTCTCAGCGACACCGGCGATGCTCGGCCGATCGGGACGAGTCCCGGGGCACCGCGCAAGGGCGCTTGTGTTGCGGGTTTCTGCCCGCGGGTTCTGATGTCCAAATCGGAAAGGGCCACCCCGTCCAAGGGGGCACTCCGACGTCGGCGACCGACCGAGCCGACATGTCTAGTTTAGGCCGACATTGTGGGGGAGGTCACTCAAAGCCTCCCATGTTTCCGCGTCCGACGGGTGGTTCTTCGTGCAGATTTCGAATTGGCGCCGGCTCTGGGGGGAGGTTGAGCGCCAAATTGGACGTTTCGGGTCACTTTGGGGGTTGACCACAATTGCATTCTGCCCACGCGGGGGGGTTATGCCCGGGGCGAATCACGCCGAATGAGGAACTCGTTGCCCGGTCCGGGCATTCGGTAGAAAACCTCTGTAGACCGGCACCACCCATGATCGACACACAGGTACAGAAGCTCGCCAAGGCCGCTGCGATGGTGGATCCGATGGATCTGCCGGGGCTTATTGCCCTTGGAGAGATGTTTACCGAGTTGTGCGCCATGCTTGAAGACCAGGGTCTCGAGCCTCTTTCCGAGCGAGCCAAGGAGTCCTCCGAGCTGCTTGAGAAGATCGTGATGCACGAGATCAGCGATCTTGAGGCCACGTTCGCGGAGATCAACAAGAGCATCGAGTACGCCCAGGAGATCGTGAGCGCCCTCGCCGACGGCACACCGATCGATCAGGTGCCTCTGCCCAGCTCGGGCGGCTCGGCCTCGGGCGCGATCGATCAGGATCTGCTCGATTCATGGATCTCGGGTTGCGGCGACATCCTGGAAGAACTCGAAGTCCTGACTATCGGGCTCGAATCAGAAGCCAACGACGAGGCGCTCGGCGAGGTGCGTCGGGGCATCCACACGCTCAAGGGCGAGTGCGGCGTGCTCTCGCTCGGTGCGGCGCAGAAAGTCTGCCACGAGGCGGAGACGCTGATCGACGAGTGCTCGTCTTCGGGGGCGCCGTTCCCGGCGAACGAGATCCTTGCGGTGCTCGACTGGATCAAGAGCTACACAAAGGTTCTTTCGACGAACGCAGCCGCGGAGCCTCCGGCGTACGAGGAAGTGCTTGGCGCGCTGACGCAGAAGCTGACTTCGCTCAATGGTGCATCGAATGCCGGCGAGCCTGTTTCGAATGCCGGGCCCAACCGCGACGCCCCGGGCGAGCAGGTGGTGCCCGAGCCCGCCGACGAATCGCCGGCGCCCCAGGGCGATCCGAACGAGGTTGTCCAGTTCCCCGAATCGCTCGAACGTGACGAGAACCTGACGGACTTCCTGACCGAGGCCCGCGAGCACATCGCCGGTGGCGAGGAGGCGGTTCTTTCGCTCGAGAGCGACTTGGGCAATCTCGAGCTGATCAACACGGTGTTCCGCTCGTTCCACACCATCAAGGGCGTGGCCGGGTTCATGAACCTGACCCCGATTGTGCACGCGGCCCACAACGCCGAGTACCTGCTCGACGAGGCCCGCAAGCAGACGATCGCGCTCAACTCCTCGTACCTAGATCTCATCCTGGAATCGTGCGACATGATGTCGCAGCTCCTGGGCGTGCTCGAGGGCGGGCCGGCGCCGAAGAAGATGGCATTCGATCGCCACATCGCCCAGCTCCAGCGGGCGTCCAAGGGCGAAAGGGTCGAGACGCATAAGCGTGGTTCGGCGCCGGTTCAGAGTTCGGCTTCGCCGTCCAAGTCTGACGCGGCTCAGCCCGCCGCGGAAGCGAATGCAACCAAGAAGAAGCCCGCCGACGCGAGCGTCAAAGTCAACACGGGCAGGCTCGACAACCTGGTCACGATGGTCGGTGAGCTCGTGATCGCGCAGCAGATGGTCATCCAGGACCCGAGCGTGAAGCTGATCGATGACCAGCGCTTCCAGCGCAACATGAGCCAGGCGGCCAAGATCATCCGCGACCTGCAGGAAGTGGCGATGTCGCTTCGGATGGTCACGCTCAAAGGCACGTTCCAGAAGATGGCCCGCCTCGTGCGGGACGTCTCGGCGAAGGCCAACAAGAGCGTGCAGTTCGTCATGGAGGGCGAGGACACCGAGCTCGACCGCACGGTCGTCGAGGAGATCGGTGATCCGCTCGTTCACATGATCCGCAACTCGTGCGACCACGGCATCGAATCCGCCGAGGACCGCGTGAAGGTCGGCAAGCCCCCGATGGGCACGCTCACGCTCCGCGCGTACCACCAGGGCGGCTCGATCATCATCGAGATCCAGGACGACGGCAAGGGCCTCGACCGCGAGCGCATCCTGGCCAAGGCGATCGAGAAGGGCATCTACACACCCGAGCGTGATCTGAAGGAGATCCCCGACAGCGAGGTCTTCAACCTCATCATGCTGCCCGGTTTCTCGACGGCTCCGAAGGTGACGGACATCTCGGGCCGAGGCGTCGGAATGGACGTGGTGCGCCGGAACATCGAGGCGCTCCGCGGCAAGATCGAGATCCACTCGGTCGCGGGCAAGGGCTCGACGTTCAAGCTCTCGCTGCCGCTGACCATGGCGATCATCGACGGCATGATCGTGCGGGTGGGGACGCAGCGCTACGTCGTGCCGACGCTGGCGATCGAGCAGAGCTTCCGCCCGACACCCGATCAGATCCACACGGTCGCGGGGCAGGGCGAGATGGCCCTGGTCCGGGGCTCGCTGCTGCCGATCTACAGGCTCAACCGGATCTTCGATCTCAACGAGGGCACGACCGACGTCTGCGAGGGCCTGCTCATCGTGCTCGAGTCGAACGGGACCAGGTGCTGCATGCTGATCGACGAGATCATCGGGCAGCAGCAGGTCGTCATCAAACGCCTCGGTCAGGGCATCGAGCCCCTGCGGGGCACCTCCGGCGGCGCCATCCTTGGCGACGGCCGGGTCGCGCTGATCATCGATGTTTCGGGGCTTCTCTCAGAAGCCACCCAGTCTGAAACCAAGTAACTTCGAGGAGTTCCCCGCCATATCCGCAATTAGCACCACGCCTCAGAACAATTCCAGCAAGAGCAACGACAACCAGGACAAGTTCCTCTCCTTCTGCCTCGGCAACGAGGAGTACGGGCTCGAGATCCTCCGCGTTCGCGAGATCATCGGTGTTCTGGATATCACCCCGCTTCCCCAGACGGCGAGCTACGTCAAGGGCGTTGTCAACCTGCGGGGCAAGATCATCCCCGTGATCGAGCTCCGCAACAAGTTTGGCATGCCCGGCGTGAGCTACGACGAAGAGACCTGCATCATCGTCGTCGAGGTCAACGACAGCGCCAGTTCGGACCAGTTCGAGATGGGCGTGATCGTGGACTCGGTCCGCGAGGTGAAGAACATCGGCAAATCCATGATCGAGCCGGCGCCCAAGTTCGGCGGCGCGCTCAACACCGACTACATCATGGGCATGGGCAAGGTCACCGAGGGCGACCACCAGAAGGTGCTCATCCTGCTCGATATCGACAAGGTGCTCTCGGCCAATGCCGTCAGCCAGCTGGCCCAGGTCGGTCGCGGTGATGAAGACGCCGGTCGTCTGGCAGCCTGAACCGGCAGAAAAGGTCACGCACGCCATGAGCACGATCAGCACATCCCACTTCAAGCGGATCTCAGAGCTTGCGTACAGCAACTGGGGCCTGCATCTCTCGGATAAGAAGATGCAGCTCGTCTCCACGCGTCTGGGCAAGTTCATCCGCAAATCCACATTCGATGATGTGGGCGACTATCTCGAACACATGGAGCGGGACGCGACGCCGGCGGAGATGCTCGAGCTTTTCGACATGCTTTCGACCAACGTCACGAGCTTCTTCCGAGAGAACCAGCACTTCGACTATCTCGAACGGGAGTTCTACACCCCGCTGGCTCGGGGGAACCTGACGACCCAGGGCAAGCGCATCAGGATCTGGTCCGCTGCCTGCTCGACAGGGCCCGAGCCCTACTCGATGGCGATCCAGGCCCTTGAGCTGCTGCCGGACATTGAGGAGTGGGATTTCAAGATCCTGGCGACGGACCTTGCCAACTCCGCGGTCGAGAAGGCCAAGCAGGGTGTCTACCCCGCCGAGATGGTCGAGAACCTGCCCACGCAGATGCTCGGCAAATACTTCGAGCCCGTCACGGTCAACGGCCAGAGCTGCTTCAAGGTGTGCGACCGCGTGCGGAGTCTCGTGTCCGTCGGTCAGCTCAACCTCATGGAACCCTGGCCGATGAAGGGTCCGTTCGATGTGATCTTCTGCCGAAACGTCATGATCTATTTCGATCAGCCGACGAAGGCGAAGTTGGTCAAGCGGATGGCCGATCTGCTTCGACCCGGTGGCATCTTCGCCGTGGGCAGCGCCGAGTCGATCAGCCAGCTCGGGAGCACGCTCCGCACGGTTCAGCCATCGATGTATGTGAGGTAACCAGCGCGATGACGAGCACGACACAGCAAACATCGTCCATCTCGCCCAAGTCTCACGTCGTCGGCGTCGCCGATCTCGCGGTCCTGAAGGGACCCAATGCCGAGATCATAACCCACGCGCTTGGCTCGTGCATCGGTGTGACGATCTATGACCCGACGACCAAGGTTGGCGGGCTCCTGCACTTCATGCTTCCTGACTCGAAAATCAATGATGAGAAAGCGGCCAACAACCCGGCGATGTTTGCCGACACGGGGATCCCGATCCTCTTCAAGATGGCCTATGAGCTCGGCGCGAAGAAAGAGAATCTGATCGTGTGCGCAGCGGGTGGGGCAGAAGTGCTCAGCGACGGCGGGCACTTTAAGATCGGTTCCCGCAACCGCACCGTGCTCCGAAAGATCTTCTGGAAGAACAATGTGCTGCTCTCGGCCGACGACACGGGCGGCAACAACAGCAGAACATTGCACCTTTCGCTCGCTGATGGGACCGTCACCGTGCGGAACCGCGGGAATGGAGCCGTGCTATGGCCGATCTGAACGACATCATCAACGGGCTCGATTCCTTGCCGGTGCTCCCGAGCACTTCGGCCCGTCTCATCTCGATGCTGGGCAACCACGACGTCGACATGAGCGAGGTCGCCGACATCGTGCGGATCGATGAATCGCTGAGCATCGCGGTGCTCCGCTATGCCAATTCCGCCGCCTACGGCACACCCGGGCGGGAGTTCAATCTCCGCGAGAGCATCGTCCGCCTGGGCAGCCAGACACTGAGCAAGATCGTGCTCCAGCAGCAGGTGGGCCGGGTCGTCAGCCGCTCTTGCAAGGCGTTCGACATGTCCCGCGAGGCGATGTGGCGCAGCGCGATCGGAGGCGCCGTTGCAGCAGAGAATCTCGCGAAGCGGCACTGCCCGGATGATCGCGACTTGTGCTTCGTCGGGGCCTTGCTCCGCGACGTGGGCAAGCTTGTGCTCGACCTGAAGTTTGGCGAGCACTACGCCGACTCGGTCGCCAAGTACTTGACGCCCGAGACGACCTTCGTGGACGCCGAGCGTCAGGCCTTTGGGACCGACCACGCCGAGGTTGGCGCGGCGTTGTGCAGGCACTGGGAGCTTCCGGAACGCATCGCATTGGCGGTTCAGTTCCACCACGAGCCGCCGGTTCCCGGGGTCGGGCACGACGTGCTGATCGATGTGGTGCACGCGGCCGATCTGATCTCGCTCTGGTCCGGGCTTGGGCTCGGTCAGGACGGGCTCCGCTACGAGTTGGCTCCGCATGTGAAGACGTCGCTCTCGATGTCGCGCCGGACTGTTGAGAAAGAGATCGCGGCAATGTGGTCCGCGGTGCGATCGATCGAGGACACGCTGGGCCTCAGCAAAGGGACGGATGAAAGGAGCGCGGCATGAGCTGCAATCTGCTGATCGTGGACGACTCGCCGATTCTTCGGGCGGCGATCAAGAAAGTCGTCAAGCTCGCCGGGCTCGAGGAGGACCGGATCTTTGAGGCCGGCAACGGCAAGGAAGCCCTCGAGCTGATGTCGACCATCTGGGTGGACATGGTGCTGCTCGATCTGAACATGCCCGTGATGAACGGCGAGGAGTTTGCGACGGAGCTTCGCAAGCAGCCCGACCTTGCCGACGTGGCGGTGGTCGTGGTCAGCACCGAGAGCAACGAGGATCGCCTGGCGCGCATGCGTGCTCTTGGTGCGATCGAGGTGCTTCACAAGCCGTTCGAGCCCGAAGACCTGCGCCGCATCATTGTGAACAACCTGGGGGTGAAGTTGTGAGCGAGTTCAACCAAGACAGGCTTGGCGAGTTGGCGATCGAGGCTCTCGAACGCACCGCGTTTGTTGCCGCCGAGCCCGCGGATACCGAATTTCTTGACGAGCTCTCGTCCTGCGAGTGGTTCACGCGCATCCGCTATACCGGGCCGATCAGCGGCTGGGTCTACCTCGCGGGCAGCCGGGGCTTCATGCTCGGCCTGGCTTCGAGCCTGCTTGGTGTCGAGGTCGAAGACGTCACGATCGAAAAGGAGGGGCTCGACGCGCTCCGTGAGCTGACGAACATCGTCGGCGGCTCGGTCGTTTCGGCGCTCGGTGGGGATCACTGCAAGCTCTCGCTCGGGCTGCCCGAGGTCATCGAGAGCGGGGCGTTTCCGTCGGGTGGTGCGGGCGAGCACTGCGTCCTCGACGCCGAGGGAGAGCGGCTGGAACTCTTCTGGCAGCCCGCCGAGGCGTCGGACGCTCAGGCTGCCTGAATCCATCGACCATTGAAGGATACGAGGAATGTCCGATCCCATCAGAGTGCTCATCGTCGACGACTCCTCCGTGGTGAGGCAGGCGCTCAAGAACAATCTCGGCGCGATCGCGGGCATCGAGATCGTCGGCGTGGCTCCTGATCCCTACGTCGCTCGCGACAAGATCATGGCGCTCAAGCCCGACGTGATCACGCTGGACATCGAGATGCCCCGGATGGACGGCCTGACGTTCCTCCGCAAGCTCATGAAGTTCCACCCGGTGCGGACGATCATCGTCAGTTCGCTCACGCAGAAGGGCTGCGATACGGCGGTGGCGTGCCTGGAAGCGGGCGCGTTCGGCGTCGTCGCAAAGCCCGCCGAGGCGTATTCGGTGGGCGACATGGCGGCCGAACTCGGACGCCTGATCAAGGACACGGCGCAGCACCCGCTGCCCGAGAAGGACGCGAGCATCCCCCAGACCCCATCAAAGAGGCTCGTCGCGCCGCCGAGTCTGTCATCGATCGAGACCACACACAAGGTCATCGCGATCGGGACATCGACCGGCGGCACCGAGGCGCTCCGGAGTGTGCTCAGCGCGCTTCCCAAGCAGACGCCCGGCATCATCATGACCCAGCACATGCCCGAGGGCTTTACTGCGTCGTTCGCCAAACGCCTCGACGAACTCAGCGAGATCGAGGTCCGCGAAGCCAAGGACGGCGACGCGGTTCTCACCGGGCTGGCGCTGCTCGCCCCGGGCAACAAGCACATGCGCCTGGCGCGGGACGGTGCTCGCTACATCGTGCGTGTGACCGACGGCCCTCGCGTCTGCCGCCACAGGCCCTCGGTCGAGGTGCTCTTCGAGTCCGCAGCCGAGCACGCTGGGCGGAACGCGATGGGGATCATCATGACGGGCATGGGCGACGACGGCGCGACCGGGCTCGTCTCGATGCGGAATGCCGGTTCCTATACCGTCGCGCAGGACAAGGACTCCTGCGTGGTGTTCGGGATGCCCCGCGAGGCGATCGAGCGGGGCGGGGCGGTCACGGTCTGCCCGCTGAGCGAGATCCCGAGCCAGATCCTGGACTTCGCCGCGGGTAAGGTCAGCGCGAAGGCGGCCTGATCGGGCGCACTACCATCCGCCCGGCAAAGACGCCTGGCAGGGAAATGGTTGTGCTGCTCACCGCGACGAACATCTCAAAGACACTGGGCCTCAAGGCGCTTTTTTCGGGTCTCACGCTGACCGTGGACGAAGGCGATCGCGTGGGCGTGATCGGGCCCAATGGGGCCGGCAAAAGCACGCTTTTGAAGGTCCTGGCGGGGCTCATGCCCGTTGACGGCGGCCGCGTAGTCAACCAGCCGGGGCTCCGCGCGGTCTATGTCCCCCAGGACGACACGTTCGAGCCGGGCAAATCCCCGCGCCAGATCGTGACGGCTTCGGCGCTCAGGGCCCCGGGCGTGCACGACCTCCACGAAGCCGAAGTTCTGGCCGACATCCTGCTCGGTCGCGCCGGTTTCGATCAGACGCACCTGGACATCGAAGCCTCGCGGTTGTCCGGGGGCTGGCGCAAGCGGCTGGCGGTCGCCCGGGCCCTGGGCGCGGTCGCGGGGCAGCCCGATCTGATCATGCTCGACGAGCCGACGAACCACCTCGACCTGGTCGGCATCCGCTGGCTCGAAGAGCTCGTCCGCCGATCCGCGGGCGATGCGTCGGCGAGCGGGGCGATCTTCGTCACGCACGACCGCGCGTTTCTCGAGAGCGTGGCGACGCGGATCGTCGAGATCAGCGCCGCCTACCCGGGGCACATGTTCGCGGTCAAGGGCAACTACACCTAGTTCCTGCGCCGGAAAGAGGAGTACCTCGATTCGCAGGCCAAGGCCGAGCAGGTGCTCAGCAACCAGGTCCGCAAGGATCTGGAGTGGCTCTCGCGTGGGCCGCAGGGTCGGCAGACCAAGGCCAAGGGCCGGATCGATTCGAGCCACGACCGCATCGCGCAGCTCGCGCAGGTGCGGGCGCGGAATCTGGCGGCGGGCAAGGGCGGGGCGAACCTCGACTTCAACGCCTCGGGCCGGCGCACGCGCAAGCTCCTGGAGGCCAAGGGCCTGACCAAATCGCTGGGCGGCAAGCGGCTCTTTACCGAGCTCGATGTCCTGCTCACTCCGGGCGAATGCGTGGGGCTGCTTGGCCCGAACGGGAGCGGCAAAACCACGCTTATCCGGGTTCTGACGGGCGAGCTCGAGCCCGACGAGGGCACGATCAAGCTCGCCGACCCGAGGCCCACGATGGTCCTGTTCAGCCAGTACCGCGAATCGTTCGACCCGGAGACACTCCTGCGCGACGCGCTCTCGCCGGGCGCCGAGAACGTCAGCTTCCGGGGCAAGTCGGTGCACGTGACCGGCTGGGCCAAGCGGTTTCTCTTCCAGGAATACCAGCTCGATCAGCCCATCAAGTCATTGAGCGGTGGCGAGCTCGCCCGCATCCACATCGCCCGGGTCATGCTCCAGCCCGCGGATGTCCTTGTGCTCGACGAGCCGACGAACGATCTGGACATCCCCACGCTGGAGATCCTGGAAGAAGCGCTCGAAGAGTTCCCGGGGGCGCTGCTGATCGTGACGCACGACCGCGCGATGCTCGATCGGCTCGCTTCGAGCTATGTCGCACTCGACGGACGCGGGAAGAGCGGCGTGTATGCCAGCCTCCAGCAGGCGCTCGACGCAACGGTTGTTCAGCCGGCCAAGCCGGAGAAGCAGAGCTCTGGCGGGATCAAGCCCAAGACGCAGAAGCCGGGGCTGAGCTACCACGAGAAGCGCGAGTACGCGGAGATCGAGGACAAGATCGCGGCCGCGGAGGAACGCGTGACGCGGGCGCAGGAGAAGCTCGGCCGACCCGATGTGGCCTCGAACCACATCCGGATGACCAAGGCTTGTGAAGAACTCGGCGAGGCGCAGGAAGCGGTCGCCAAGCTCTACGAGCGGTGGGAAGAACTCGAGGCAAAGGTCTGAGAACCGGGCTCAGATCGCCGAAAGAGGTTCGTGGACGCCGGGTATCATCCCGTGAGGCCCACAGAGCCGAGGCGTGCGCGTGATGACCCAGAATCCCAAGACAGATCGGTGCGGCGGCGGGGGTGTCAAGGTCTCACTGCCCGTCTTGCGCGAAGGGGAAACTGCGCAGGCGAAGCCGCATTCGCGGATGGGCAGGTGGCGGGCCGCGGTGCTGATCACGGTTCACCTGCTGATCGTGGCGCACATCGTGCAGTGGCTCGTCACGGGATCGACGGTTTCGCCCGTTGAGCCGAGCGAATCGATGCAGACGCTCGAACTGGGCGACATCAACGCGGGGTTCATCTTCTTTGTGCTGGCGATTCTCGCCACGCTCGTGTTCGGGCGGTATTTCTGCGGCTGGGGCTGTCATGTCGTGGCGCTGCAGGACCTGTGCACCTGGCTCATGAACACGATCGGGGTGAGACCCAAGCCGTTTCGCTCGAGGCTGCTTGTGTGGGCGCCGCTCGCGTTTGGGCTCTACATGTTCGTCTGGCCCACGTTCAAGCGTGTCGCGCTCTTGCCGGGGATTGAGGCGATGGGGCTTGAGAGGCCCGTCTGGCTGCGCGGGGTCGCGGACTTTCACGGCCTCGGGTCCGAGCTCATCGTGAGCGATTTCTGGGCCACGTTCCCGCCCTGGTACGTCGCGATCCCGTTCTTTGTGGTGATCGGGTTCGCGGCGGTCTACTTCCTGGGTTCCAAGGGTTTCTGTACGTACGGGTGCCCGTACGGCGGGATCTTCGGCGTGGTCGATCGCGTGAGCCCGGGGCGGATCGTGGTCAACGACGACTGCCACCAGTGCGGGCACTGCACGGCGGTCTGTACTTCGAACGTGCGCGTGCACGAGGAGATCCGCGACTTTGGCATGGTCGTGAACCCGGGGTGCATGAAGTGCATGGACTGCGTGAGCGTGTGCCCGAACGAGGCGCTCAGCTTTTCGTTCGCCAGGCCCGCGGCGCTGCGCAAGCCCGTGGACCAAGAAGCCAAAGCTCGGCAGGCCAAAATCAGGAAGAACCCGAAGCGATTCGACCTGAATTGGGCAGAGGAGATCGCGCTGGCGGCGGTCTTTGTGGGCATGTTTCTGGCGTACCGCGGGATGTTCAACCTTGTGCCGATGCTGATGGCGGGGGGGATGGCGGGCATCGGGACCTTCGTTGTGTGGAAGGGGTGGTCGCTCGTCGCCCGGCCCAATGTGCGGGTGCAGTCGCTCGTGCTCAAATCGAAGGGACGGCTGCGAGTTCTTGGGGTGCTGGCGGCGATGCTTGTACTCGGGGTGGCGGTTTCGGCGATCTGGAGCGGGGCCGTTGCGGGTCTGCGCTTCGGAGGCAGGCTCGACCACGAGCGGATTGACGTCCCTGCGTCGGTCGCTCTGCGGGCTGAGTACGAGGCCACGCCTGTGATGCAGAAAGTCGCCGAGCGAGGGCTCGGGCGATTCGAGCGATCCGCGAGCCTCGGCTGGGCGCTCAATGCTGAGCAGAAACGCGAGCAGGCGTATCTGGCATTGGTTGTCGATGACCATGCCAAGGCCGAGAAACTGCTGGCCGAGATTGTGGAAGAGGGCAAGCCCACCGAGGAACTCGTCCGGCAGCAGGTCGCATTGATGACGCTTCGGGGGGCTTCGAGCAACGAGATCCTCGGTGCGCTCCAGAAGGCGGTGGCAACACACCCCGATCTTGTCGGTCTTGCTCCCGATATCGCGTTGCGGCTCGCATCGGGCGAGGGCGGCTCGCTCGAGCGGGCGGACAGGTTCTGGGAGGGCTTGCTCGGTTCCCAACCCGAGAACGGGCTGGTCAAACTCCAGGCCGCCGAGTATTACATCGCCACGGGCCGAAACTCGATGGCCCGAGAACTCCTGCCGGAGTTTCTCGATGACAGCATCGGGGTGGTGGGCGTCCGAGTGCTGCTCAAGCTCGGCGAGCGAGATCGGGCGCGGGAGGAACTCGAAATACTCTCGGCGAAGTCCGCCTCGAATCTGGCTTCGGGGCGGATCCTTGCATCGCTCTGGATCACCATGGGCGAGAATGAGCAGGCCGAGCGGTTCGCGGAGCGGTGCGCCGAGTCCAATCCGGATCTGCCCGGTGCACACGAGTTGGGGGCACAGGTGGCTCTGGCGCAAGGCGATGTCGAGCAAGCGTTCCAGTCGTTTCGCCTTGCAGTGGCAACTGCGGACTCAAATCAATGGGTTTTGCTCTCGCTGGGCGAGACGATCACGCTTGCGGGACTTCAGACGGGCAACCCGGATCTCCGTGAGTTGGGTCTTGGGGCCCTGCGCCGGGCGTCGGAGTCGGCGCCCGATTCGCCGCTGATTCAGCACGACTTGGGGAAGGCCCTGATTGCCTCTGGAGAAATCGAAGAGGGGCTCGCCGCGCTCAAGCGGGCGAGCGATTTGGCGCCTGAGAATGAGGCCATTCGTTCTACTCTGGAGACCGTGCTCCGGCGGCTGGGCCGGTCATAAACAAGCCCCCAACAGGCTGCAACCATAGTGTTTATGGGATATTCGGTCCTTCTTCTCCACTTTGACATGCCGTGATTGTTTGGACTTTCGGGGTTTGTCTCCGCCGAAAATCGCTACACTTGAGCAGAATCATCGCACTGTGCCATTTGACACCGTTCCGGACTGTCCTGCCGGGGGGTGGCTGCACCTGAGATATGAGGAATGAGCGACATGAGCATTCGAAATCGGTTTTCATTGGTTGGCGTGGCTGCCCTGACGGCCATCGCGGGCTCGGCTTGCGGACAGGGTTCGATCGGACCCGACGTGATCGCTGGTGACATCACCGGGCCGCAGCGCTGGGGCACCGTCGGCGGCATCACGGGCTACTCCATCGGTACCGAGTCCTGCAACATCGGCGACGAGGATCTTCTCTGGGACGACGAGCTGAACGACGGCACGCCCGCCAACCTGCACCCCCTCATGGGTCAGAACATCTTCCGCCTCAAGGACGGCCGCTTCGAGCAGATCGGCCAGAGCTGGCTGAAGCACGCCTTCCTTGCGCTGAACCTGGGCGGTCTGTGCAGCAACAACTGCCAGCCCTCGTCTCTCGGCGGCAGCGGCCTCGGCCCGGGGTGCAACGACCCCTACAGCGCCGGTCTCAACGGCGGCCAGTCGGGTCTTGGCCCGAAGTTCGAAGTGAACCCGACCAAGGGCGAGTACCCCTGGCCATTCACCGGCGACGGGCAGTCAGGCAATTCCATCTACAAGCGCATCCAGGTCCGCAACGATGACGTGAACCCCTCGCTCAACCCGGGCGCTCTGTTCTTCGGCGAAGGCCAGTACATCTCCCCGGACGATGCCGCGGCAGGCAACGACGACAACAACGCCTCGTACCGCCGGATCAACATCGGCAGCCTCCAGAGCGGCGGGTACAACATGTCGTTCACGGGCGCGACGCAGCGTGGCAAGCCCGCGATGCAGGCCTGGCAGGACTTTGATCCCGCCGTCACGCTCGTCTTTTACGACGTGCCCTTCGACGGCCGTTTCGTCGTGGGCTACAAGGTCACCGACAACGGCGATGGCACCTGGCACTACGAGTACGCCATCCAGAACCTCAACAGCAACCGCGCCGCGGGCAGCTTCAGCATCCCCGTGGGCAGCGGCGTGACCGTCACCAACGTCGGCTTCCACGACGTCGACTACCACTCGGGCGAGCCCTTCGACAACACCGACTGGACCGCCACGGTCGCCTCCGACAGCGTTACCTGGAATTCCCCGAACACGCACGCCGTTGACCCCAACAGCAACGCGCTCCGCTGGGGCACGGTGTACAACTTCCGCTTCGACGCCGACTCGGCCCCCGAGAACGTCGACACGGTCCTTGGCATGTTCAAGTCCTCGGCGACCAACCTCTTCGACATCCCGGGCGTCGGCCCGGCTGCGATCGCCGATTGCGTTGCTGACGTCAACGGCGACGGCTCGCTCACCCCGGCTGACTTCACCGCCTGGGTGGCCGCGTTCAACGCGATGGCCGCCGAGTGCGACCAGAACGACGACGGCTCCTGCACCCCCGCGGACTTCACCGCCTGGGTGGCCAACTTCAACGCCGGCTGCTGATCAGCCGACACGGATCGCTCATGACTCACCGGCCCACGGTTCACCCCGTGGGCCGGTTTCTTTTTCGATCGCGTTCCGCTCGTCGATCAGGGCGCTGCGGGCGCGTTGAGCGTTGTCGTGGGGATCGTGTACTCGAGCGGTCCTGCCGAGGGCCCGAGGGGCACGCCGATGGTCATCCAGATCAGCAGCAGGATGGTCCAGCCGATCGTGAACACGATCGTGTAGGGCATCATCATCGCGACGAGCGTGCCCATGCCGCCCTTGGGGGCGTACTCACGCATGAAGACGAGGATGATCACGAGGTAGGGATTCAGCGGTGTGATGATGTTTGTTGTGGAATCGCCCACGCGGTAGGCCGCCTGGGTGAGCTCGGGGCTGATGCCCACGAACATGAGCATCGGAATAAAGATCGGGGCGAACATGGTGTACTTGGCGGACATGGAGCCGACGAAGAGGTTGAACACCATCGTGACAACGATGAACGCGACGATGAGGCTCTGCTTGCTCATCTCGTTGCCGGCAAGCATCATCCCGCCCTCGAAGGCGATCATCTTGTCGAGCTGGCTGAACTTGAGGTACTCGATGAACTGGGCCGCGAAGAAGGCGAGGACGATGATCGGCGCCATGTTGGCGATCGAGTCGATCATGACCTTGGCGGCGTCCTTGCTCGAGCTGACGTTCTTGAGGACGATGCCGTAGACCAGGCCCGGGATGATGAACCCGAGGAACAGGAGCGGCGTGACCACGTTCACCCAGCGTTCAAAGGGCGGGTTCCGCTTGACGAGAACCTCACCCTTCTCGGTGACGAATGTCGTCAGGGAAGCGTCGGTGTAGTGGCCCTTGCCTTCGACGACCAGCTTCGGATCGAGCGTGGGTGAAGTATCGACATGAACATCGGCGACATCGGCGAGCCATGTCTGGCCCGGCTTATCGGGGACGGGGATGGTCCGGTCGTGCAGGGGCATGCCCGGGATGAGCACCGTCGCGGCGAAGATCGCCAGGAGCAGCGCCATCGTGCCCCCGGCCCAGGAGAGCCCGCGTTTCTCGTTCGCCGAGAGCTGCTGGGCTTCCAGGTCGCTCGCGTCGATCGCGGTGGGCCCGCCGTCCTCGGCGGATTTCTTGCTGAGCCGGCGCTCGACGAACCAGGACGAGACGCCCCAGCCCATGAGCGTGACGACGAAGGTCGAGCAGATGGCGAACCACCAGTTGCAGGTCGCCGCGACCGAGTAGTCCGGGTCGAGCACGCGGGCGCCGATCTGGGAGAGGTTCGCGAGCATCGGATCGAGACCCGTGATGAGCAGGTTGGCGTTGAAGCCCGCAGCGACGCCCGCGAAGACCGCTGCGATGCCGGCCAGGGGCGAACGCCCGACCGATTTGTAGAGAGCCGCGGCGAGCGGTGGGAGCACGACGTAGCCCGCATCCAGCCCCATCGAGCTCATGATCCCGAGGAAGAGCATCGTCGGGGTCAGGAGCGTGTTGGGCACGACCTTCATGAACGCCTTGAGCAGGGCTCCGATCATTCCCGTCCGCTCGGCGACCCCGATGCCCAGCATGCCGGTCAGAACGATTCCGAGCGGGGCAAAGCCCATGAAGTTGGTGACCATGCTCGTCAGGCACCAGTAGAGCCCGTCGGTCGTGAGCAGGCTCACCGGCTCGATGGCGGCCTTGGTCTCGTCATCCACGAAGCTGATCGCGGGCTCGCCCGTTTCGGCGTTGATCGAACTGACCGCTTTTTTCGGGTGCACGGTCCAGTTGGAGGAAACCGCGATTTGGCTGGCGAGCATGACGACCGCGGCGCCGATCAGGAACAGCACCGCCGGGTCGGGCAGCTTGTTGCCGATCCATTCCACCAGGTCCAGGATGCCCTTGCGTCCGCCCCCGCCGACAGTTTGCGATTCAATCATGGGCGGATTCTTGCGGATCGGCCCGCCCAATGCAAATCACAGCGATCCCGGGGTGCCCGAGAGCCGGCAAGCTGTCTCGCAAATTCGGCTGATCAGTGCTTGGCGTTGGCGGTCGGCGACTCGGTGATCGAGCCGCCCGCGATAAGTTCGTCGCAGACGAATTGAGCCTCTGCTTCGGACTTGCACCGCTGGAAGGTGGTCCAGGTGTTGGTGTTGGATCGTTTCCAGATCCACCAGTCGCCGTGGAGATCGTGGGCGACGCGGTAGGGTGCGTTTGGAACGAAGCGGCGCTTGATCGGAGCGTTCGTGTTGTCTTTGGGTTCGAGCATGCCGGGCGCCTCCTTTCCTTGAGATCACCCAGTGTACCAAAAATCAATGCGTGAGTCGATCACCGTCCGAGGGTGTGCATCGCCATTTCGTGCCAGGCGTCGGAGCGGGCGGTGGAGATTCGGTGGGAAACCGCCCTCTTTGAGGCAAGCCATTGGGCCTGTTTCCAGAGGATTGCCCGCGTCAGCCGCACTGGAAAGCGTCTCGCTAGCCAGATAAGGGGAGGCAGTCCCGACGCGAGAATGAGCTGGTCCTCAAGCGAGACGTACATCTGCGCGGCCCCCGGATCGCCCTGCCTGCCGGCGCGGCCGAAGAGCTGGCGGTCGACCCGGCGTTCGCTGTGGCGCTCGGTGCCCAGGACGAGCAGGCCCCCGAGTTCGCGCGCCTGCGGGTCGAGTTTGATGTCCGTTCCCCGGCCGGCCATGTTCGTCGCGACCGTCACCGCGCCAACCTTGCCCGCCAGTTCGACGATGCTTGCTTCCTCTCGCTCGCGTTCGGCGTTGAGAATCCGGCAGTGAACGCCTCGCTCGGCGAGCAGCTTCCCGAGACGCTCGGAAGTCAGCACGCTGCGTGTGCCGACCAGGATCGGCTGACCCGTTGCGTGGACTTCCTGCACGCGGTCGGCGACCGCCAGAAGCTTGTCCTCTTCGTTCGCGAAAACCGCGTCGGGGCGTACCTCACGGATCACGGGCCTGTGGGTCGGGACCCGGACAACCGAGAGTCCATAGGTGCGCCAGAGTTCGCTGGCGACTTCGTTCAAGGTGCCGCTCATGCCCGCGACGTGCCGGTATTGCTGGAAGAACCGCGCGTAACTGATCCGCGTCGATGTGCGCCGAGCCTTTGTTGTATCCAGACCTTCCTTGGCCTCGACGGCCTGGTGAAGCCCCATCTGCCACTGGCGGCCTTCGAGCACGCGTCCCGTTGAACGATCGACGATCTCGATCTTGTCGTCTCGGATGATGTAATCGTCGCCCAGGATCTGGATTTCCTTGGCGATGAGTGCGGTGCGCACGATCTCTTCGCTCCGCCTCGGGCCCGTCCAGAAGCTCGGGAGCTGCTGGGTCATCTTCACAAGCCGCTCGCGACCTTCATCAGTGATTTCGACGTGGCGGAGCTTGCGGTCGACCTTGTAATCCTGATCGAGCACGAGATCGCGGGCGATCTCGGCGGCGATCCGGTGATGCTTCCCCGACGGGTCCTCGCCGCTGCCGGCATCGAGTTCCTCTGCCGCGATGATGGCCGGGGTCGCCGCCTCGTCGACGAGTACACTGTCGGCTTCGTCGATGATGACCGCGTGGAAGCCGCGCAGGACGATCTTGGACATCCATTGGGGATCGCCCTCGCCCGAGATGCGTTGCAGGAGCGTTTCCGAGAGCGAAGTCCGGGTCGGCGCGAGCAGGCGATCGCGGAGGGCGTCGAACACGACCTGTTTGTCCGCCGCGTAGGTGATGTCGGCGTCGTATGCGGCTCGCCGCTGCGTACGCTTCGTCGATTCCAGAACGATCCCCACCTTGAGGCCGAGCCGTCGGTACACGGGCGAGGTGATCTCCGCGTCCCGGTTGGCAAGGTAGTCGTTGACGGTCAGCACGTGCACGCCCCTGCCGGACCAGCCGTGCAGGACCGCGGGAAGGATCGCGGTGACGGTTTTGCCCTCGCCGGTGGCCATCTCGGCGCAGGCGTTTTCGGACATGATGAGCCCGCCGATGATCTGTTCGGGATAGAGGCCGATCCCGTGTTCACGCCGGATGCACTCGCGTATCACCGCGTAGGCTTCGTCGACTGCCGCGTCTCGATCTCGACCGAGGAGCACCGCGTCGCGTGCCTTGGCGATCGTCTCGTTCAGGGCGGCGTCGCTGAAATTGCGGAGTGATTCCGATTGTTCGATGATCAATGCCGCTCGCGCGCTGCGGTCGTGCCGGTGCTGATGGCGCACAACAAGCCCACGCACCCAGCTTCCCAGGATGTCGGGGCCTTGCGGCGGGGGCGTGCGTCGGACCGAGCGTGAGAGGTGGGGCCAGAGCCTGCGGGAGAGCGGCGCCTGCTCGCTTTCCAAGGCGCTCACTGGAGTCTGCCGCCAATAAATTGCCTGATCCGTCGGCTCGCGCGAGAGAGCAGCGTGCTCGGCTCGATCTGCACGCGCACCTTGGCGCGACGCCCGGGCAGGAGTCCTGTGTCCGAGTCCGGCCGGACGTCGAGGAGCGTGAATGTTTCGAGTGTCTGATCGCTCTGCCGCGGGTTGGTCAGCAGATCACCGCCGGTGACCGCCGAGAACTGGATCGTTTCGAGCTCGCGTGAACCGGCAGGCCAGATGCGTTCGACCGTCCCGTCGATCGTTCGGCCTGCCTCGCCGATGAGGCGCACTTCGGCGGGGACGTTCCCGCGATTGAGCACGGGGATGACGGCTCCGGCTTTGGCGTCCGTCACCGCGGCCCGCACGACCAGGCTCTTCTCCGGGATGATCACACCGATGATCATCCCTCGGTCCAGATAGCGACCGGGCAGATTGAGGATGTCGAGCCCCGTACCGCCGGCAGCGGCGTACATACCCGTCGTGTGCGCTCTGATCTGGAGCGCATCGATTCGGCGCCGGTACTCGATGATCTCCGACTCGGCTCTTTCCAGTATGGAATCGGCGATGCGGAGCGACGCGGCGTTGCGGCTCGCGGCGTCGTCACGCGCGGCCCGGGCATACGCGGCACGGGCTTCGGCGGCGCGGGCGTCCGCGTCCAGGGAGGGGTTGCTGAGCACAATAAGGAGATCGCCCTTGGACACAACCTGACCCGGGACCGCATCGACACTGACGACATATCCAGCCGAGTCCACGCGCACGACTTCCATCCCCACTGATTCGACGACTGCGGGCAGCGTGCTCGACGCAGGCAGAGGGATCACGCCGATCACAAGCAGAAGCGCAGCGACCGTTCCGAGCGAGATCGATAGTGCTCGGGATCGTCGCCCGAGCAGCACCGGGGAAGTCAGCAGGAACCAGGCGCACTTCACGACGGGCCAGATGAGCCAGAGCACGCCGAACCCGACCGCGAGGATGAGTCCGAGCGAGAGATACTGCGCCGAGATCAGCAGCAGAATCGCCAGCGTGACGGACAGGCGGTAGGGCATCGCCAGCGCGTGATACACCAGCATCATGCGAAGCTCGGTCTTGTCGCGGATGTACGGCGCCCGAAGCGTCGGCACGCCAAAGATGTGCTTCTGGATCAGGAAGAGCCATGTCTGCCTGGCGCGCTGTGCCAGATTCGGCGAGCCAATCAGGTCGCAGAGGATGTAGTAGCCGTCGTACCGCAGGAGCGGGTTGGCGTTGAAGATGATCGTCGACACGCCCGAGATGACCATCGTGTTGAACGCCAGTGTCTTGATCAGGCCCGCCTCTGAGAAGGCCCAGACGTAGGCCGCGATCGATGCGAAGAAGATCTCGACGATCATGCCGCCGCAGGCCACGAGCACGCGCTTCCAGGATTCCGGGAATTTCCACGAGCTCGACGCATCGCAGTAGGGCAGCGGCAGCAGGAAAGCGATCAGCATCACACCGATTTCCGTGCATCGGCCTCCCATCGCTTTGCACGCCATCGCATGACCGAACTCGTGGACCGCCCGGATCAACAGGAAAAGCACGCCGAGCCAGGCCAGATTGGATGGGGCGAGAATCCCATTGAGCGAGCTGCTCAGTTGCCCCGCATGAGTCACGATTACGCCGATCGCACCGAGCACGAGTGCCAGCCAGACGGTCAGCCCCGGCCAGCCCCAGAGCACGCGCAGCAAGGGCGACATGGCCCGCAGCACCGGCTCCGGGTTGATCAATGGAATGTTGAAGAACATCCAGTTGCCCGTGCGCTGACTCAGCCTTTGCTGCCGGAATCGCGCCAGCCGCTCGGGCACCATGTCCGGGGCGATGGGCTGATCACCGACAAGTAGGCCGAAAAGCTGCATCTGTGCGAGCAGTTCCAGGCATTCCTTCTGGTTCGGCGCATCGTCACCCAGTTGGGCGAGGCATGCTTCCCACGCATCGTTGACCGATCGGCGACCGTTGAGGAGCCCTAGAAAGAACCGCGCCGATTCCGTCAGGCGGTAGTAGTGCCCGCCCGCGGGGTCGTCGATGACGTAGCTGACCGTGGGGCCGTGGCGTTGGCGGACGAACCGGGCGTGCACGCTGACGCGGGGCTTCTGGTCCGCGACACGGTACCACGTGTCGGCGAACGTCCCGGCCGAGTTGTCGCTGAAAAGCGCCAAGCACGCCTCTCCTTCGTCGTTACAGCCAGGACCAGAGACGGAACGCTTCGACCAGCGGGCGTGAGAGTTCCCAGAGCGGCGTGCTCCAGCCGTCGTTCAGGCGTGCGGTTCCGGTCATCCCGGGGCGCAGCCAATCCGGCGTCTCTTCGAGCGTCGCTTCGATCACGAATACGTTGGCGCCCTCTCGGGGCTGGGCGACCGGGTTGACACGGTCCACGGTGACCGAAATCTGTCGACCCGGGCGTGCCCGGCTGGAGATGGTGCCCGATTGCCCCACGGCAACCCTTCCCGCGTCCCGCTCGCCCACCTCGATCATGACGTGCACGCCGCTGCCCACGACTTCGAAGAGCGCCTTGGAGGCATCGACCGGCGCGCCGACGAGTTTTTCGAGATCGCCGCGGCTGATAATGCCGTCGATCGGCGATCGCAGCTCCGAGAGCGAGATCCGCTCGTTGATCAGATCGATATGGGCCTGGGTTTCTTCCATCTCGGCTTCGTGCTTGCGTGCCTCGGCGAGTTCGCCGCGGGCGAGCGCGTTGTCCCGTTGCGTTTGCAGCGTCGTCAGGCTCTCGTCCTGTTGCAGCAACGACATCTCAAGATCCCGCGTCTCCATGCGGGCGACGATCTGGCCCTTGGTGACCTTGTCACCGGGTCTGGCGTCAAAGCTTTTGAGATAGCCCGCGTAGGGGGGCACAATCGCACGGCCCACTTCGGCGCGGATCTCCATCGAGCCCTTGACGTTTGCCGGGATCGGAAGAGCCGCTAGCACGACAAAGATAACGATGGCCGCGAGCGCGATGAGTTTCTTGCCCGTGTGTCTCGGCCCGACGATGCCCGCGCCCAGGTCAAGAAAGTCGTCGCGGACCACCTCGGGCGTGCGCCGGTCGGCGAGCCGGCGCGTGTACACGGCAGGCCCCACGAACTCGGCGACCAGTCGCAGCAGCGGAAGCACGGCGTCTGGGAATGGGTCTGAGGCGTCGCGTTCGAGAACCAACACCCCGACGATGTCATCATCGATCCGCAGAGGCAGGCTCACGATCGAGGAAGGGCCGTAGGCCTCGCTCAGCCGGGCGTGCTCGTGCGTGACTCGCCGGCTTCCGGGCTCTCGTTCGAGCGACGCCGAGGGCGGGAAGAGTACCTCGGCGTCCTGGAGGGCGGTCTCTTCCATCGCCGATTCGAGGGCTTCCACCGTCGGCGCATGCCGATCAAGATCGTCGGCGCCGCTGACCGACATGACCTTGAGTTGATCGCCCCGGATCATCCCGATCGAGACACGTGTGCACCCGAAGCGCCGCCGCATCTCGTCGCAGAGGAGCGAGCCCATCGCGCGGGCCGAGGAGCCCCGCTGCGCCTGATCGAGCAGTTCGAGCGTCTCGCGGAGCATGACTTTCTGCTCGGCTTCGTTGACGAACGACTGCTGCCAGAGGAAGGACTCGAACCGTGAGATGCTGAGGCTGAGCCGATCCTGTTTGATGGCCACGGGCTCGCGATCGCTCGCAGGCACGAGCACGATGCACGCGCCCTCGGATGCCCCATTGGCCAGCAGAGGCGAGGCGATCGCGTAATGCGTCGCGCCCGTGGCGTAGAGGTCCTGCGCTCCGGTGAGGGTGATCGGTTCGACGATGCCCGCGGGCTGGCTTGCCGAGGCTTTTTCGCCGATCGTCGCGAGTTTGCGCGAGGTCGATTCGTCGAACGTGCCGTCGGCTTCGGCGTGGTACGAAACGAACAGACCGCCCGATCGCCCTTGGCCGGCGCGCAAGAAAACAGCGCCGGATTCGGCGCCGGTGATTTTGCACTGGAAAGCAAGGAGCTTGCCCAGGAACTCGCGCAACGCGGCCTGCCGACCGGTCTTGGCCCGGCTCACCCCGGGCTGATTGCCCGCAGTGATCTGTTCCGGCCGGTCGCTGACTTCCTGTTCACTCGTCATGGGCGGCGCCTGTCAGCGGGCGTTAGTCGGCCAGCTTGGGTGCATCGCCGCCGGGGGCAGCGGGGCCGCCGCGCTGGATCACGATCTCGCCGTGACGCTCTTCGTACTGGCGGATGACCTGACCGAGCGTGATCGCCAGACGCTTGGCGCCCGACCAGTTCATCACGATCCGGCTCCCGACGCCGAACTGCAGCGCGGCCTGGCCGTCGGGGCCCTGCACGGGCAGGTTCATGCCGAAGTCCAGCACGACCTCGTCGGCGGTCGTCGAGGTGCGGATGGTGTTGGCGTAGGTGGTCTGCATCTTGGACTCGTCGATGCGGAGCTGGATCTGCTGTTGCTGCTGCTCGTCGGCCATTTGGGTGTCGCCTTTCATTTTTGGTATGCGTTCGGGAGCGGGCGGTTCCGGCTCCATCTCCTCGGGGCCCACCCTGTCGGGTACGCCTTCCCGGGCCGGAAGCCTATACGTCTCATTCCCCGGGACCAACCTTCGGGTCCCGGTGTCTCAATCCCCCGCGAAGCGCACCCGGGCGTGCATGCCGCTGGGCAGGCCCTCGTCGTTGGGCACCTCGATGCGGACGAGCACCTCGCGCACGCTCGCCTCGCCGGCCCTTGAGATGAAGATCACCTTCCCGGTGGCGGGCTCGTCGGTCTTGATGTCGAGCCAGTGGACGCTCGCGGTCTGGCCGATCCTGAGCTCCTGCGAAACGGTCACGGGCACGCTCACGTCGATCCGCAGAGGCTCGACCTGGACGACCGTGATGACCGAGGTCTGCTCGTCGACCGTTTCGCCCTCGCGCTTATCGACGCGGATCACGTCGCCCTCGATGGGTGAGACGATCCGCATCTCGTCGAGCCGGGCCTGTTCGCGTTTCTGGGTCAGGCCCCGCTGGAGCATCTCGGATTCCGCGGCTCGGAGCTCGACCTTGGCTCTGGCCAAGTTGAACCGGGCTGAGCGGACGTCCTGCTCGTTGGCGCCGCCGTCCTTCATGGATTGCTCGACCAGTCGGACTTCCTCGGCGTTGAATTCTACGGAGATCTGGGCGAGTTCCAGGCGTGTGTCGTCGGCGAGCTGGGCGTTGGCGAGCTCGAGCGTGGCCTTCTGGACCGCGTCCTCGAGCCGCATGAGCTCCTGCCCGATCGTCACCCGGTCGCCCGGCTCGACCGTGACCTCGCCCACTTTGCCCCGGACGGCGAAGGCGAGCTCCCGGGTGGTCGAGGGCCTGGAGACGCCGGTGTATGCCACATCGGGCTGGGTGTTCAGGCCGAGCGAACCTCCAAGCAGGGAGAGCACGGCGAGGACAATGACAGAACGGGACAGGTGTCTCATGGCGGGCTCCAATTCGGGCTGTGTGTAGGGCGGGGTTGGTTCACGAGTCAGCTTTGCTGAGGAATGCCGGAGGGGGGACTTGAACCCCCACTCTATCTCTAGAAGCGGATTTTGAATCCGCCGCGTCTGCCATTCCGCCACTCCGGCCTGAGGGCGATCATGACCTCCCGCTGAGGGTGGGTCAACCGATTCCCGCCCGGGTTGGTCTCACGCCGGGTGGGTTCTACACTCTACTCCCGCAGATTGCCCGCCCGGATTGGCGTCCGGGTGGGTGTCCATGTGTCGTTCTATAGAGCCGAAGGAAGCATCCATGTCCGAGACTGCCGCACAGCGTACCAGCACCTGCACCGTGACCGACGCGGGGCCCTGCCTCAAGAAGCTCCGGATCGAGGTGCCCGCAGACGTGGTCACCGAGCGGATCGACGAATCCCTCGACGCGCTCTCGATGGAAGCGGCTCTGCCCGGTTTCCGCAAGGGACACGCACCCAAGTCGCTCCTCAAGAAGCGATTCGGCGACACCCTCCGCACCGAGACCAAGAGCCAGCTCGTCTCCGCGGCTTACTCCGAGGCGATCGAGGAGCACAAGCTCCGCGTCGTCGGGAGCCCGATCTCCGAGTCGCTCCCCGATGCCGAGCTCGAAGCGGGCAAGCCTCTCGTCTTCGAGGTGGACGTCGAAGTCCTGCCCGAGTTTGAGATGCCCGCGCTCGACAAGATCGCGATCAAGAAGCCCAAGTTCGAACTCGACGAGAAGGCGATCGCCGACGAGATTGAAAAGATCTGCCTGGCCGAGGGCGAGCTCGAAGAGCGCGAGGCCCCCGAGCCCGGCGATTACGTTTCGGGTCACGGCATCATGAAGGCCGGCGACACGGTTATTCACGACATCCCCGGCGCGGTCATCCAGGTTCCGACCGAGAGCGAGGGCATGATCCTGGGCGTGCTCGTGTCCGACTTCGCCAAGCAGCTCGGCAAGCCAAAGGCGGGCGACGAGATCACGATCAAGACCAAGGGCCCCGAGCACCACGAGGTCGAGGCTGTCCGCGGTCAGGACCTGGTCATCACGTTCAAGGTCGAGCGGATCGACCGGATTATCCCCGCCAAGCTGGAGGACCTGCTCGAGCGCATGGGCATGGAAGACCGCAAGCAGCTCGAGGACGCGATCAGGAACCGCATCGAGCAGCGAGCTTCGGTTGAGCAGCAGATGCTGATGCGTCAGCAGGTTGCGAGCCACCTCCTCAAGGATGTTGAGATGGAATTGCCCAAGCGTCTGACCGCCCAGCAGGCCGAGCGGATGCTCGGACGCAAGCGGGCTGAGCTGATGTACCGCGGCGTGGACCAGATGGAGATCGAGAAGAACATCGCGGCTCTTCGCCAGGCTTCGGCGGGCGAGGCGATCCGCGAGACCAAGCTCTTCTTCATCCTGCAGAAGGTCGCCGAGGACCGCGGCGTGCAGATCCAGCAGGCCGAGGTCGAGGGCGCGATCGCCCAGATGGCCTTCCGCCAGGGCGTCCGCCCCGAGCAGCTCCGCCAGTACCTGATCCAGAATAACCAGATCGGCACCGTTGTGCAGCAGATCCTCGAGCACAAGGCGCTCGACGCGATCATCGCGGGCAACGAGGTCGAGGAGGTCAGCAAGGCCGACTGGGACGCCCACGTCAAGTCGCAGAAGGCCTCGTAAGCCGAGGCGAGCGATCGGCATTTCAGGGTTGAATCACACAAGCCTGGCGCCTTCGGGTGCCCGGCTTTGCTTTCAGGCGTCGGTTGGGTCGACGTCGGAGGGATCGATGGGCGAGAGTTCATCATCGAGCATGACGAGGGTTTCGTGCTGATCGGCCTTGGACGATGCCGAGACGGTGCCGCAGCTGGGGCAGACGACGCCGTACTGCCCGACGGGCTCGGCGTCGATTTTCTGGCCGCACCCGATGCAGACGGTTCGGCTGAGCTGGGCGGCGACCTTGTTGACGACCAGAGCTGCGACGGCGACCGCGCCGAAGACCACGGGCCACGCCGGGGCGGTGGTCATGCTGATGATCCCGAAAGCCGCCAGCCCGAGCCCGACCAGCACGCCCAGTGCCCGCAGACGAAGCTTGTGCAGGTACGCCAATTGGCGTTCCACGGCGAGTCGTTTGGACTTGATCCATTCTCCAAGCATCGCGGCTCCTTGCTGGGGCTCTTGGCACTGTATCGTCTCTGCGGGTACGGGGCGAACAGCCGCGGTTGCGAGTACCCGGAGACGGACTGAATGCGGGTGCTTCACGCCAACTTTGCAGGCATCGGGAGTACGCCGGGCGAGGCGGGCGGGATCGCCGGTTATATGCAGACCCTCGCCCGAGAACAGCGCGATCTCGGGCATGTGGTCGGCGCTCTGTCGAGCGGGAGCACGTACCTGGGTTCGGCAACCGACAGCATCGCCTCACCCCGATTGAGGCAGCTGACGTCTTGGGAAGGCATCGATCGATTGGAGGTCGTCAATTCCCCTTTCCTGGCTCCGGCGCTGTGGAACTTTGCAGAGGCTTCGAATGAAGCGGAGTCACCCGAGCTTGAGGCGGTCATGCGTGAGGTGGTTCGGGTATGGAAGCCGGATGTGGTGCACATCCACACGCTCGAGGGGCTCTCGGCCTCGTGCGTGGGGGCGTTCCGTGAAGCGGGCGCGAGAGTGGTGATGAGCCTGCACAACCACCACCCGTTCTGCCCGCAGGTGTATCTGATGCACGGTCGGCGGACGCCCTGCTTGGACTATCTGGGGGGGAGGCGATGCGCCGAATGCGAGAGGCCGATCGATGTGGATCGGGAGAAGTCTCGACGCGCGGGCGTGATCGCTGCGGAGCCGCCGAGCATCGCGCCGCCGCCCTTGCCGCCCATTTTGCGATTCGAGGAATCGGGGACGCCAACCGCCGCGACCGCGCGGCTCATCGAGCAGGGTCACGAGTGGTGGGAGTCCCTCGAGAATCTCCCGCCCGACGGGGCATCGGCATCACGGGTTGATCACTCATTTGGCGCGCGGAGGCGGGCCATGGTCAGGGCGATTCATAACTGCGACCGGGTGCTGGCGGTTTCGGATTTCGTTGGTTCGCTTGCGGGCGCGATGGGGGTGGAATCTGCGCGGATCCAAGTCCAGCGCATCGCGGGTGTTCACCGGACTCGGCTCACCCCGCGCGACCGATCCGACGGCGTGCTCCGGCTCGCTTTCCTCGGTTTCAATAACTACTACAAGGGCCTGCACATGCTGGTCGATGCGATCGCCATGCTCCCCGCCGAGTTTCGGAGCCGGATGCATTTGGCGGCGTTCGGGCCGGGGTGTCCGGGGATCCGCGAGCGGGCGGAGGCGATCCGGCCCAGGCTCGCCGGGCTCGAACTGGGCGGGGCGTATGCGCCGGCGGACTTGCCGAAGCTGCTCGCGGGGCGCGACATCGGGATCGTGCCCTCGGTCTGGTGGGACAACGGGCCGCAAACGCTGATCGAGATGCTCAACGCGGGCCTGCCGGTGCTCGGGGCGAGACTGGGCGGGATTCCCGACCTGATCGAGCACGGCGTCAACGGCCTCCTCTTCCGCGGAAACGACCGACTCGGTGCCTCTTCCCAGCTTGAAAGGCTCATCACGGAGCCCGATCTCGTCGGAAAGCTCTGGTCGGGGGTGCGTCCGGGGGCAACGCCGAAGGAGCACGCGTGCGAGGTTGTCGATGTCTATGCGCGCACGCTAAAGTCAGATCCAACGCCCGCGCTCGGGCAAGGCCCGGACAGACGGAGTTGACGTGCAGGAAACGAGCCTCCAGCCCATCCAGACGGAATCGCCCGCGATCGCGCCGCCCCGGATCCAGACGCGGGCTGCGCGGGTGGTCGCCGTGGTGGTCACCTGGAACCGCAAGGAGATGGTGTCCGGCGTGCTCAGGGCGCTGGTCGCCCAGACCCGGGCCTGCTCGGCGCTGCACGTGGTGGTTGTGGACAACGCCTCGACCGACGGCACGACCGACCACATCGCCCGCGCGTTCGGGCCCGAGCGCCTCGTCGACAACGAGACACGCCGGGCGCTCGAGCCCAACTTCCGCGACCGCCTGAGCATCGGCCAGCAGATCAACACGCCCGGGTTCGCCTCGCTCACCGTGGTGCGCAACGCGCACAACCTGGGCGGTTGCGGCGGGTTCAACACGGGGTTCATGTTCGTCCGCGATCGCTTCAGGGACGAAGACGCGCCGGACTTCGTCTGGCTGCTCGACGACGACATCGATCTGCCCGCCGAGGCGCTTTCGAGGCTGCTGTCGGCTGCCGCGATGGATCCGGAGATCTCGCTTGTCGGGTCGCGGACGGTGGACCTCGGCGATCGGCGCACGACGATCGAGAGCACGATCTACTTCGATCCGAAGACTGGGCTGATGGGCCCGGAGCCCGCGGCGAGCAATCCGCTCGCCGAGGAATACCGCCAGTGGCGCGAGGTGTCCCGCGACGAGCGGGGCCGGCCCGTGTATTCGGGCATCCGCGACGTGGACATCGTCAGCGCGTGCTCACTCTTGTCGCGATGGAGCGATGTGCTGGAAGTCGGATTCTGGGACGAGCGGTTCTTCATCTACTGCGACGACGCGGACTGGTGTCTCCGGTTTCGCAGCCGCGGCAAGCGCGTGGTCTGTGCGATGGATGCGATCGTGTTTCACACGCCCTGGACGCACAAGCTGACGCCGCAACGCGGGTACTACCTCAACCGGAACATGGGCTGGATGATCGAGAAGAACATCCGCAGGCCAGGGCTTCGGCGGGCGCGCCTGCGATGGTCGGCGCAGCTCATGAGCCAATCCAAATCCGCGATCCTCAACCGGCGGCTGCACGAGGCGGACCTGCTGATGTCCGCGGTGAACGACAGCATCCGTGACATCGGGGGCAAGCTCAAGGATGGCGAGTCCGCGTTCACGCCCACGCTCGATGCGCTGCACCAGGTGCGCGCCCTGGGCGGGTTCGGCGATGTCGTGCTTGTCTGCCCGACGCAGGCGGCCAAGCTCGCCGCGGAGCACTTTCGGGCCTCGGTGATGCGATCGCTGATCGCATCGGGCCGGAGCAAGGACCTGCCCCGCTGGGTGATGCTCGTGTCCGAGGCCGCCGCCACGCCCGCGCACGGCGGGGAGCCTCCGCTTTCGGGCTCGTACCGCCCGGAAGCCGTGGTATATCGCTCACGGCGTCGCGACAAGCTCATGCGTCAGATCCGCTGGCTCAGGCGTCCACCTCGGGCGGTCGTCGTGTTTGATCGGTCGTGCGACTTTCCCATGCTGCGAGGTCGGCACACGCTGCACGTCCTCGACGGCAACGCCGAGCGGGTCCTCATCGAGCGTGACGGCCTTTCACGCAAGCTTTGGTTTGCGTGGCGGTGGGCGATGCTGGGGTTCCGATCCGTCTGGCACGCGTGGCAGCTCCAGCAGCACCCGTCGCACACGAGCTGAGGAGCACCATGCCGCGATCACCGAGCCCAAGCGAGACGGGGCCCATCCCGCCCGGCTGGCCCCGAGCGAGCCAGCCCCGCACGATCGCGATCCTGGGCTGGGCCAGGCTGGCGCTCCAGGCGGCCGAGGGCACGGGGTACAACCTGAACGCGTCGGAGCTCGCCGCGGGCCTCGCGCTGATGGGCCACCGGGTGCTCTACCTGTCGAGCGGGATCCAGTACTCGCTCATCCCGGGCATGCGCATCCGCCCGCGTGAAACCTGGCGCGGCGTCGAGTGCCACGAGCTCATCAACAGCCCCAATCTCTCCCCCTCGGCAGCGAATTTCCAGAATCCCAGGCGTGAAACCGAGTCGAGGAAGCAGTCCGAGCTTGTCGTTTCTTTCCTGCAAGAGCAGGGCGTCGAACTTGTGCACTCGCATTCGCTCGAGGGACAGGGGCTGGATCTGATTGCCGCGATCAAGGCCGCGGGGATACCCGTGGTGGTGACGCTCCACAACTACTGGCACGTCTGCCCGCAGGTGGATCTGATCCACAGCGAGCACGAGCTCTGCTTCGATTACGAGGGCGGCAGGCGGTGCGTGGGCTGCCTCGATGAATCCAAGCCCGGCGTGCGCAAGTTGAAGCGGATCGCGATGCGGATCGCCGAGCGATCGCTCGGGCCGAAACAGGCCGAGCTGATCAAGCTCAAATCGCGCCGGATGATCCGTCAAGCCCTTCGCGGTGACGACACCCCGGGCATCGTCGGTAGGCAATCCAAGCCCGACACGCAGCTTGCACTCGGGCATGAAACCGCCGGACGCATGGACACCGCGATCGAGTACATCATCGAATCCGCTCCCGGTAAAGCCCCACGCGCGCCCGTGCCGCTCCCGATGGACGCCAACGAGAAATTTCTTGAGAACAAGGACGTGCACCTGCGTGTGCTCAACGACTACGGCCGTCGCCGCGTGGCGGGCATCGAGGCGCTGGCCGCAGCCGATCTCGTGACGCCGCCGAGTGACTTCAACGCGCGTCTGCACGCCTCGATGGGGCTGAGTCCCGCAAAGCTCCGCGTGGTTCCGTATGGTCAACCTCACTTCGACCAGATCAACCGACGCGCCCGGCGTTCGCCGTACTACGAGCATTCGCCCTGGCGGGCCGAGACCGCTTCACGCCCGCTCCGGTTCGGTTTCTTCGGCACGGTGCGCCCGAACAAGGGGCTTGAGGTCCTCGTCCGCGCCATCGAACTGCTCGACGCCGACACACGGAAACGCTGCCAGTTCGTCATCCGCGCCCACGGCGGAGACTGGCCCTTCCGCAAACGCATGGCCAAATTCCCCGAGGTCAACTTCCTCGGCGGGTACGACCTCATCCAGCTCGTCGCCGCGGCGGGCGAGTACGACGTGGGAGTGCTGCCTCACATCTGGTTCGACAACTCGCCTCTGGTGATGTGGGAGCACCTGCACGCGGGCAAGATGATCCTTGCGGCTCGTTTGGGCGGGGCCGCCGACACGATCACGCCGCTGGACAACCCGCACGGGCACCCGGGCAACGGGCTCTTCTTCCCCGGGGGGCAACCCGAGAAGCTCGCCGAGCGCATCACGCAGCTCATCCGCGGCGAGTTCGCGATCCCATCGCCGAGCGATGTCCACAAGGCGACCAAGCTCACGAGCTACCCGGAGCATGTGACGACGGTGGACGCGATCTATAGCGAATTGCTCGGAAGCTGACTCAGCCGTTCCACTTGCGCAGCGCCGGCCCGGTGTAATTGGCGATCGGACGGATCAGGCGGTTGTTGGCGTGCTGCTCCATGATGTGGGCGGCCCAGCCGGTCACGCGGCTTGCGACGAAGATCGGCGTGTACTGGGGCACGGGGATGCCCATGGTGTAGTACGTCATGCCGCAGGGGAAGTCGACGTTCGGGTAGATCGTCTTCTGCTCGGCCATGATCTTCTGGACCTCTTCGCCGATGTCGAAGAGCTGGACGAACTTGCCGCCCTTTTGCTCGGCGACCTTGCGGCCCAGCTTGTGCAGGATCGGGGCGCGGTGGTCGCCGTTCTTGTAGACGCGGTGCCCGAAGCCCATGAGCTTCTTCTTCGTCGTGAAGGCGTCCTGCATCCAGTCGTTCACGCTGCCCTTGCCGGCGCCCACGAACTCCATGATCTCGCCAAGCATGACCATCGCCGCCTCGTTGGCGCCGCCGTGGAGCGGGCCCTTGAGGGCCGCGACCGCGCCGACCATCGCGCCGTGCATGTCGCTCAGCGTGCCCGCGATGACGCGGCTCGTGAAGGTCGAGGCGTTGTAGTCGTGCTCGGCGTAGAGGATGAGCGAGACGTCCATGACCTTCTCGGCCTCTGCGGTCGGGCGCTGGCCTGTCATCAGGTAGAGCAGGTTCGCCGCGTGGGAGAGCTTGGCATCGCCGCCCGTGTCGGGGGCGATGATGTCCTTGCCGTCGATGATGTTCTGCATATGCCCGATGATGGTCGGGATCTTGGCGACGATGCGTTTGGCCTTGCGGAGGTTGGCCTCGGGGGAGTTGTCCTGGCTGTCGGGGTCGCAGTTGCCCGACACCGACAGCACCGTGCGGACGACGTCCATCGGGACGGCTGTTCCTTGCTTCAGAAGCGGGCCGCAGAGCTTGAGCGTCTGGATTGATTGGGTCGTCAGCGCCCGGTTGGCGATGAGTTCGTCCTTGAAGAATCGGCTCTGCTCGGCGGTCGGCTTCTCGCCGTGGAGCAGGAGGTAGGCGACGTCCTCGAAGCAGGCGTTGGCGGCGAGGTCGTGGATCTCGTAGCCGCGATAGATGAGCGCGCCCTGCTCGACGGAGCAGATCGCGGTATCACCCGCCACAACGCCCTCGAGTCCCGCCGGTTTGGTCGCTGTCATAACGTCTGACTCCCGCTGCGTTTGTGTCCGTGGGCGGCCGAGATCGGTCGGCCCGCGGCGATTGTATGCAGTCAGCAGCTGGGCTTCATCACGCCGGGAACCGCCAACCCTCGCCGGAGGGCTCGTACCCGAGCATCTCATACAGATCCTTGCGGTTCTGCATCCCATCGAGCGAGTTTGAAACGCTGCCGGTGGCCTTCAGATCGGCCAGGAGTTTGGCGACTGCGCCCATCGCCGTGCGGAGCGTCGAAACCGGGAAGATCACGACGTGGTAGCCCATCTCGCCGAAACGGGCGAGCGGGATGATCGGGGTCTTGCCGAACTCGGTCATGTTGGCGAGCAAGTACGGCGGCTTGGCGCACAGCTTGCCCAGCTCGTCGGCGAAGCGTGCGAACTCGTCTTCGGACTCGAGCCCCTCGGGGAAGATCATCTGCGCCCCGGCCTCGACGTACGCCTGCGCCCGCTCGATCGCCGCGCCGAGCCCGTCGACCGACCGCGCATCGGTGCGGGCGCAGACGATGAACGACCCGTCCGTGCAGTCGCGCGAAGCCTGCGCCGCCCACTGCATGCGGGCGACGGCCTGGGCCATGGGGATGAGTGCCTTGCCCGCAAGGTGCCCGCAGCGTTTGGGGAAGACTTGGTCCTCGATGTGGCACGCCGCGGCGCCGGCGTGGTTGTACTCTATGACCGTGCGGCGGACCATCTCCTCCTCGCCAAAGCCCGTGTCCGCGTCGGCGATGACGGGCAGGCCCGAGCCGAGAGCGACTTCGCGCACGCACTGCTTGAAGCGGTCGAGGCTCAGAATCCCGATGTCCGGCACGCCCGACGACGCCGAGAGCGCCCCGCCCGAGACGTAGCACGCGTCGAACCCGGCTTGTTTGACGGCCCTTGCCACCAGCCCGTTGAACGCGCCGGGGGCCGCCACAGGGCCGGAATCCATGAGTGTGCGGAGAGCATCGCCAGGGTGGGTCTTGGTCATGGGCGATTCTAGGAGTTCAGGCGGGGTTCGGATTCCGGTAGACTGCCCGCATGATCATCCACGCCCTCGTCGCTCTCGCTTCCACGTTCTTCCCCGGCGAACCGCCCGAGAAGGTCGTCGATCGCCTCGTCCACGCGGTCACGCCCGAGCAGGTTGAGGCCGACATCGAGAAACTCGCCTCCTTCGGCACGCGGCACACGCTCTCGCAGACCGACTCGGACACAAGGGGCATCGGCGCGGCCCGGCGCTGGCTCGCCTTGGAGTTCGAGCGATACGCCGAAGAGGCGGGGCGAGACGACGTGACGGTCGAACTCGAATCCCACACCGTCCCCGCCGACGGCCGGCTGATTCTGGAAGACGCCGAGGTCGTCAACGTTGTCTGCACGATCCCGGGGTCGGACCCCGCCTCGCGCGATCGGCTCTACTACGTCATCGGGCACTACGACTCGCGCGCCAGCGAGGCCAACGACATTGAGTCCGACGCGCCCGGCGCCAACGACGACGGCTCGGGCACCGCGGTCTGTCTCGCTGTCGCCCGCGCCCTCATGCACGAACACCTCGACGCCACGGTCGTCATCATGCCCGTCGCGGGCGAGGAACAGGGACTCTACGGCGCGCGGATGCACGCCGCCAAGGCCACCGAGAGCGGCAAGGATGTGCGTGCGGTCCTCAGTTGCGATATCGTGGGTGATCCGTCGGGCCCGAACGGCCAATCCGCACGTGACCGCGTGCGCGTTTTCTCCGAGGGCATCCCGACGGCGGTGCTCGCCGAGGAGGGACGGGCCATGAGCGCGGTCCGCATGCTCCGCTCGCTCTCGGCCGAGTCCGACAGCACCTCGCGCCAGCTCGCGCGATACGTCAGCGAGATCGCGGACATCCACGACCTCCCCGTCAAGCCCATGCTCATCTTCCGCCCCGACCGCTTCCTCCGCGGCGGGGATCACACCGCTTTCAATGAAGCAGGCTTCCCGGCCGTCCGCATGACCGAGGTCTACGAGAACTACGACCACCAGCACCAGGACGTCCGCACCGAGGACGGCAAACAGTTCGGCGATCTGCCCGAGTTCGTCGATCCCGGCTACATCGCCGACGTGGCCAAGCTCAACGCGACCGCGATTGTGCATCTGGCCAACGCCCCGAGCACGCCGGCCAACGCGCGGATCATCGTCGCCGAACTCACGAACAACACCACGCTCCGCTGGGAGGCCTCGCCCGAGAGCGACGTCGCCGGCTACGAGATCGTCTGGCGCGAAACGACCAGTTTCGATTGGCAGGACGCCATCGACGTCGGCAACACCACCGAGGGCACGCTCGAACTCAGCAAGGACAACTGGTTCTTCGGCGTCCGGGCCTACGACAAAGCCGGCTACCGCTCGCCGGTGGCGTTCCCGATCGCGGCGAGAGAGTGAAGAAACGCTTCCAGTTCGTTACAGATCGCGAGCCCCTCGAAAGTCGCCTGCGGCATGAACCCCAGCTCGCGTCCATCCTGCAGGAACGCCCAGAGCTTGTCGTAGTAGCCGTCCACGTTCCAGAGCCCGATCGGCTTGGCGTGAAAGCGGAGCTGCCGCCAGGTGATCGCTTCGAAGAGCTCGTCGAGCGTGCCGAAGCCGCCGGGCAGAACGAGGAATGCGTCGGCGAGTTCGGTCAGCTTCGCCTTGCGCTGGTGCATGTTGGCGACGAGGTGCTGCTCGTGGAGCCTCGGGTGGGCCTGTTCGAGATCGACGAGGGCCTGCGGGATCACGCCCACGACCCGGCCTCCTGCTTCGAGCGCACTGTCGGCGAGGATGCCCATGAGCCCGAGCTGGCCCCCGCCGTAGACGAGCGTGTGCCCTTGCTCTGCGATCGCTCGGCCTGCCGCCCGAGCAGCCTGGGCCCACTGATCACCTTTGCCCGCGCGGGCGCCGAGGTACACACAGATCGACAGGCTCATCGGAACGAGCCGCGGACGATGATCTCGTAGTCGTTGATCGTGCGCAGATCAGCGGCGCTGAGCGAGGCGATGCTGTTGTACCGCTCGATGATGGGCTCGGGCTTCTCGAAGGCGAGCCTGCCTAGGAGCTGGAACTTGTGGGCCAGGATGCTCTCGAGATCGGCCGTACGGTTGCGGGCGTGACCGGCGGGGTACATGACGAGGCCCGAGTCGTACGCGGAGCCGTCGGTGTCGACGATCTGGACGCTCGTGGGGATGCCGTCGGGGTACTTGCTGTCGTACTCCTTGCCGCCGTGGGCGAATTCGATTTTGTCCATGAGCGCCCGAGTGCGTGAGTCGTGGATCGCCGAGTCGCTGTAGTCGGCGGGCTCGAGCATCAGCTCCTTCCAGCCGATCTGCTGCGTCGTCAGCGCCTTGCGGAGCAGCGTCGAGACGATGTAGACCATCGAGTGGTCGGCGCTCTGTCGCGTCGTCGGGTTGCGTTTGGCGGGGTCGCCGATGATGCCGAAGGCCGGCTCGTAGGCGACGATGCGGATTTTGCTGATCTTGCCGCCGTTCTTGTCGTCCAGGAGCGTCGGGCACTTGTCGAGCAGGTCGAGCATCGCCTGGAGCGCCCCGGCGGACTGGTGCTCGTATAGACCCAGCTTGAAGTGCATGCCCATGACGGTGAAATCGCTGCCGCTCTTGGCCAGATGGAGATCAAAGGGTGACGCGTCGGCCTTCTCGGTGTTGTGCGGCTTCTTGCCCACCGCCGTGAACATCTGGCCCGGTCCCTCGAAGATCCGGAAGATCGCCTCGGGGTTGCGGAAGATGTCGCGGGGCCCCATGAAGCCGTTCATCGAGCGTTTGACCGCGGTGATCGCGAACTCGGTCGAGATCGCGGCGGAGGCGCCCTTGGAGTCCGAGAGCTGCTTGCCCGCGCGGATGGCGCGGAACGGGATCGCGTGTGCGACGACCATGCCGATCGCGCTCTCGATCTGCTCGGGTGTCGCGCCCATCATCGCGCCGAACGTCGCGGCACTGGCGATCGCGCCGTGCACGACGTGGTCGATCTTGTACGTCTTGAGGCTGAAGACCTCTGCCAAACGCCCGCGGATCTCGTCGCTGAGCACCATGCCCCGGAGTGCGTAGGCGCCGTCCAGGCCCATCATCTGCGCCGCCGCGAGTGCGACGGGGTAGAAGTCGTTGTGCCCGAATTCGCCCGCCGTATTGCCCCGCTCGGGGTCGTAGCCGAAGTTCGTACCGTTGGAGTCCCACTCCCGGACCGCCGAGGAGTTGGCCAGGATCGCCTTCTCCGGCGCGACCAGTTTGGATGAACCGAAGACCGTCGCGCCGGCCTGCTCTGCCGATCCGACCTTGGGCGATTCCGGGCTCACGGCGTACCCGAGCGCCTCGTTCCGGAGCACGGTGGGGGCGTTGGTGCCGAGCGCGAGCGCCGAGAGGCCGCAGAGGCAGGCGTCCGTGTGGAACATGCGGGTGCGGTCGAGCACGACCTGGTCGGGGCTTGCCGACTTCATGAAGTCGATCGCGTACTCGGCGATGCCGAGGGCCTGATTCGAGTTGGCGGGGAGATGGACGAAATCGCTCGACATTGGGCTGGCTCCGAGTGGGTGTATACACCTGTGGAGACAAGCCTATGCAACGAGCAGCGGAGCGGAAACCCGCATCCCCAATCTAGAAACCCGGGCGGGTGAAGCAGAAGTTGTTCGACGCGAGCCAGCCGCCCTCGGGCGGCGGGGTGGTCAGTTCGAGCCCGCCGGCACGCATGATCTGTGTCACCTCGTCGAGCTCGCCCGTGCGGGCCTGGTCGATCTCGATGAGCACGCTCCGCACGCGCTCGTCGCGCACGGTCCGCGCCATTCCCCGGGCGACCGCGCCGTCGAGTCCGTCCACGTCGATCTTGATCCGGTTCGGAAAGGGCGGATCGAACGTCACGATGAACGCATCGATGGAAAATCCGATCGCGGCCTGCTCGAGCGCGACGTCGAGCTCGCCGCCCCATTGATTGACGGGGGCACCGAAGCTGCACTGGGCCGAGCCGAAGAACGCGTTTTTCATGTGGAGCGTGTCGAGCCTGGTCTGATCCGAGATCGCCAGGCAGTACGGCGCGATCCGGTCGTTCCAGCCGTTGAGCTCCGCCGAGCGCACGAGCGTTGCGAAATTCCAGGGCGATGGCTCGAAGGCGAGAATTCTGGAGGCCTTGCCCGCGCGGGCCGCATAGAGGGAGTAGACCCCGACGTTGGCGCCGATGTCCCAGAAGACCTCGCCCGGATCGAAGGCGTCGAGCCAGGCGATCGTGTCCGGCTCTTTCGTGAGGAGCGTCTCGGCCCGCATTCTGAGGATGCCCGTACCCGCCAGGAACTTGATGGGGCCGTGGCGGGTATCCATCGTCATGATGTCGCTCTGGGCGACTTGCTCAACGCGCTGGACGGCAGTCATCGTGCGGACCTCCTGGAATGTTCCGGGTGCGAAAGCAGTCGTGTATACAGGCCTAGAATCGGCCCAAAGACCCGTTCGACGCCATTGAATCCAGGAGAGCCCCCGTGACCTTAGCCCAGCCCGTGATCGTCGCCGCCAAACGCACCCCCATCGGCCGCTTCCTCGGCGGGTTCAGCCGGACCCCCTCGACCAAGCTGGGCAGCTTTGCGATCGAGGCCGCCCTGAACGACGTCCCCGCCGCCAAGGGTCACATCAACGAGTGCATCATGGGCTGCGTGCTCCAGGCGGGCCTGGGCCAGAACCCAGCCCGGCAGGCGGCACTGGGCGCGGGTCTGCCCGACACCATGAGCGCCAAGACCATCAACAAGGTTTGCGGCTCGGGTCTCGAAGCCGTCATGCTCGCGGCCCAGTCGATCAAGGCGGGCGACAACGAGGCCGTCGTCGCGGGCGGGCTTGAGAACATGACCCTGGCCCCGCACTTCGTCTCCATGCGTCAGGGCGTGAAGTTCGGCCCGGCGACCATGGAAGACCACATGCAGTACGACGGGCTCCGGTGCGCGTTCGAGTGCTGGGCCATGGGCAATGCGGCGGACCACATCGCCAAGAAGTACGACATCTCGCGCGAGGATCAGGACCGTTTCAGCGCCCAGAGCCACGCTCGGGCCGCCAAGGCGACCGCCGAGGGCTGGTTCAAGAATGAGATGGTTGCGATCACGGGCGAGCAGGTCGGCAACCGCAAGAACCCCGGGCCCGAGGGCGGCGTCCAAGCCGACGAGGGCATCCGGGCCGACTCGACCGCTGCGAGTCTGGCAAGCTTGAAAGCCGTCTTCGAGAAGGACGGCACGGTCACCGCGGGCAACGCGAGCCAGATCTCTGACGGCGGCGCTGCCACCGTCGTCATGAGCCACACCAAGGCCGAGTCGCTGGGGCTCAAACCCCTCGTGAAAATCGTCAGCTACGCGACCAGCGGCGTGGCCCCCAAGGACATCTTCGCGGCCCCGATCACCGGCGTGCGCCAGGCCGTGGAGAAGGCCGGGCTGAAGCTCTCGGACATCGATCTCTTCGAGATCAACGAGGCCTTCGCGGCCCAAGTCCTCTGCAACATCAAGGAACTGGGCATCCCCGAGGACAAGCTCAACATCTGCGGCGGCGGGATCGCCATTGGCCACCCGATCGGCGCCTCGGGCACGCGGATTTTGACCACGCTCATCCACCAGATGAAGCGGACCGGCGCCAAGCGGGGCCTGGCGGGCCTGTGCCTGGGCGGCGGCAACTCGGTGGCGATGGTCGTCGAATCGGTGTAAAGCTCCGGTTCAGATCGCAACTGAGAACCGGTTTCTTTGCCGAAAATTGAGACTTCTTGAACACCATCGGGCTTGACGTCCGATGGTGATTCTGTATACTCGCCCTTCGGCGGCCGGGGTGTTCCCGGAAAGACCGCCCATATCCCGCGGATTGCGGCCCAGAGCCGCGAGCGAAAGGAGCTCACGATGATCAACGCAACGAACACCAACGTTGTTGTCTCGGGTCTCCGGCGGGATATCAAGCCCGGTCAGTCAGGTCGATACACCCATCCGATGTATCACGGCTGACACCAGCGGGCCGCTCCGAAAGACACCCAGAATAGCAACACCCATCCACCCACTTCTCGCGGTGTGATCGTGCGCACGCGTTGCGTTAGATTGCTCTTGCGGGTGGTGATCACTGTTTTTGCACGTTCTGATTCATCGGGCCTCGCCCGAGCGCCGCCGGTGCGCGCACGCCGGCAGATATGAGGTTTCACGTGGAACACAACGAACTCAGAAGCTGGCCCGGCACGACGCTGGAGCACACCAGCAGGCTTGCCTCGCCCAGGGAGCGGGAGGTCACGCGGCTCCTGCGTCGCCCGAGAACCCGCCGCCGCGTCAGGCTGGCGGTTGGGCCTGTCCTGCTGACGGTCCGTTTCCGGTATACACGCCCGGCGGCGAGCGTGGGGGGCGTTCGTCCGCGCTAGACTGGCCGCGCCGAATCGCCGATTGGACAGGTCCCGGAGAGACAGATGCTCAAGCGTACCCATCACTGCAACCAGCTCACTACCGCCGACGTCGGCCAAACCGTCACACTGGCGGGGTGGGTCAACGCCTACCGCGACCACGGCACGGGTCTGATTTTCGTCGACCTCCGCGACCGCGAGGGGCTCACGCAGCTCGTTTTCGACACCGAAGACGCCTCGAAGGAGCTCCTGGCCCGGGCGGACAAACTCCGGAATGAGTTCGTCGTGGCGGCCAAGGGGGCTGTCCGCGTCCGCGCGGGCGGGCCGAACCCGAAGCTGGCGACGGGCGAGGTCGAGGTGGTGGTGGAGGAGCTCGAGGTGCTGAGCGAATCCCGCACGCCGCCCTTTCTGCCCGGCGACGAGAAGGGCTCGCTCCCGCGCGAGGAGGTCCGGCTCAAGAACCGGTTCATCGACCTGCGCCGCCCGGCGATGCAGCGGATCCTCAAGACCCGCCACCGCGTGACGAAGGTCGTGCGCGATTATTTTGACGAGCAGGGCTTCCTCGAGATCGAGACGCCCATCCTGTGCAAATCGACGCCCGAGGGCGCGCGGGATTTCATCGTGCCGAGCCGGCATCAGCCTGGCGAGTGGTACGCGCTGCCGCAATCGCCCCAGCTTTTCAAGCAGCTGCTCATGGTCTCTGGGTGCGACAAGTACCTCCAGATCTGCCGATGCTTTCGCGACGAGGACCCACGGGCGGACCGCCAGGCGGAGTTCACGCAGATCGACTGCGAGATGAGCTTCGTCGAGCGTGAGGACGTCATGCACACGATGGAGGGCATGGTCCGGCGCGTCTTCCAGGAAGTCGTGGGCGTCGAGGTGCCCGCGCTCGACCGGATGACCTACCGCGAGGCGATGGACCGTTATGGCATCGACCGCCCGGACCGTCGCTTCGGGCTCGAGCTCGTGGATATCTCGGATATTGCCGCTAGGTGTGATTTCAAGGTCTTCACCGGCGCGCTCACGAAGCGGCACGGGTGCGTCAAAGTCATCCGCGTGCCGGGCGGCGCTGAGAAGCTGACCCGCAAGCTGACCGACGGGTACACCGAGTTCGTCAAGCAGTTCGGTGCGGGCGGCGTGCCTGTGGTCAAGGTCAGCGCCGACGGCAAGCCCGAGACGGGCATCGCGAGGTTCATCGAGAGCGTCTGGCCCGAGATCGCCGAGCGGACGGGCGCCCAGCCGGGCGACACGCTGCTGTTTGGCGCGGACTCGCGGACGATCTGTCTCAAGGCGATGGGCGAGCTGAGGATCAAGCTGGCGCGGGATCTCGATCTGATCGACGAGAGCAAGTGGGACTTCCTCTGGGTCATCGACTTCCCGATGTTCGAGTACGACGAGGCCGCCGGGCGGTTCTACGCGACGCACCACCCCTTCACCGCGCCCAACGCCGACCAGCTCGGGGCCTTCCTGGCGGCCGATCCGTCGGACGTGGACACGATCGAGGGGATTGTGTCGGCGGGCTACGACGTGATCTGCAACGGGTCCGAGATCGGCGGCGGCTCGATCCGTATCCACAACCAGAAGGTCCAGTCGAAGGTCTTCCAGCTCCTGGGCCTCTCACCCGAGGAGGCCACCGAGAAGTTCAGCTTCCTCCTGGAGGCCCTGCAACTCGGCGCCCCGCCCCACGGCGGCATCGCCTTCGGCCTCGACCGCCTCGTCATGCACCTGACCGGGACCGACAACATCCGCGACGTGATCGCGTTCCCCAAGACGCAGATCGGCGCGGACCTCATGACCGAGGCCCCGAGCCGGGTCAGCGCGGATCAGCTCAAGGAGTTGCATGTGCGTGAGGTAGAGCCGGAGCAGAAGTGAGAAACCCCCAGCTTGCGCTGGGGGCTCGTCCGGGAAACTCGTGAGAAATTGCCTTATCGCCTGCGCCTCGCTGCGAGTACCACGCCTGCGATGGTGGCCAGTGCGCCGCTGGCGGGCGTCGGGACGACGATGCGGTAGGAGAAAATCGCGTTGCCGTCGGGGGTCAGGGTGAAGTCGGTGAGGAAGTTGTTGACGTCGGGGATGGCGTAGGACTCGAGGAGTGTGCCGCTGAGCATGTAGCGTTCGACGCTTTCGGTGGCGCGGTTGTAGGTCCAGAGCGTGGCCTGGTTGTCGAGTTCGAGGCCGACGAAGTCGTAGTCGTCGATGCCGCCCAGGTTGATGACGTTGGCGGTGACGCCGGCGGATGTGAAGATGCGCCAGCCGCGGCCCGTGGACTGGTCGACGCTGTTGCGTGTGAGTGCGACGACGTTGTCGTGCGTGGGGCTGATGTCGATGTCGAGGTGGAAGACGGAGTTGCCCGTGTCCGAGAAGCTGTTGAGATGGACGCCGACGCTGTTGGTTTCGATCATCTGGTCGTCGCCCGTGAAGGCGCCCCGGCGGGACGAGGCGTAGATGCGGTCATCGTTCGAGACGGAGACGCAGTCGTAGTCGGGTGCGCCCGAGAAGGGCTGGAGCGTGGTGATGGCTCCGCCGACGGCGGCGACGCGGAAGATGGAGCCGCGGGCGGCGTCGGTGTCGATGGGTCCGATGCCGTTGCGGGCGCTGACGTACATGTTGCCGGCGGAGTCGAAGTCGAGGCTGGTGAGGCTGCGGTCGCTGGCGTTGACGGTGGCGAAGTTGACGGACGAGACCTCGGAGCCCGCCCGCGTGTATCGGATGACATCGCCGAGATTGGAGCTCGGGGCTGAGAGGCCGTCGCGGATGACGTAGACGTCGCCCGCGGGGCCCATCTGGACGGCGAAATTCCCGAGCCCGGAATCGACGCCGGCATGGGCGTACCGGGCGACTTCGGAGCCGCCGAGCGTGTACTCGGAGACGACGAATTCGGTCTGGGCAAGCGTGGAACCCGCGAGAGTGAGTCCGGCAAAGCAGGCAGAAACGGTGCTGAAACGCATGGGTGAAATCCCTCCTTGACAAGATATGCGGAAACGAAGGCAGGGAGCGACAACGCCGGGTAAGTATTTATGCGTTGGGCATCCAGATCACCCGCCCGTTCTCCGCGTCGTGCTCGCCCTGGATGCAGGCGACGATCATCGACGCGACCTTCTCCGGGCTCAGGCAGGCCGAGGCGGGGAGGGACTGGGCGTCGAACATCGAGCGGAGCAAGGGGGTCTCGACGGCTCCGGGCGCGACGGCGAAGGCCCGAACGCCCAGCTTGGCCCCTTCTTTGGCGCAGCTGGCGACGAGCAGGTTCACCGAGGCCTTCGACGAGGCGTAGGCGAAGAAGCCCGGGAAGGGGTCCTGGGTCGCCATCGAGGAGGTGCAGACGACGCAGCCGGATTTCTTGGCGGCGAAGACGGGCCAGGCCTGCGCGATCATCGCGGCGGGGCCCAGGGCGTTGACGCGGAAGGCGCGTTCGAGGGTTTCGTCGGTGGTTTCGGCTATGCCGTGGAGCTCGGCCCAGCCCGCGTTGGAGACAAGGACGTCGATGCGGCCCAGATCGGTCTTCACACGGTCGACCATGGCGCGGGCCTGGGCGGTGTCGCCCACGTCGCAGGCGATGACGGTCTTCGGGCCCGGGAGCGAAGCCGCGGCTTCGTCGAGGACCGAGGCGGTCCGCGAGACGAGCACGACGTGGTGGCCAAGCTGCGAGAGCTGGCGGGCGGTTTCGAGCCCGATGCCCGAGCTGGCGCCGGTGATGATGCTGACCTTGGTGTCCGGCATGGCTGGATCTCCTGTGCGGGTGGGTCCCTGACCTGGACGATAGACTTCTGCCCATGCCTATCGCACGCATCCTCTTCGCGGTCGTCTTTGTGAGCCTGGTCGCGGTTCCGCTGGTGCTCCGGCCCGCGGAGAAGCACGCCGACTCGAGTTCGGTCAGGCAGCTCATCGTCATCACGCCCCATCTGGCTCAGCTGCGTGAGGAGTTCGATGCCGGATTCAGGCGCTGGCACGAGGCGAAGTACGGCGAACCCGTGCGGATCCAGTACCTGACCCCGGGGGGCACGACCGAGATTATCAAGCAGCTCTCGGCCCAGTACGACGCGGCCTGGAAGGATGGCAAGATTGATCACGAGACGTTCGAGGCTGCCCCGGGAACGGTACCGATCGACGTGATGTTCGGGGGCGGCTCGTACGACCACGGGCGGCTCATGACGGCGCTCAAGGTCAAACGAGACGATGCGAATGGGGATGCGGAAACCGTGACGCTTCCCATGTCGGTCTCGGCGGGGTTCGCTCCGTCGAGGATGGAGGCGTGGTTCGGGCCCAACGCGGTCGGATCGCAGCCGCTTTACGAGCAGGACCAGCACTGGATCGCCACGGCGCTCTCGAGCTTTGGGATCGTGTACAACCGCGAGGTGTACGACGAACTCGGGCTGAGTCCGCCGACGAGTTTCCATGATCTGACGGATCCGAAGCTCATGGGCCTGGTCGCGCTGGCGGACCCGAGGCAGTCGGGCTCGATCACGACGACGCTCGACTACATCCTCGCCAAGGAGGGCTGGGACGAGGGATGGAAGCTTCTTCGGGGGCTCTCGGCGAACGCGCGGTATTTCAGTGGCTCGTCGGGCAAGCCGCCGATCGATGTCGCCTCGGGCGAGGCCGCGGCGGGGCTGGCGATCGACTTCTACGGCAAGGCCCAGGCTCAATCGGCGCTCGCGCCGGGTCAGAAGCCCAGCGAAGGCCGAGTCGGATACGCGGACCCGGCGGGGAGCGTCTACATCGACCCGGACCCGGTCTCGATCCTGCGCGGCGGGCCCGACCCTGAACTCGCCAAGCGGTTCGTGGAGTATCTGCTGAGCGAAGAGGGGCAATCGGTCTGGGACTTCCGCCCCAACGCGGAGCTGAGCGCCGACTTGCGGGCGTACGACGAGTCGGGCGCACTGCTGGGGCCTTCGGTCTATGCGCTGCGCCGGATGCCGGCGCGGCGGATGATGTACGAGAAGCACACGCCACGGCTCATGGACAAGGTGAACCCGTTCCTGATGGCGGGCACGGACAAGCCCTCGCCCTGGCGGAGCTCGATCGGCCCGATGATGGGCGCGTTTGGGATCGATACCGCCGACGAGCTGAAAGAGGCGTGGAAAGCGCTGGCCGAGGCGCGTGCGGACGAGGCCTTCCCGCCGGAGGTTTGGGCGGAAATGGAGGCCGCGTTCTACGCGATGCCTGTCCATCAAATGCCACCCGATGAGGCGGGCAAGCCGGGCGAACGGCTGCCCTTGACGCCCGAGAACTACGGTGTGATCCGCAACTCGTGGCGCGATTCGGCGCATCCGGATTGGGCGGTCAAGTCGCAGATTGCGTACGTCGAATTCTTCAGGGAGCAGTACGGCCGGGTTGTCCGGCTTGGTCGGACAAGGGCACTCGACACGGCGGGAACAGTTCAATGACACCGGCTCACGAAGGCTGTCAGACCCGTTTCCCTACCATTGCGCGCATCGTGGCGACCATCGGCCCAAGCTCCGACTCGCCCGAGATGGTCCGCAGGCTCATCACGCTCGGCGTGCGCGTGTTCCGATTCAATTTCTCGCACGGCACATTCGAGGAGCACGGCGCGCGGCTGAAAGTGGTGCGTAAGGTCGCGCGTGAGATGGACAGGCCCATCGCCGTGATGGCGGACCTGCCCGGGCCCAAGATCCGCTGCGGCAAGGTGCCGGGCGATGGGATCATGCTCAAGGTCGGTCAGGAAGTGGTCTTTACGAACGAGATCGACATCGCCCGCGTCGAGCAGGTCAACGGGCGCGAGGTCGCATCCTTCCCGACGACGTACCCGCAGATGACCGAGGAGGTCCACGTCGGTCAGCGTGTGCTGCTCAACGACGGCGCGGTGCGGATGCTCGTCACGAGCGAGGGCGAGGGCCGGGTCCACTGCCAGGTGACCGTGGGCGGGCTCATCACGAGCGGCAAGGGGATCAACCTCCCCGAGACGAATCTCTCAGCGCCAGCGGTCGCGGACCACGACTGGGAGATCTGCCAGTGGGCGGTCGCGCACGATCTGGATTTCATCGCGATGAGCTTTGTCCGCCGAGCGGACGAGGTCCGCGATCTTCGGCGGCGGCTCGAGGGGATCTGCGCGGTCGACAAAGGCACAGCCGAGCGCTGCGGCTCGCGGATCCCGATCGTCGCCAAGGTCGAAAAGCCCCAGGCCGTGGCGAATATCGCCGAGATCGCCGAAGCCGCGGATGTGGTGATGGTCGCGCGGGGTGATCTCGGGGTCGAGATGGACATCGCCCAGACGCCCGTGGCGCAGAAGCAGATCATCGAGGCGTGCAAGCGCGCCGGGACTTCGGTCATCGTGGCGACGCAGATGCTCGAGACGATGATCACCTCGTCGAGCCCGACGCGCGCCGAGGCCTCGGACGTGGCCAACGCCGTGTTCGACGGCGCCGACGCCGTGATGCTCTCGGGCGAGACCGCGGTCGGGTCGCACCCTGATCTCGTTGTGGACACGATGACCCGGATCATCCGCGCGGCCGAGAACCGCCTGGCGGCCTTGCCCCAGCGGGCGACGCCGCCCCCCGTATTTGCGCAGCAGAAATCCCGCGTCGCGGCGATCGCCCACGGGGCGTGGCACATCGCATCCGACTTCGGCGCGGAGATGGTCGTCTGCTGGTCGCAGCAGGGCACGAGCGCCAGGTTCCTGAGCCAGAACAACTTCCGCATCCCGATCGTGGCGTATTCGTCAGACGAGCGGTTCACCCGCCGCATGGCGATCCTGGGCGGCGTCAGCCCGTTCCGTCGCGACCCGCCCGGTGGATTCTCCGAGTTTGTGAAACTCGTCGAGGCGGATCTGCTCGAAATCGGATGGGTCCGTCCGGGCGCCAAGATCGTGATCCTGAGCGGCGAGCCCTTCGGCAAGCCCCACGCGACCTCGAGTGTTGTCGCGCACGTCGTGCGTGAACCGGGCTTCTAGGAAGCCGCATACGCTGGCGGTATGGACAAGTGCCACCGCACCGCGGCGATCCTGAGCATCGGCGATGAGCTCGCGCTCGGGCAGAAGCTCGACACCAACTCCAAGTGGCTCGCCGAGCGATTGACGGACGCGGGGATCACGGTCGCCGTCAAGATGACGCTCCCCGATGATCTTGACGCGATCGCGAAACGTTTCGCCGAACTCGCATCGTGGCACGATCTGGTCATCTCGACCGGCGGGCTCGGTCCGACCGCCGACGACCTGACGCGGCACGCGCTCGCGAAAGCGATGGGCGAGGAGGTCGTTGAGGACGAAAAGGCGATGCGCGAAATTCTCGCGTGGTATACGGATTCGGGCCGCGTGATGCCGGAGGCGAACCGCGTGCAGGCACTCAGGCCCAAGTCGGCGGTGTGCCTGAGCAACGAGAAGGGAACCGCGCCGGGCTTGCGAGCGGAGCTCTCGGGTGCGGATGTCTTCTGCATGCCCGGCCCGCCGCGCGAGATGCAGCCGATGTTCGAGCGGTTCGTCGCGCCGGCGCTCCGGACGGAGAGCGTCATACTGACGCGCGTGCTGCAGACGGTGGGCATGGGCGAGTCGGCGATCGCGGACCTGCTCGGGCCGCTGATGGACCGCTCCCGCAACCCGCTCGTCGGGACAACGGCTTCATCGAGCATCGTGTCGGTGCGGATTCGCTACGAGGGACAGAGCCGAGTCGAGGGGGAACGGCTGATCGCCGAGACAAACAGCCTCGTCCGCGAGAAGGTGGGCCAGATTGTCTTCGCCGAAGGGGAAGCCTCGCTCGCGGAGGTCGTGCTCGAAGAATTGCGAAAGCGGAAACAGAAAGTCGCAACGGTCGAGTCCTGCACGGGCGGGACGATCGGCGAGATGCTGACCGCGATCCCGGGTTCCTCCGACGCCTATGTCGGTGGGTGGGTGACGTACACGAACGAGATGAAGACGAGCATGGTGGGAGTACCCGCCGAGGTCTTCGAGAAGCACGGCGCGGTGAGCGAGGAGTGCTGCCGGGCGATGGCAATGGGCGGCAAAGAGCGGAGCGGCGCTGACTACGCGATCAGCGTCACGGGCATCGCAGGCCCCGGCGGCGGCTCGCCCGAAAAACCCGTGGGCACGGTCTGGATCGGGCTCGCGACGCCAATGGGCGTGCGGGCGGAGCGGTTCCTGTTCAAGGGCGACCGCGAGATCGTCCGCCAGCGTTCCGCCACGGCGGCGCTCGCGATACTCTGGAAGGCGCTCAAAGAGCCGCGGGCGTAAGCACGCGGAAGCTCTCGCCCCTTCAAATCTTTTCCGATTCGTGCAAGAAAGTGCGACCCCGCGAGTTGACACCGACTCAGAGGCGCGCAATGCTCGTCCCCGGAGAACCCACATGTTTGCGATGAACGCACACATCTCGACACTCGGCGAACACGATCTCGGATCGAGTCGCTCGCGGTTCGCACGCTTCCAATCCGCCTGATCGGGCCGGATTACCTCAAAAAACAACGTCAGAATCGTTTCGTACCGAGCGCGGCAGTTCCGCGCCAAATCCGAGCCGATCCGGCTAGGTCGGCGGTGCTGCTATGGAAAAGGACATCTCAATCGTTCGGGCGGTCGCGCCCGAGGACATCATCCCCGGGACCTATGTGGTCGAGCTGCGTCGGGTCCACGAGGTGATCAACTACTGTGCGCTCTTTGGTTTCGGCGACGCGAATGGACCTCTGCTGCGTTCGATTACCACCATGTCCCCGAAGGGCCCGGTGGTCATGCGCGTCGAGGCGGTCGCCGTGCCGCTCGTCTTTGTCACGAGGACGAACGGCAAGTGCGCGGTGATCGACATCAGGCGTTCGCGTCTGGGTGTGGTGCCCGCGCCCTTCGGGAAGGCCGTCTTCGAGGGCCTCGCAAGGAACGCGGGCGTTGCCGTGAGCAGGGCCGAGGACACCTCGACACTGCCCGCGTCGGCGGACTAGGCATTCATTGGGCGGGCCTCACGCTTCGGCGTGGGGTCCGCCTTCGCCCTGCGCGGGCAGCTTCCAGGCTGCGCATCTCCCTCGCTCGCGCTGCGGGCTCGTCGATTCAGATCATTCCCCCGGAATATAACTGATCGCCCCCTCCATCGGGCTGCTCGCCGTCGCATAAAGCTTCTTGGCGATGCGGCCGGCGAGGTAGCTCTGGCGGCCCGCGATGGTGGCGTGGCGCATGGCGCTGGCCATCAGGACGGGGTCTTGTGCGTGGGCGATGGCGGTGTTCAGGAGCACGCCGTCGGCGCCGAGTTCCATGGCGATGGAGACGTCGCTGGCGGAGCCGACGCCGGCGTCGACGATGACAGGGTACGTCGGGTCGTTCTGCTTGAGGAGTTCGAGGCAGAGCACGATGTTGTTGCGGTTGAGGACGCCCTGGCCCGAGCCGATCGGGCTGCCGGCGGGCATGACGCTCGTCGCGCCGGCGTCCTTGATCCGCATCGCGGTGATCGGGTCGTCCGACGTGTAGCACATCACCTCGAAGCCGTCGCCGACGAGCTCGCGCACGGCTTCGAGCGTGCCGACCGGGTCGGGCAGGAGTGTCTTCTTATCGCCCAGCACCTCGAGCTTCACCCAGTTCGCGCCGGGGTTGCCGAGCTGTTCGAGCAACTCGCGCCCGAGTCTTGCGACGCGGATCGCGTCCTCGGCGGTGAAGCACCCGGCGGTGTTGGGCAGGACCGTGTACCGCGAGAGATCCAGGAACTCGAGCAGGCTCTGGCCCTGCTCGTTGTAGAGCCTCTCGCGCCGGACCGCGACCGTGACGACCTGCGCGTGCGAGGTTTCAAGGGCATCACACATAAGTTCCATGGACGCGTACTTGCCCGTGCCCACGATCAGACGCGAGTCGAAGGTCCGCGTGCCGAGCGAGAAGAGGCCTGAGTCGGTTTCGGATGTCACGGTCGTCATGGCTTAGCCTCCTCCTACAAGAGTGACGATCTCGACTTGGTCCCCCTCGGCCAGCTCGTGCTCGGTGTGCTGGGCCTTGCGGACCAGGCGTTTGTTCACCTCGACCGCGCAGGCCTGACTGGCGAGCCCCAGCTCCTCGATAAGCTTGGAAACCGTTGCGCCGGCCGTGATCTGGCGGGGTGTGCCGTTGAGATCGATCTGCATGGGCGATCGTATGCCGAACCCTTTGGGGGCGGTGCTGGTAGGATCTGGCATGATCCGCGGCTTTCTGCTCGTGATATTGGCGATGGCGATCACGCTCCCGGGCTGTCGGCGCGGCCCAAAGGAGTACAAGCAGAACACGCCCGAGGCCGTCATCCAGAGCATGTCCGAGATGGTCAAGGACGGCAACACCCGCAGGCTCCACGAGCTCTTCTACTCCGAGGACGAGGACATGCGTCTGGCGCTCCGGCGATTCGGTCGGATGTGCGGTCGGCTCGCCGAGCTCGCGCAGACCATCGCTGAGACGTACCCCGAAGAGGTCGAGGAACTCCGCAAGCAGACCGAGGAAGCCGCGGCCAGGGGCGAGGCGACGAACATCCTCTCGCGGTTCACGCAGTCGGCCTTTCAGAACCGGCGCAAGCGCAGCCAGCCGCAGTCCAACCCGGGCGACGCGTTCAACCTCGCGTTCCGGCAACTGCTCTCGAATCCCTACGCATCATTCGAGAGCGCAACGGAACACCTGACCACTGCGACCGTGTCCGATGAATTCGTCGGCCTCCTCTGGGACGGCAAGCCCATCCTGCCGCCCTTTGGCATCATGATGCGCCAGGACGTCGACGGGAAGTGGTACATCATGCTGCCGCTGGATCTGCCGATCGTGACGAAATACCGCCCGCGCACGAAGGAACAGTGGGAGATCGCCGGCTATCTGATGCGGGCCTGGGAGAACGCGGCGGTCGACCTCAAGGCCAAGATCGAAGCGGGGGACCTGCGCAACCTCGACGAGGTGGCTTCTGAAGCGGGGGCGATGATCCTGCCGCCCACGATGATGATCGGGATCGCGTATTCGAGTCAGTTTAAGAACGACGGGGACTGACAAAATCAATCCTTTGTTTCTGATGGATGCGATCTCTTGAGTGCATCCCGATTGAGACCCTTGAGCATGCCTCGGAAGACGATGCCGTGCAAGGGCAGGACCGCGTACCAGTACGCGATGCCGAGCAGGCCTCGGGGGCGGAACCTGGCGGTCATGTTCAGGCGATGCTGAGGGGCACCCTGTGCGTTCGGCGGGGCGGGCTCGATCAAGAAGCTGAGCCTGGCGACGCCCGGGAGCTTCATTTCCGCGGTCAGTTCCAGGCGCGTGGGAGCTTCAATCGCAGTCACGCGCCAGAAGTCGAGCGCATCGCCGAGGAAGAGTTCGCCCGGGCTTCGCCTGCCGCGACGGAGGCCCGGGCCACCGGAGAGGCGGTCCATGAGGCCTCGGAGGCGCCAGAGCCAATCCACTGCGAAGTAGCCGTGCTCGCCACCCAAGGAACAGACGGCGGCCCAGATGGCTTCCTGCGATGCGGTGGTCAGCATCCGACGAGCATCGATGAATTCCGTGCCGCCAGCCCAGGACGGGTCGCCCGGCATGACGCCCGCATCGGACCAGGCGGTTTCGACCTTGCCCGATTGAATGCGCACAAGCGCAGCGTCCATAGCTTGGCGGATCGTCAAACGCTGCACACCTGGCGGGTGGGGCATCAGAGTGAGCGCCTCGTCGTTTCGGCAGACCACGCGGTTGCGGAGCCCCTCAGCAAGCGGGCGGGCGATGCTCGCGTGCAGAGGCGTGACCAGATGGATCCAGAGCGAACTGAGTCGAGGCGTGAGCACGGGCACACGGATCACGACCCGTCGACGCAGCCTGAGAGCCAGCGCCATCTCCCGCATGATTTGCTCGTAGGACCGGATCTCGGGTCCTCCGATATCGATGGATCGGCCCTGAGTCTCGGGCGATTCGAAGGCCGCGATGAGGTAGTGCATCACATCGCGCACTGCGATCGGCTGGGATTCTGTGCTGACCCAGCGTGGCGTGATCATGACCGGCAGGCGTTCGACCAGGTACCGCAGAATCTCAAAGGAAGCCGAACCCGAGCCAATAATCATCGCGGCCCGGAGCACCGTGACCGGCACCCCCGACTCGGCGAGGGCTCCCTCGACCTCGCGGCGTGACCTGAGATGCTCGCTCAGCTCGTGCTCGGATCCACCAAGCCCGCCCAGGTAGATGATTCGCTCGACGCCGGCTTCCTGCGCCGCCTTCCCGAACGTGCGAGCAAGCCGGAGATCGTGCTCCTTATAGTTCGCGACGTCTGGGTTCATCGAGTGCAAGAGGTAGTACGCCCCGGAGCAGCCACGCATGCTTTCGGTGAGTGTTTCCGGATCGCTCGCATCGCCCTCGACGATCTCGACCAGCGGATGGTTCGCCCAGGGCCTGGCGCGAAGCTTGGCGGCGCTGCGTGTCAGGCATCGGACCCGATACCCACGCTGGACGAGCCTCGGGGCCAATCGACCGCCTATGTAACCGGTCGTGCCTGTGACGTAGATTGAGGGGGCTTGGTTGGGCAATGCTGCATCGTAGTGTGTGCAGCGACCGCGTGAGGCTCGTCAACTCCCCAGCCCATCCGTCCCGCGAGCGGCGGCGGACCTCGGTGAAGCACCAACACGCGCCGCAGTGCCCCGGCCCAGCGGCTGGAAGAGTACGCCGAAGCTGGTTTCTTCGCTGATGTTGTTGTACGTGAAACTCATTCCGAAGACGGCGTTCTGGAAGTCGCGGAGGAGCTCACCCCGGACACTCTGGATCGTGCCCAGGTCCGTGTCGTAGGTGACGTCGGTGCTGAGCGTGTACTTGTCCGAGAGCAGGTAATCCGTGCCCGCCGAGAGCAGGGTCGAGTCCTGTGCGTTGAGGTAACGGTACGAGAGCCGGCTCGAAAAAACGGGCGAGTGTTCGAGGATGAAGCCCGCGTTCGAAGAGGCCTGCTGGGAGTCCTCGAAATCGAAGACGGTGCCCGCGACGAGGGCGAGCGATTCGGTCGCCTGCATCGAGCCCGAGACCGTGCCGAAGTTGGAGAGGTGCGAGTTCTCGGGGCGTGAGTCGAAGTAGCGTCCGATCGTGTCGTCGGCGATCGCGTCGTCACCCGCGAAGACGAGCTCGGAGTCGAGCGTGATCCAGTCCACCGAGTACCAGCGCCCCGGGCCGCCCCGCTTGGTCTGCCAGGTCTGGTCGAGCCCGAGCCGCATCACCGCGCCGTCGGCGAGGGATTCGACGTTCTCGTCGTACACGGGCAGTTCGTCCTGGTCGACGTTGCTCCCCGCGTAGAAGACCGTGGCGCTCGGGCGGATCAGGTGGCGGACCCGGCTCACATCGAGGGCCCTGCTGTAGAATTCGCTCGAGACGCGCTGGATCGTCGTCGCGAGCGTAACGCCCGCGGCACCCCAGGCTCTTGCGTTGTTGTCGCCGTCGCCCGCGAAGGCCTCGAAGTCGGTGTCGTAAAGCGTGCCCCGGCCCACGACCCAGGGCAGGACCTTGACAGGCCCCGCTGAGAGATCCATCGAGAGCTCGTGCCTCGTGTCGGCGCGGAGGATGTCGCGGTCGGGGTAGCCCGCGTCGCGGAGCGCGTCGGCGATGTTCTGGTTCGCGTTGAGCCCGAGGCCGCGCTGGGCGCGGGCGTTGCTCCGCAGGCCGTACTCGGCGGGGGTTTTGTCCGTCAGGTTGAGCCCGAGATTGCCCAGCCGGCTCTCGCCCGAGTAGAGCAGCAGGCCCGGAGCCGTCTGCGGGAAGACGTCTTCGGCGAGCACGGTGTACGTCGCTTCGGGCAGACGGTCCACGGTGTAGCCGTCGGACTGAAGGATGTACTCGTTGGGTGTAAAATCATCGAAGTTGCCCGAGGTCTCAAACGTGAGCGAGGTGTTCTCGCTGAGCCTGCGGGCCGTGACGCCGCTCTTGAACTCACGCCCGGTCTCGGCAAGGTTCTCGTAGAACGAATCGACGAAGTTTTCGTCCGTGACGTGGCTGGCCTCGGCGAACACTGTCCAGTCCTCGCCGACCTTGGCGATGTGCTCGGCCCGGATGAGGCCCCGGTACTCGCCGTCGCGCTCGACGTCGGCGCCCGTGGTCAGCGCATCGGTGCCCGTGTCGTTGAGCACCCAGTACGTCAGCAGCGAACCCCGGAAGTCCTCGCCCGCCCACTCGGACGTCAGGCCCACGCCCGGCCCGCGATCAAAGAGCGCATCGAGCAGAAGGCTGGCACTGAGCTGCTCGGGTTTCTGGACGCCCAGCAGCGGGAAGAGATCCCAGCGTGTGCGGATCTCCTCGCCCGTGCGCGAGTTCGTGACGAAGCGGATGTCGCGGAGCGGGATCTCTTCAGGGTTGCCCTCGTACTCGGGGAGCCAGCCGATGGGCAAGCCGAAGCCGTTGAGCGTGATGTTCTGCGCCTGGGCGACGAGATAGGGATCCGGCGTCCCGTCGCTGGCGAGGCGTTCTTCCTGGCGGATCGTGACGGTTCGCGCGCCGATCGTCAGGTTGGGCCGCGCAAAGGCGGTGTTCGAGACGCTCGCGCGGTCGGCGATGAACTCGTTCTCCGAGAGCTGGCGGACCGAGCGGGCCCTGACGTAGAGCGGGAAGCCCACGCGGGTGTCGAACGTGCTGAACACGGCGTCCAGAATCAACGCCCGGTCGTTGCGGACGTCGTAGAAGACGCGCGGGCCACGCAGGTTGTAGCTGCCATCGCTGGCGACGACGTCGCCCTCCATGTAGATGCCGTCGATGTCGGAGGCCCGCACGCTGGTCGTGTTCAGTCCCACGTCACGCGCGAAGAAGACGACCGCGCGCTGGGCGCTGAGCTCGAGCACACGCTCCGTGCCGGGCTCGCGGTAGGTGACGTTGACGCCGTCTTCGAGCACGACGGACTGCTCGTCTTCCCAGATCGTCCGGATCACCCGCCCCGCGGCGAGGCTCACGATGCCCCGGGCGGTCATGATCGGGCTCCCCGCGGCGGCCCTGGGCAGCGCATTCGTGAAGTCCAAGTCCGGGGCGATCCGCCGAATGGGTGTGCCCGGGCGGTCCTCGGCGAGCCGGTCCAGGGGCGTGGGCGTCAGAATCGGGCTCGTCTCGACGGTGTCGAGAAACCCCGAGAGCGCGACCTCGGCGATCAGGGTCGAGGGCAGGTCGATCGGCCCGGGCTTGATCTCGTCGGCCCCGAGATCGACCGGGGTCGAGAGCCGGATCACGCCCTGCACACTCAAGACATCCGCAGCCAGAGCGACCGTCGCGTCGGCCTCGGGGGTTGAGACCTGGGTCAGGTGGGCAAAGACCTGCACGACGTCGGGCCCGAGCTCCGGCCGGGGGCTCAGCCAGAGGACGGCCGTCTCGGCGTTCATGTCGTACCCGGCCAAGTAAACCCGGACATCGTGGTCCAACACGACCCGGTGCACGGGCACGGGGCCTGAGTCATCGGTCCACGTCCACGCCCGGAGGGCCGAGAGCGAGATCTCGCCGGTCACGGGTTCGATGGGGAGTTGGATCGCGCCGAAGCGGTCGCTCTGGGCGAGCGAAGTGGCGGCAAGCCCGCTGGCGAGAACAAGGGCCGAGATGGATCGGAGAGGGTGCTGCATCCGTGCGGGGGGAGCATATCGTGGATGCGAGGACTCGGCACCTTCGAACCGGGGTAGATATCCGGAAGACCGGCGTTGTCGTTTTCTGGGGTGTGCTCTCAGCCCGATCGTTTCGCGATGATGCGTTCCCGGGAAGGGATCCGGATCTCGCTGGCGAGGCCGACCTTCGACATGGCCCAGATGACCATGTAGCTGAAATCGATCTGCCACCAGCGGAGGCCGTGGCGGGCGCTGGTCGGGAAGGCGTGGTGGTTGTTGTGCCAGCCCTCGCCCAGCGCGAGGATGCCGAAAATCGCGTTGTTTCGGCTCTCGTCGTGGCTGTTGTAGGGCCGGGTGCCCCAGATGTGGCAGACGGAGTTGATGCTCCATGTCACGTGGTGCACGAGGAAGATGCGAACGAGCCCGCCCCAGATGAATCCCCAGAGCACGCCCGACCAGGTCATGGTCAGCAGGCCGCCGAGGATCGCGGGGATGAGCAGGCCCAGCAGGACCCAGAGGGGGAAGAGTCGGCTCATCCAGACGATGAGTTTGGAGTTGCGGAGGTCCTTGGTGTACTTGTCGAGGTTGCGGGGCTGCTTGTAGATGAACCAGCCCATGTGGGCGTGCCACATGCCCTTGATGGAGTCGAGGACGGAGTCGCCGTGGCCGTGGGGGGAGTGGGGGTCGTGGTCGTGATCGCTGTGCTGGTGGTGGCAGCGATGCTGGGCGACCCACTGGAGGACGGGGCCTTCGGCGGCCATGGAGCCGAGGATGGAGAGGAGGGCGGCAACGGGCTTGGGGGTCTGGAAGCTGCGGTGTGTGAAGTAGCGGTGGTAGCCGACCGTGATGCCGACGGCGGTGGCGAGGTACATCCCCAGGAGGATGACGAGCTGCTGCCAGTTGAAGGCGACGTTCCAGAGGAGCGAGATCGCGACGACGACGCCCGCGAAGGGGAGGACGACGCCGAGAAGGTTGACGATGCGGAGCTTGACGGGGGTTTTGAAGCCCTCGGGGAATGCGGGGGTGGCGGGAATGGCGCACTCGTCGTGCGATTCCTGGTCCATCCGTGGAGTCTGAGATGTGAGATCTTTAATGGGAAGGTCCTTGTGTTGAGTTGCGTACATGGTACGCGAGGGGCTGTCAAGGCGTTCGGAGGGTTGTTGGGAAAGAGAGCGTTGGCTCTTCGATGAATGAAATGGACCCAGCGGGTTGTTAGGCATAGGGAATCCCTCACTGCCATCGGTGCTTCGGGAAGTGCTTTGAGCACCCCCTTTCCATTCCTTGCTCTGAATATGCACCATCCGCATGAGGGGCTTGTGAAAGTAAGTTCGAGTGGAATGTAATAAATGCACCACCGAACCGGACGGAAATGTCCGGCGTGATGCCATGCGCCGCGTTGCCGCGGGGTGGCAGAGTTTGTAAGAGACCCCTCGCTTGCGCGAGGGGCTCGTCGTGTCAGTCCCAGGTGTTCACCGGCACTTCAGCCGGTTTGGGTTGGCCGTTCTGCAGCGGGGCGTGGTGGTCGGCGCGCCAGCTTTCGGGGTACTTGGGGTCGTCCATTTCGAGGGCGGCCTTGGTGGGGAACATTGGGCGGAAGGTGTCGCACATGACGGCCAGCTCGTCCGTGTAGTTCTTGCCCAGGCTCGCCTCGACGGTGCCCGGGTGGGGGCCGTGGGGAATGCCCTGGGGGTGGACGCTGATGGAGCCCGAGGTGATGCCGCGGCGGGCCTTGTAGTTGCCCTCGACGTAGTACAGGATCTCGTCCGAGTCGATGTTCGAGTGGTTGTAGGGCACCGGGATCGCCTCGGGGTGGAAGTCGAGCATCCGCGGGCAGAACGAGCAGATCACGAAGTTGTGCCCCTCGAACGTCTGGTGGATCGGCGGGGGCATGTGTAGCTTGCCCACGATCGGCGCGAACTCGTCGATGTTGAAGGTGTAGGGGTAGTAGCAGCCGTCCCAGCCGACGACGTCGAGCGGGTGGTAGCCGTAGATGTAGTTGTGCACGCGGTCGCGGGCCTTGATGCGGACCTCGTACTCGCCGAGCTCGTCGTAGCAGAGCGGGTGGCCCTCGTCCTCAAATGGAATGGTCAGGTCACGCTCGCAGTAGGGGGCGTGCTCGAGGAACTGGCTGGTTTTCTTGGAGAGGTAGCCGGGCGGCGGAAGGATGTGGCTCCCGTTGACGGTCTCGAAGCTGACGAATTTGCCGAAGGGCATGTCGGCCTTGGTGTAGCCGTTGAACGCCTCGTTGTCTGAGCCATCATCGGGGCGCTCGTCGAAGACCATCTGGTAAATGGTGCCCTTGGGGATGACGATGTAGTCCTTGCGGGCGAACTTGAGCGTGCCAAACATGGAGTAGAGCGTGCCCGAGCCGTAGTGCACGAAGAGGCACTCGTCGCCCTGTCCGTTCTTGAAGTGGTACTTCATGGTGTCGGCGGGATTGCAGACGCCCATCTCGACGTCGCTGTTGCCAAAGAGGACGACGCGTCCGGTGACGGGGTCGCCCTTGGGTTTGACGTGCTGCGTCTGCGTGTGGCGCATGCGCATGACGTCGGTCTCGACGTACTCGGGCTTGGTGGAGTAGAGGGGGGTCCAGCCCGAGACCTGCGTCGGCGGGTGGACGTGGTAGAGGGTGCTGGTGGGGCCGACGAACCCCTCGGTGCCGAAGAGTTCTTCGGAGTAGAGGGCGCCGTCTGGCCTGCGGAACTGGGTGTGGCGCTTCTTGGGGAGCTTTCCGAGCTTGGTGTAATACGGCATCGATCCCTGGCCTCGTTCTTCCCCGCCGGGGGGTGTGCCGGGGGGAGGGGGTGTGCTTGGGGGATTGTATCACGCCTCAAACGGCAACCGGCCCACGCCATCCGTGGCGGGGCCAGCACTTTAGGGAGTGTGCACCTCAGGCGATTTCGGCTGACTTCAGTTGGCCTGGTAGCTGAACTTCTGGCCACCGACGGAGGCCTCGAACATCAGTCCCGCTTCGGCCATCGTAAAGACAGCGACGCCATCCTTAAAGGCGGCATTTGCACTGGCGCCGGACTCGAGTGCGACGGCCGTCGCCTGGGCGCTGAAGCGGAGGTTGCCCTCTTTGAATCTCTGTATATCGACATCTTTCTCGAAGGCGATGATCTCGGTATAGCTCTGTCCACCGAGTTGAAGGCCGACCGTGGCTTGAGTGAGGTCGCAATAGCCGACGGGCGAACCGTCCTCGTACAGCACGCCTTTGCCGTACGCCCCCCCGATGCCGATGGCACCCTTGCCGACGGTCGGAAAGACAGCGTACCCGGCGGAATCGCTGAGAAGATCGACTATCGACGGGTCGGTCTGGCGGGCCGTCGCGATCGCTTCGTTGGCGTCCTGCACGATATCGGTGCGTCCGCTTTCGGTTTTGGGAGCAGTCGAACAGGAAGCCCCGGTCAGTATGGCGCTCAAACCAAGAGACACGCTCGTAATAATCATCAAAATAGGTTTCATGACAACTCCTTGGTACACCCCTTGCATGGGGTTGGTTGTTGCGGTCAGCCAATCATTTCAATCCTACTTTCGGTTTAGATCCTGCCTCGGCGGCCCTCCGTAAAGAGTAGTGTCACACCAACGATCACACTGACCGCGCCGACAACGAGATACCAGGTGGTGGCGTCGGTAAAGTGACCAGTAAAGAACCTGCTCATACGGTCAGAAAGAGAGTCAGTGGCGTTCAGACCCATGAGAAGCAGAACGACGCCGGCGACCGAAAGCAGACCGCCAACAATACGTTGTGTGTTCACCAGAAGCTCCATAATTACGGGAGAGTCGTGCCAGATGTACGCATCCCGAAGGGCAGGTATCCCAGCACCAGTAAGACGATAAGAACCACGAGGAGCACGCCGAGCAGGCCGCTCGGAAAATATCCCCATTTTTTGCTGTACTTCCATCGCGGCAACGTACTGAGGACGAGAAGAATCAGAATAATAAGCAGAATCAGGCCCATGGCATTTCTCCGTCAGATACATGAAGATCACTGGCAATTGCGAACACCGCAAGCGAACGAACGTTGAATCCAGGCCAAGTCTCTGACCCGATCTGCCGAATTATGGCTACGGAGCGGATGTTGTCCCTCGGGGTTTACCCGTAGGCCGTATGTTCCAACCAACTGAGAATCTGGTTAAGTCAACCATGGCAGGTGCGTCATGCCGGCCCACTGAGATGCTCATTGAACGTGCATGGGCGGGGCTGGACGAATTTCGCGTTGGTCGATGAACGACTCGAACTCGGGCTCTCAATCAAGTTGTTCGCTCGATCCCCTCAATCAGCGTGTGCAGGACGAGCATGTGGATCTCCTGGATCCGGTCGGCGGTCTCGCCCGGGGCGATCCATTGGTGGTCGCCCGTGCCCGCGAGCTTGCCGCCTCCCTTGCCCAGGAGCAGGACGACTTTGAGCCCGATGTCCTTGGCGGCCTCGACGGCGTTGATGATGTTCTTCGAGTTGCCGCTGGTCGAGAGCGCGACGAGGGCGTCGCCCTTGCGCCCGAGCCCCCGGACCCAGCGGGCGAAGACGTCGTCGTAGCCGTAGTCATTGGCGACGCAGGTCAGGTGCCCGGGGTCGGAGCAGGCGAGGGCCGCCATCGGCGCGCGGTCGCTCCGGAAGCGTCCGGTGAGCTCCTCGCAGAAGTGCATCGCGTCGCACATCGAGCCGCCGTTGCCGATGGCCAGGATCTTGCCCCCGGCTTTGAGGACGGCCGCGAGTTCGGACGAGACGGTCTCCAGTCGCTCAAGGTTCGAGCGGTCGGCGATGAACTCGGCGAGGGCCTCGTGGGCCTCGATAATGGACTTGGCGAGCATGACCCAAGCCTACCCGGCTCAGCCCGCAGCGAGGGCGGCGGGGGGCTGCTGGGCCCGGGCCCGTTCGTGCGCCCGGTCGATGGCCTCGGCGAACATCGGGTCGGAGAGGTAGTTCTCGCCCCGGTCGCAGACGAGCACGAGGGCCGTCTTGGGCGTGGTCTGCTCTTTGCACCAGTCAAGGGCAGCCTTGAGCGTGTAGCCCGTGCAGGGCCCGCCCAGGATGCCCGTCGCGGCGACGAGGTCGGCGCAGCATTCCACGGCATCGGTTCGGGCGACCACGGCGGCGTCGTCGACCATCGACAGGTCGAGGTTCTTGGGCACGAACCGCTCGCCGAGGCCGTCGGGGGCCTTCATCTGGTCGGCGCTGGGCTTCTCGCCCCGGACGATCGCAGCCAAGACCGAGCCTTCCGGGTCGACCATGGTGATGCCCATGTCGGGGTTGCGGTCCGGGTGGCGGAGGGCGGCTCCGAGGCCACAGAGGGCCCCGCCGGTGCCCGCCCCGACGAAGAGGCGGTCGATCGTGCCGCCGAGGTCGGCAAGCTGCTCCCAGATTTCGACGCCCGTGTACTTGCGGTGGGCGTTGACGTTGGCGGGGGCGGAGAACTGGTCGAGCGTGACGTAATTGGCGGGGTCGCTCTGGGCCAGCTCGATCGCGGCGTCGCGGCGGATATTCGTAAAGGGGCGAGTCGGGTCCGGTGTGAAAAACCGCATCTCGACGCCCAGAGCCCGGTGCAGACGCTTCTTTTCCTCGCTCATCGAGGCGGGGACGTACGCAAGGACCTTGTAGCCCTTGTCACGGCAGATGGAGCCCAGGGCAATCGTGGCGTTGCCGGAGCTGGCCTCGACGATGGTCATGCCCGGGCGGAGCTTGCCGGCCCGCTCGGCGTCGGCGATCAGTTCGGGGGCGACGCGGTCCTTGACCGAGCCCGTCGGGTTCATGTTCTCGAGCTTGCCCAGCACCCGGCAGCAGCCGGCGTCGAGCCCGGTGAGCTCGACGAGCGGGGTCCAGCGTGAACGAGAGAGATCGGGTTGGGCAAAGGCCCGGGCCTGGGGTCGGATCCGTACAGCAGCACCTACGTCCTCCATGACGCGTTCTCCTTGGGCTTGGGTTGAGGGCCGAGTGTAGCGGGGGAAATCAGGGGCCGGGAATCGCCAGAGGGCAACCGGGGCAAAATACCGGGAAAACCTCGGCGTTCGGGTGGAGGGTTGTCGTTTCTTGCGCGTCACCGGTGTGGACCGATCTGGTAATCTTCGGGGATGCCGCCCAGCAATCCGAAACGGCCAAAGTCTCCATCGGCAAAGTCCAAGCTCATGGACCACTGCCGATCCCTCCCGATGGCGACGGAGGACGTCAAGTGGGCGGACCACCTCGTGTTCAGCGTCGCCTCGAAGATGTTCGCGATGTTCGACGTCGACGACCGGAGCACGCGGTTCCGGTTCAAATGTGATGACGACGACTTCGATGCGCTCTGTGAGCGCGAAGAGATTGCGCCCTCATCTCACATTGGGCGGTATGGGTGGGTGAACATCGACCGCGCGGATGTGCTGCCGATGGAAGAGGCCAGGGCGCTGCTCACGAAGAGTCACCGACTGGTGGTGGGCGGGCTCTCCAAGAAGAAGCAGCGTGAGATCCTGGGCGAAACTCAGGATGCTCACTGACCACGCTTGGCGGCCATGCGTCTTCCCGCGTCATACATGAGCATGAAGATGAGGTTGAGCCCGAGCAGGGCGACGACGACCCCTCCCAGGATGGCGGTGCTCAGGGCCGCACGCTCGTTGAAGAGCGTCCAGACGAACTGGACCATGCACAGGCCCGAAACGACGAGCAGGGTGACCTTGCGGGGGATCAGTCGGCAGGCGACGACGCCGAAGGGGGCGCCCAGCGCGACGACCGGGGCCGCGACAATCCAGTTCGCCAGCAGCCCGGGCGAGAGGGAATAGCTCGCGGGCATCGTCCGCGCGAGCGTGTACTGCGTGGCGATCCCGATGAGGGAGGTGTAGGCCATCAGGACGACGGATGTGGGGATGGCGATTTTGAGGTCGGCCCGGCACATGAGCACGAGGACGATGTAGATGAGCATGTCGATGCCCACGCCGGTGGTCGAGGCGACGAGCGCGCCGGCGAAGAGGCCGATGCTCAGACCCGAGAGCGCGTCGAACCGATCGGTCATGTTGGTGAGCCCGGACATGCGGGCGATCTCGCCCACCTTGGCGAAGTGGAGCATGCCGAAGGAGGCCCAGAGCGTGGCGAAGGTGAGCTTGACGTAGAGGCCCGGGATGTGCGGGGCGATGAAGGCGAGGCCCAGCGGCATGCCGAGGGTCGTGCCGAGGAACGCCCAACGCAGCATGCGCCACTCCAGGGGCTGGCGCGTGCAGAAAATGAGGATGCTGGCGGAGGTCATGCCCACGGACTGGATCGCCATGGAGAAGTCGCGGCCCATGGTGGCGGGCTCGTGGAAGAGGAGGACAAGGACGGGGAAGCCAACTGTCCCCCCGCCCATGGGGGTGGAGCCCGCGAAGTAGGACCCGAAGGCCATGGCGATCCCGATGCCCCAGTGCTCGCTGAACGCGGCCAGGTGCTGGCCGAGAATCACGATCCCGAGCCAGGCGGTGTAGAAGAGCCCGAGCCAGAGGATGAAATACCGCACCCGGGTGGGCAGGCGTTCGTCTCCTTCAATTTGTACGGCGAGTGCCTCCACGAGAGCCCGAGTATACACGCAAACCCCGGAAATGCCGGGAATCTTGGGGGGGGGGTGAAGGGACGCTGGTCGAGTTTCGGTGTCTCAAATAGAGTGAGTTTGGGACACCCGTTGGGTGAGCGTGAGCCGAAACGCATTTGGGACTGATTCTGGGACGTGCCCCAAGGGTCGTACGATCCGTGTGATGATGCGTGAACCCGCTATGGACATGAACCGGGTGAGACGCGTCTGGCGCTGGGCGGAGATGCTGCTCATCTTCTTCGCGCTGCCGGCGCTCGTGGCGCTCGTGACGGATCCGAAGGAGCGCGTCCGACCGCTCACCCGACAGCTCGGCATCGAGAGCCTGTACGACCTGTCGCAGGGCGGCATCCGGTATCTCTTTCCCGTGCTCATTTCGATCGGGCTCCTGGCGGCTCTTGCGCTCGTCTTTGACCGATCCTTCGACAACCGGCGTCTCTGGGGCTGGCGGGAGACGAGGCCCGATCTTCGGCGGGTGCTCCTGCTCTTTGTCGGGCTCGGGCTGGCGCTGTTCGCGCTCGGGTTCGTGCTCGATCGGTACACGGGCGTCTTCCGGTTCGCGGGCTTGGAAGGCCAGGAGATGTCCGCCTTCCTGCGTCTGCCCCGCGAGAGGCCGTGGCTGCTGCTCTTCATCGCAATCGGGTACCCGTGGGCCAGCGCGTACCCGCAGGAGATCACGCACCGGGCGTTCTTCTTCCACAGGTACGGCTGCATCCTGCCCGGGGCGTGGATGATCGCGGTCAACGCCATCGCCTTCATGTGGCTCCACGCGCCCTTCTGGAGCCCCGAGGCGCTGATGCTCACGCTCCCCGGGGGCGTGCTCTTTGCCATCACCTACCAGAAAACCAAGAGCACGCTCGCGGCGACGATCGAGCACGCGCTCTACGGCTGGTGGGCGTTCTTCACGGGATTCGGCTGGTTTGTCTTCACGGGGTCGATCGGGCGTTGAAGGCGGAGTCTTGGCGCCCGTGGGCGATGTGGGCGCTCACGCGGAGGACGTGCCCATCGGGGTGACGCAAGTGAAACTCACGCACACCCCAGGGCTCGTTCGTGGGCGGGTGGGTGATCTCCAGGCCTTCACGCACGCAGCATTCGTGGACCTTGTCTACGTCGTCCACCCAGACGGTCATCCAGACGCCTTTCTCGGAGCGGTCGTTGCCCAGGGGTTCGGTGGTGTGCGTGAGGTCGCTCTTGCCCCGGCCGCCCTGGCCGTCCTTGCAGAGGAAGATCTCGCACTCGCCCGAGCCGACCGCGCCGAAGCCGGGTGCATCCGCGCCAGGGGGCGTCCAGTCCCAGCACTTGGCCCAGCCCGCCTTGGCGAACCAGGCGAAGCTGGCGGTGATGTCGGAGACGTTGAGGATGGGCGTGATGGCTTTGGCGTTCATGGCGGCAGTGTAGAGATCGGTGTGAACCGATACACTCGCGAGCGTTCAGACACCTCGAAGGAGAATGCCGACCATGCCCAGCAACGCCGACGTCGTCAGAGCGATCTACACCGCCTTCGCAGCCGGGGACATACCGGGCGTGCTCGGGCGATTTCACGACGACATCGTCTGGAACGAGGCTGAGAACTTCCCCTACGCCGACGGGAACCCGTACAAGGGACCCGAGGCGGTGCTGAGCGGTGTCTTTGCACGCTGCGGCGGGGAATGGGACGGGTTCGCGGTCGAGATCGACGAGATCGTCGACGCGGGCGACACCGTCGTCGCCTTCGGCAGGTACCTGGGCACTTACAAGGAAACCGGCAAGCCTCAGCGCACGCAGATCGCCCACGTCTGGCGGCTCAATGACGGCAAGGTCTCTCGCTTCCAGCAGCACGCCGACACGCTCCACGTCGCGCATGTCACCGGAGCGGTTTGATGCGTTGCTCCCTCTCCCCAGCGGGGAGAGGGCTGGGGTGAGGGGAGAATTCGCACTGAGAACGGCAGCTCGCCTTTGTACGATTCGCGGAACGCCTCCAGCACGCGCGGCCTCACGATCGCGGTCCAGCGCTTGTACCCCTCCGCGTTCAGGTGCAACCCGTCTTCCTTGAACAGGCTCGGGTCGGGCTTGCCGTTCTTGAGCAGCGGCGTCGCCAGGTCCATGTAGTACGCGTACTTGTGCTTGCCGCAGTACCGGGCGACGAGCACGTTGGCCCGCGTCATCGCTTCCCAGTTGCTCCACCGCGCCACGCTCGGCTTGATCGACATGTACAGGATCTTCGTCCTGGGCATCATCTTGTGCACGAGCTCGGCGAACTGGATGAACCCCGCCGCGGCCGACTCCGCGTCCGTGTTGTCCGTGCCCAGGTCGTTGTCGCCGCAGTAGTAGACGATCACGGATGGCCTGTACGGGAAGACGATCCGGTCGGCCACCGCGAGCACGTCGGGCGTGGTCGAGCCCCCAAAGCCTCGGTTCAGCACGGGTGCCGGCGCCATGTCCTCGGCCAGCGTCTCCCACATCCGCACGCTCGACGACCCGATGAACAGCACTCGCCCGGGCTCCGGAGGAGACGCCGCATCCGCCCGCTCAAACGCCTCGATCTCCGCGGCGTGAGCCGGGTTCAGGGCGGGGGTGATGGTGGGGAGCTTCGCGGCAGGTGGGCCCGAAGCGCAGCCGAGGAGGGAGAGGGAAAGGAGGATGGCGGTGATGAGGTGGGTGGGCATGGTGGGGGAGTGTAATGGTGTGAGCCCCGCTGTGTCTTGTGTGGCACTGGCTGCTTGCAGCCAGTGGGAGGGCGTCAAGAGCACTGCTTGCAAGCAAGCAGTGGCACACGGAAAGTTATGTCAGGTCGGGGCACATGGCTGTTCCAATGTGCCACTGACCCCGTCATCGGGGTCGGTGCGTGTGGTCGTTGAGATATTGGGAGCACTGACCCCGCGGACGGGGTCAGTGGCACGGTGAGTCAGTGCCACCCGCCGAGATGGTACGTAGGCGATACATCCGGCGCAGTCCCAATGGACCGGCTCCATAGGTAGTCATCCCGCTTGAGCCACCCAACTTAAATCCCGGTGCCATCACCCATCTTTGATGGGTGATGCGCAGTGGTCTACCAAAAAGAGCACTACCCATCAGAGATGGGTAGTGGCACCGGTTAATCAGATCCATACAAGAGAAAGAGCAGGCCAACCATCGGTGCAGCCAAGGCGATACCCAACCAGATGATTCCCGCCAGCATGTTCTCTAACCAACTTGCGTCAGCAAACCATCCTGAAAACCCCATTGCCGCGAAGTACAAACCTGCTGGGACGCTCAGAAAGCTCACAGCCAACATGAGCAAGCCAAGCCAAGTTGCCGTCACCTTCGCAGCACGTTTGGGTTTCACAGATTCCCTCTTCTCTCCTGCTCCAGCTCCAACGCCTCAAACAGAGCCTTGAAGTTCCCCTTCCCAAAGCTCTGGCTGCCTCTCCTACAAATAATCTCGAAGAATAGCGTCGGGCGGTCCTGGAGGGGCTTGGTGAAGAGCTGGAGTAGGTATCCCTCGTCGTCGGCGTCGACGAGGATGCCCAGCTCCTTGATCCGGTCGTGGTCCTCGCGGACGGCCTCGTGCCCGTTCTCGGTCAGCATCTTGTTGACGCGGCCCCAGACCAACTCGTAGTAGCTGTCGGGCAGGCTCAGGAAGTCGACGCCCCGGCCTCGCAGGGCCGCCACGGATGAGAGCTCGTCGTCGGTCCGCAGCGCCAGGTGCTGCACGCCCGGAGTCATGTTGTGCCACTCGATGTACTCGAGGATCTGGCTCTTCTTCTTCCCGTCGGCGGGTTCGTTGATGGGCATCTTGATCAGGTGGTTGCCCGAGGCCATGACCTTGCTCATGAGCGCGGAGTACTCGGTCGAGATGTCGGCGTCGTCGAAGTGCTTGAACATCTTGAAGCCCATGACATCCTCGTACCACTTCACCCAGTAGTTCATCTTGCCCTCTTCGACGTTGCCCACGCAGTGGTCGACGTACTTGAGGCCGCAGGGGTTCTTGCGGTTGTAGTCGTTGACGGGCGAGTCGATGGTCTTGAAGTTGGGCATGAACGGCGCGCCCTTCTTGATGCTGGGCAGGTCGTAGGCGCCGGTTCGGCTGACGAACGTGTGGATCGCGCGCCCGTAGGTCTTGATCGAGGCGACGGTGACGCTGCCCGTCTTGTCGCTGAGCGTGCGGGGCTCCTGGGCGCTCTGGGCGCCGTTGGCAACGGCGGCCTTCCAGCTCTTCTCCGCGTCGAACACGGTCAGCGCGATGTCCTTGACGCCGTCGCCGTAGAGCTTGATCTCCTCGGCGGCGGGGTGGTCCTTGGTGAGGGGGGTGGTCAGGAGGAGGCGGATATTGCCCTGGGTGAGGAGGTAGTCGGCTTCGCTCCGGCTCCCGGTCGTCAGGTCGGCGACCTGGCTGATCTCGAAGCCGAAGGTGTGCGCGTAGAAGTACGCGGCCTGCTTGGCGTTGCCGACGTAGAACCGAACGTGGTCGACGTCGATGAGCGCAAGAGGATCCGTCGCCAGCGTCTGGCTGGTTTGAGTCGCGGCCGTGGTCACGGTGATGCTCCAGATCTTGGGCGGTTCAGGGAGCCCAGGTCCCGTAGTGAAGTATACACGCCCCCCAATCCCGGCAAACGAGCCCCCCCCGCATGAGCGGGGGGCCAGATATGCCCGAACGGAATGAAAAAGCGGAGGCTGGAAGCCTCCGCCACTGAGGGTTTGTTGGGTCCTGTGTTTAATCCGACCGGAGCTTGGCGAGCAGGCGGAGCATCTCGATGTAGAGCCAGACGAGGGTGGTCAGGATGCCGAAGGCGCCGACCCACTCGTAGTGCCTGGGCAGGCCCTTCTGGACGCCCTGGTCGATGAACTGGAAGTCCAGGAGCAGGTTGAGCGAGGCGAGGGCGACGACGAAGACGCTGAAGCCGATGCCGATAGGGGAAGCGTCGTTGCCCAGGAAGGGGACGGCGCCGGCCCAGATCATGTTGATCAGGAACGCGCCGATGTAGTAGATGAACACGCCCGCGGTCATGACCGCGATCATCTTCATCATGAAGTTCGAGAGGCGGAGCAATCCCGAGGCGTATCCGAGGAGCATCGCCGCCGCGATGGCGAACGTGAGCCCGGCTGCCTGCCCCACGACCTCCATGCCGTTGCCCCCGATGCGTTGGCTGAGCGAGGAGTACTCGATGATCGCGACGGAGATCGCCGCGACGAAGAGTCCCTCTGCGAACGCAAACACCGGCACGACAAAGCCGGCGATCGTGGGCTTCTTCAGGATGATGATGCCCGCGACCAGACTCCCGATGAGCGAGCCGATCATCGTCGGGAAGATCGCGCCCGGGTTGGACTGGTACATGCCCCAGCTCGCCGCGGCACTGGCAGCGGTGATCGCGAGCAAGTAGAGCGTCTTGAGCGCGGTGCCCCGCACGGTCATCGTGGCGGGGCGGTCGGCGACCGAGCCGAGCATGCTCTGCCAGGTCGGGGCCTGCTGGTAACTCTCGCTGTTGAAGACTGGGTTGGCGGTCCTCATGTGTCTTTCTCCTGGGCGTCTCACCAAACTGGCAACGCTGGTACGGGCAAATCCTATTCCTTGTTCGTAATCGGTTCCCCACACCGGGTGAGCATAAACCCTGAATTCATTTCGACGTTTGGTTTTGGCAATGTGAGGAAGCACTAGTTTGGGCCCTGTTCAGGGTGGATCACTTTCCAAGCCATGACACAAGGCGGGCCGATGTATAGACTACGGGCCCAGCGTCAGAACGCGGCCCGGCACCAGGGATGAGTTCGCAACAGGCGGACGCCAGGATCGCACACGGATCGACTCGCGGAACGGAGTTCCGGCCGATCGGACGTCGGAGACAGGTTTGATGAGCAGCATCGCTCGAGATCAAGACATCGACACACAACGCGCAACCTCTCTCGCCTTCGGGCCTTACGAGCTCGTGCGCGAACTGCGTCCCGCCAAAGCCGCCAAGCGGCACCTGGCGCTGCATCCCGAACTCCTGACCAACCACGTCGCCTACCGCTTCCGCTTCGATCACCCCCGCACCCAGCGCCGGCGCTTCCTCGAAGCCGTCGAGAAGGCCGCGGCTCTGGACATCGCCCACATCCTCAAGGTCGAGCAGTTCTCCTTCGCCTCGCAGCAGGAGGCCTGGGTCATCTCGCCCTACACCGGCAACCACGACGGGCTGCTCTTGCTGAGCGACCTGCTCGCCGTCAAGGGCGGCAAGATGGAAGCCCTCGAAGTCACCCGCGTGCTCGAGCACCTGCTCGAAGCCGTCGGAGCCGCGCACCACGCGGGCGTCGTCAACGGGCCCGTCCGCATCGACGAGATCCAGGTGGACCGCGCCGGCTCGCTCAGCATCGAGCTCTACGGCGTCACGGTCGCCATGCAGGGCGAGATCAACACCGAAGAACTCCGCCAGGCCGAGCTTCGCTCGATCGCGGTCATCGCCTACAAGCTGCTCACGGGCGTTGACGCGGGCGAGGACCTGCTCATCGAGCCGACGAGGCTTGCTCCCAAGCTCGACGCGGCCTGGAACGCCTTCTTCGCCGAGGCTCTGGACCCCGCAGCGGGCTTTGCGTCGGCAGTTGAGCTTCTGGGATCGATCCCCGGACGCCGGGGGGCCGCGACCAGCCCGGAGATCCGGGTCCGCAGTGTCAACGCCTTCGGCCTGAGTCGTCTCCGCCGCGGCAACGCCGCCTCGCGGGCCCGCTGAGTTCCTCTTCAAGTCGTTTGTGATCGGGCGATGAACCCCGTGGGGTCTTAGCCGCTTAGCCGCCTTCGGTCGGGCTGACCGAGGGCTCCTGGGCTTCGGTCACCGTGATGATCGACTGGAGCCGATCGCGTTCACGTGTGCTGAGCACGTTGCCGAACCGCTCGAGCGCCGTCTGCGCGACGATCTCGGCGTGGGGCTCGGTCCCGATGCGATCCAGCGCCGAGAGCCAGACATCCACGCCCGCGCCAGCGTCGATCGCCTCGTCGATCCGGTTGAGCCAGAGCAGGGCCACCGTGCGGAGGGCGACGGCCTTCGAGGCGTCGTCGGGCGCCGGGTCCTTGGAGACCGAAGCCAGCGCGTTGAGTGCATTCTCCGGACGCGACTGTTCCAGGTTGGTTTCCGCGAGCAGGATCATCGCCTGATCGATGTCGCGTACTTCTTCGGGCGTCGTCGCGGCGCGGGCGATCGTCGAGAGCACCGAGATCCGAAGCTCCGGATCGGTCTCGTACACGCGGGCGACCTCGAGCACGCTCTTGGGGTCCAGCGCCCTGGCCATCGCCAGCACCCCCGCGCGTCTTGCGTTCTCGTTGGGCGCGAGCCTGCGGATGAGCGCGTAGCCCTCGGGCGTCCGCCTGTGGTTGATCGCCGCGGTCACGGCCGACTGGTACAGCGCCGGGTCCCGCTCGGCGGCCCCGATCACGCGGTCGAAGAACTCGGGCCGACGCGAGAGCTCCGAAG
>JBGSIX010000222.1:0-4363 GCA_041742315.1 Phycisphaerales bacterium | reverse complement strand
CCGGATGCCCGCAGCGCGCGCACGGTATGTCTCCGCGTCGGCTTCGATGAACCGGACCGCCAGCTTGCCGATGCGTCCGCCGCTCGGGTCGAGCCCCGCCGCGGCCGCGGTGTCGCCCACGTTGTGCGTCAGGATCGCGATGCCGCCCAATTCCTTCGTTCGGCCGAGGCGTTCGAGCGTCAGGCGCAGCGCGCTGAGCCCCTCCAGCACGGGCTCGGCGAGATCACGCGGCACGCCCAGGTCCGATTTCCACGGGTCCGCCGGGATCACTGCCCAGACGCGCTGCTTGCCGCGCTGGGCCTCGGTTTCCGGGTCGATGGCTGGGTCTTCGCGCGTGATCTTGGGGGCCTTGCCGTCGTGGGCGCGGATGGCCGCGTCCATCATCTCGCCCAGCAGGTCCGCCGCGTCGCCCAGCCAGCGCACGTTCTCCGCGTCGCGCTCGATCTGGGCCTTCTGCTGATCGAGCGGCGAATGGTCGGCCAGGTGGATCTTCCGGTCCGCCTTGGCGCGCTTGAGCGTGCCCGTCTGGTTCAGGTTCTGCACGAGCGTGTACGCGGGCTCGAGCTTGCTCACCTCGTCGCGGTGCGCGTAGACCTCTTTGATCAGCTTGTTCACGCGCGCCTGGTCGGTATGGTGCTCGGCCATCTCCGTCATCGCCGCGTGCGTCTTGCGGCAGAGCTCGGCGACCTTCCACACATCGGCGCGCACCCGGCGGAGCTTCTGCTTCGCCTCACGCAGTTCGCTCGATCTGGGCCAAGGCGCGCCGGGCAGTTCGAGGCTTTCGCTCTGCTTGTACTGGGCGAGGATCTCGTCCAGCGGCATGACGCGGACGCCCTGCTTCTCGATGCCGCCCTCGGTCGCGTCGATCACGGTGAGCCCGAAGTTCGCGTCCGCCGCGAAGTCGCGCTCGAACTGTGTCAGGTACGTGTGCATCTGCTCGTCGGTGTAGACGCCCCGCCCGAGGTGGTCACGAGCCGGGATGAGCCGGCTCCGCATGCGGGCGATGCGCTGCCATTCGAGCGTCTCCACGCTGCAGAAGGGCCCGAGCTCGCACGCCCACACACCATGGATCGCGGCCCCGGAGGCGTAGTACTGCCCGTCGGTGAACGCCAGGTCCTGCCAGATGAACACGACCGGGTCGCAGCCCAGGTGCCTGGCGAGGTAGTACGCCAGGTGCGCGACCGTCGCGCCGGGCTTGATCGGGCCGCGGTTGGCGTCGGTCTGCTCCAGGAGCGTCGAGAGGCAGCTGTCCTTGGGGCAACGCAAGACGCCCGGCCAGGCGTCGAGGATCGCCGGGTTGCCCTTGGCCTCGGCGACGAGCGTCACGCCCTCGACGCTTTCTTTGGTGAGCCCCTCGTAGAAGCGCCTGCTGATCTCGTGATAGTCGAGCGCCGTCACAAAGTGCGGCTTGATCCCGCGAGCCAAGAGTGGCTTGAGCATCGTCTGCACCGCTACGATCACAAACTTCTCGCGGACCCAGGGCTGCTCGAGCAGGTGCAGGTTCCGCTTCAGGCTCGGGCCTGCCGAGACCACGATCGCGGGCTTGCCCGCGCAGGTCCCCTTGAGGTCGTCGATGCCCGGGGCCTCGGCGTACTTGTCGAGGTTCATGATCTGGTTGCGCATCGTGACGTCGGACTGCACGAGCGTTGTGATCACGTTCGTCCGGATCGCCCGCACGACGCCCGCGAGGCGCGCCTCGAACCGGTCCGAGGTCTCTGCGAGCCTTTTGCTGCTGGGCGGGTGCTCGACGAACCTGAGCCCGAGCGAGACGAGGCCCTCGCTGCCGGTGAGTGTTTCGCTGATCCAGGCCGCGTCGTCCGGGTCGGTGATGAAGGCGACCAGCGGATCGATGAGCCACCCCGAGTGGTCCTGGCGTTCCAGCACCGAGCGCAGGAGCGCGACGTCGGGCTCGTAGACCACGATGAGCGAGGCGGAGCGTCCCCGCTCGAGCAGCGCCCGGACGTGGTGCCCGCAGCCGAAGCCCTTGACAACGATCACGCCCGCCTTGTCGAAATCAACGGCCTCGGCGAGGCGTTTGGCCTCCTCGCCCGGGCGTTTGCGGCTGGCGAGCGAGGTCTTTCGGCCCCAGCCATCGGTCATCGCGCACGAGATCAGCCCGTCGTCGGCAAGGGTCCATTCGAGATCGGTCCGGCTCTGGGCCTGCGCGATCGCTCGCGCGGCGCGCTGCGACACCACGCCAAGAGCGGCAAGGTTTCGGTCGAGCACCGATCCAGACGCCTCGATCGAGGCGGGCCCGGACGGTGCGACGGCGCGCGGTGTTCCTGCCATGACGCGTCTCCAGCGTCGAAGTTTCTGTGAGCGCACCTCCGGCGCTGCTCCCTTGCATCGGCCAGCGGGCGCGGTAGGCTCCAATCGATGCAGATCCTCGGCCCAGACGAAGGCGCGCTCCCCTCACTCCCGCCTGCGCCCATCCTCGAGCGTTACCTCTACGAGTCGCCCACGGTCCCCGCGGCCCTGCTCGTCATCCTCGGGCTGGCGGTCCTCATCTGGGGGCTCAAGCGCGAGAAGAAGGCCCCGCCGATGATCGCGGCGCTCGTGCTCTTTGGGCTGGCGCTGTCGGCGTACTTCGTGGCGAGTAAGGTCACGACCGCGCGAGAGGTGCTCAAACAGAAGTCGGCCGAGTTGGTCGATGATGTGGCCACGAGCGATGCCAATGGGGTTCGCACGCTCGTCAGCGAAACAATCCGCGTCGGGCCGAGCGACAACGCCTCTGGCTTTGCCCGGAGCATCCCCAAGATCACCGGCAGGGACCAGCTCGAGAGCGTGATGTCGCTCCGCATGGGCCAGCGCGGCTCACTTGTCGGCTCGCACCAGGTCCTTGAAACCCGAGCCGGCCTTGACGGCCCAAGCATCGGCCGCACGCTCGTCCGCGTGCGGGTCCGAGGCCCGAACGATGGGTACATCAACCATTCCTGGTGGGAGATCGAGTGGCGAAAGTCGGGCGAGACCTGGCTTGCCACGCGCATCGAGGCGATCTGGATTCAGGGCTAACTCAAGATTTGGTCTTGGTTTACATCGTCGGGATGAGCACCGGGAAGCTGGGCTGGAGGATCTGCTCCTGCCTGCCGTCGGTCGTGGTGACCGTCTGGTTCACGCCTTTGCCGTTGACGAGGTTGTGCGGGAAGCGCTCCATGACGTCGCGGAGTTCGAGGCTGAAGCTGCCCTGGATGTCGCGCTCGCCGAAGACCCCGACGGTCACCATGCTCATGCTCGGCCCGTGGTAATAGAAGGCCAGCTCGCCCTGTCTGCGGAGGTCCGCCGCGGCTTCCTCCGCTTTCTTGCGCGCCTCGACGACGTCCTTCTCGGTGGGCGCTTTGCCGTCGGCGCGCCCGTAGGCGCCGATCTGGAGCGTGTAGATCGCGCTCTTGCCGTAGTTGGCGGGGACCGATCGCAGATCCAGATCCGAGGCGGCCTCGCCGGTGGGGGGGATGTAGAAGGCCCGGGCGAAGGGCTTGGTTCCCTCGTCGCGGACGTTGCGGACGCGCTGGAGCAATGCGTCGGCCTCGGAGCTGGAGGGGCTCGTGACCTTGCCGATGCAGACGACCGAGCGCGGCCCCCGGCTCAGGATGAAGGCGTTGTCGAGGCCGTCAAGTGTGCGAAGCCGCGCCAGTTCCTGCTCGGCGCGGAGCCTGGCATCGGGCCCGGCGAAGGGCTTGAGCCCGATGGTCCAGAAATCGACGTCGGCATCGGTTGCGCTCTGGGTGTCGCCGAACAGGATTTCGCCCTCGGTTTTGGGGGGTGCCTTTGGGCCGCTTGAGGCGCACCCGAGGAGTGCGAGCATGAAAATTGTGTACCCGATCGTTTTCCAAATCTGCGAAAATTGGCTTGTGGTGCGGGAAATCGCGATCCGGGCTTCATGAAGCGGTGGTGAGACGAAAAAAATCTGTTGCGTCCATTTCATCGTTATTACTCTAAGCGATTGCGGCATGACGATTTATGAGATGAAGACCGAATTTGAGCGACTTTGCAGCAAGTTCGATCTCCCCGACGATACATACTTGCGAAGGGCAAGATGCACACACAACATCTAGTCCCTCGTAGGTTTCGGGTCGTAGGTTTGGTGGTGGGAATACCAGACTCTCTGATTCGTTTGTTGGACGGGATTCGGTGGGAATTGCGCGACAGGCAAATTTTGCGCAAGGGCCTCTTGGATGCGTAAGAACGGAGTGGAACGAATGACAGACATTGGTCGAATTTCCGGCGGCAACGAAGCAATCCGATCTGAATCGGTCGGACGGGCCGCGGGTCGGACCGATCGGGACGCCAGGCCCGGCGAGGCCTCGGGCGTTGAACGCGGGCAGGACACGGTTGATGTTTCCGACTCGGCCCGCATCGCCGCGGC
>JBGSIX010000221.1:0-8819 GCA_041742315.1 Phycisphaerales bacterium | reverse complement strand
CACATCGAGCGACGTCGGCTCGATCACCCACGCCTCGCCGTCGAGCGTGCCCGTGAGCCCCTCGGTCTCCGCCCTGCCGCGCACCACGAGCGTGTTCCAGTCCGGGTCGTTCCCGTCCGTCGGCAGCGTGATCCCAAGCTCGCTCAGCTTTGCCGAGACCCCCGGCACGCTCGCAAGTGTCGCGACCTGTCCCGATTCGAGCGTCACCGGCTCGCCCGCGATCGACGCCAATTCGGGGAGCACTTTGCCCACCACAACGCCGCTCGCGCGGAGCGCCCCATCACCCGTCAGCTCCACGCGGTATCCTCGCCCGGACTTGCTGAACCCGATCGGCACCGACGCCGAGAGCTCGGGCGAATCGAACACCGCGCTCGCCGAGCCCCGCTGCGTCGTCGCCGTGAACGTCAGCTTCGACGTGTACGCGCCCGAGTCGAATCCCTCGGCGATCATCGCATCCACGGGCGAACCATCCCCCGCGAGGCTCAAACTCCCCGTCGCGCTCACCCGCTCGGGCGTCACCAGGCCCGACGCGTCGGTCAGCCCCACGACGTCCGCCTCGATCTTCGCCCGCGTCGTCCAGCCTTCCCGCGAGATTGTGCTCGTCAGATCGACCGCGAGCTCGCCGCCCACGCTCAAGCGGATCGTGCCGTCGATCGCCTTCGCGCCAAGCTCCTGCCCTTCCGCATCGCGGTACGTCACGCCGAGCCCGTCGGCGCGGAGCTGCGCCCTCAGACCGCTCGGGAGCTTGACCGGTTTGCTTTCGCTTGAAGACTCGCTCTCGCCCGCACCACCGAGCCCGCCCAGGGGCCCCTCGCGCTCGTCGATCGTCACATCCCCCGACACCACGATCGTGCCGAGATCCTTCCAGTTCAGCGCCAGCCCAAAGAGCGAACGCTCGACCCGCACATCGACATCCGCGACCTCGCGCAGCGAGCCGTCGACCACGCGCAGGCTCCGCACGCGCTGGTCGCCCCACCACGAGAGCCCGAGCTTCTCGATCCGCACGTTGCTGCCAAGCGCCTTGGAGAGCCTCGATTCGACCACGCCCCGGCCGAGCTTGCCAACCAGCGTCGGGGCCGCCCCCGCAAGGACCACGAGCACCCCCGCCGAGATCAGCGCGATCCTGCGCTTGCGCCCGCGCGTGGGCCGGTGGCCCACGGGCTCGACCACCGCCATCCGCTCGGCCTGCTCCTCACGCTGACGCGTCGAGATCGGCCCAGACCCATTCCCATCCAACGAACGTCCCTGCTCGCCCACGCGTCTCTCCAACTGGCTCCGCCACCCAATCAGCCTATGCCCGGACCCCCGAAAGGTGTCACCAAAAGAAACGACGGCCCCCACAGGAGCCGTCGGATGCGTGTCTTCATTTCAATCAAACCCAAACAGGCCCAAATCCGGGCCCGCAAAGATCAGGCGTCGACCGTCTTGACGATCTGCCACTCCTCGAGCTCGACGGGCGCCTGACGACCGAAAATCGTCACCAGCACCCGCACGAGACCCTTCTCGGGAAGGAGCTCGTCGACCGTGCCCTCGTAGCCCTCGAAGGGGCCCTCCTTGATCGTGACAGCCTCGCCCTTGTCGAAGGTCAGCTTGACCGTCGGCTCGTCCTCGGGCTTCTTGCTGTCCTGGAGCATCTTCTCGATCTCGTGCTGCTGCAGCGCCGTGGGGCGACCGGCCGTGCCCACGAAATCGCCCACGCCCGTGGTCTCCTTGATCAGGAAGAACACATCCTGCGGGATCCGCCCGTCGTCCTCGAGCCGCATCTCCACGAACACGTAGCCCGGGTAGAGCTTGGTCTGCGTGATGCGCTGCTTGCCGCCCTTGATCGTCTTGGTCTTCTCCATCGGCACCAGGATGCGCGACACGAGATGACTCATGTTCTCGATCTTGACCTTGCGCAGGAGCGTCTCGCGGACCGAGCTCTCCTTGTTCGAGGCCACGCGCAGCACGAACCAGTCCATGCCCTCGTAGCGCACCGGCTCGTCGTCGCCGATCAGGTCGGCCTTCTCGTTGGGCGTGCCGTCCATCGGCTTGTCCGACGGAGCGGGCTTCTCAGACGAGTTGTTCTGCTCGGTCTGATCGTCGTTCATCGGCTTCTCATGCTCAGACATGGATACCTCGTCCCTTTCGGTCCGGTCAGAGCCCTGCGCCAGCTTCTCGACCGGGGAGTGTGGCATGCTCAGCTTTCGAGCACGCCGATGAGCTTGAAGAACGCGCCAAAGCCGTAGTCGATCACAAAGATCAGCATCGCCAGCAGAAACGAGGCGATGACCACCACCATCGTGGAGCCCTGGACCTCTTTGCGGGTGGACCAGTTGACCTTCTTCATCTCCCCGTCGGTCGCGATCAGGAAGTTGACCGTCTGACGCTTCATCGCCACGAACAGGTAGATCAGCACCGTCCCGACGAGCAGGATCGTGCCCGCGATGGCGCCCTGGACATAGATCCGGTCGAACGCCGCGATCCCGACCACGCCGCCGGTCAGCACCTCAGCCGAAAACGGCGAGGCCTGCCCCACGATGTCCTCGTTCACCACCTTGCGGGAGCTCTGAACGATGTTGGAACCCTGCATCCGCACATTGGAAAGGATCGCCGTGCCCGTCCGGGCGTCGCCCGTGTTGAAGCTGTCGACGGTCGCGGTCCCGATCAGCTCATCGCCCTGGGACTCGGTGATCCCCGGCTGGTACAGATCGACCTGCACGCCCGGCTTGAGCTCGCCCTGGACCGCCGCCAGGCTCAGGCGGTACGTCGGCGTCGGGGGCTCGTACGTCGCGGCCTGGTTCCACGCCCACGCCGCGCCCGAGAGCACCAGCGCCCCGGCGAAGCACGCCGTCAGCACCCGCACCCAGTAGCCCTGACCCGGTTTGTAAACACCGACGCTCATGTGTGCCCGTTTCGCTCTCGGAAACCCTGCGAACCCAAAACACGCCAGAGAGGAATCGAACCCCTAACCTGCGGATTTGGAATCCGCTGCTCTACCTAGTTGAGCTACTGGCGTATCCAAAGATCCAGATGAGCAAATTGCCAGAGGGCCAGATCCTGAGAATCTGGATCTTTGGCCATCTGTTCATCTGGCCACCTGATCACTTCCGCTTGATCTTGTGCATCGTGTGCTTGCGAAGACGCGGGGAGTACTTGCGCACACCCTCCTTGAGCTTCTCCGGCAGGCCGCCCTTGACGTTCACCGACGTCCGGTAGTTCAGGTCGTCGCACTCGGTGCACTGCAGCCACACATACTCGCGAGCCGCTGATTTCTTCTTGGCCATCGGGGCACCCCGTTTTCCACGCGTCGCGGCTGGCGGACCCACCGCCCAACCAAACCACGTTCTTTGAAAGCCGGTCCGCCCGCTTTCACGAGCGGACCGGAGAAATCAATCCAAACAGTCCGAGGCTTACTCGATGATCGCCGTCACCGTGCCCGAACCGATCGTCCGGCCGCCCTCGCGAACCGCGAAACGCAGACCGGGCTCCATCGCCACCGGCTTGTCGCCCAGATCGACCTCGACCTCGATGTTGTCGCCGGGCATGCACATCTCAGCGCCACCCAGGAGCTTGATCGAGCCCGTCACGTCCGTCGTGCGGAAGAAGAACTGCGGGCGGTAGTTCGAGAAGAACGGCGTGTGCCGCCCACCCTCGTCCTTGGTCAGCACGTAGACCTGGCCCTTGAACTTCGTGTGAGGCTTGATCGAGCCCGGCTTGCAGATGACCTGACCACGCTGGATCTGGTCCTTCTCGATGCCGCGGAGCAGGATGCCCACGTTGTCGCCGGCCATGCCCTGGTCGAGCGTCTTGTTGAACATCTCGACGCCCGTGACGGTCGACTTGATGTTCGGCGCCAGACCCACGATCTCGGCCTCGTCGCCGACCTTGACGATCCCGCGCTCGATACGACCCGTGGCAACCGTGCCGCGACCCTTGATCGAGAACACGTCCTCGACCGCGACGAGGTAGGGCTTGTCGGCCTCACGCGTCGGCTCGGGGATGTAGCTGTCAAGCGCGTCGAACAGATCGTCCAGCGGCTTGCAGATCGCGTCGTCCTTGGGGTTCTCCAGGGCAGCCTTCGACTGACCCCGAATAATCGGGGTGTCGTCGCCCGGGAACTCGTACTTGTCCAGCAACTCGCGGATTTCCATCTCGACGAGGTCGGCAAGCTCGGGGTCGTCCACGAGGTCGATCTTGTTCATGAACACGACGATGTAGGGCACACCCACCTGACGGGCGAGCAGCACGTGCTCACGCGTCTGGGGCATGGGGCCTGAGTCCGCCGCGACCACAAGGATCGCGCCGTCCATCTGAGCCGCGCCCGTGATCATGTTCTTCACGAAGTCGGCGTGGCCCGGACAGTCCACGTGTGCGTAGTGACGGGCCGCGGTCTCGTACTCGACGTGCGACGAATGGATCGTCACCGTCTTGTTCGAGTCACGGACCGTACCACCCTTGGTGATCTCGGCGTAGCTCTTGGCCTCGCTGAGTCCCTTTGCCGCTGCTCGCGCCACAAGCGCCGCCGTAAGCGTGCTCTTGCCGTGGTCGATGTGACCGATCGTGCCGACGTTCACGTGCGGCTTGGTGCGCTCGAATACACCCTTGGCCATAGCCCTGAACCTCCAAATCCGAGCAGTCCGAGTCCTCAACCGTTGACGGACCCGCCGCTGCGAACGCTATTTCTTCTCGGCCCGGACCACCCGACCCGAACCAGCCCCCGGGCGAGGCAGGCATCTCTGCCGCTCGACCGAAAGCACTTCGACAAACAACTTTCCCGAGCAAGCCCGGCACAAAAGCCAGAGCAAGCAGGGCACCACCCGACCCTCAAAGCCGGTCTGGAAGCATAGGTGCCAAAGACGCCAACGTCTCGGCACGGACACAAGCAAAGCCGCTGGTGAGAGTTGAACTCACGACCTCACCCTTACCAAGGGTGCGCTCTACCACTGAGCTACAGCGGCCTCCGCCCGGCCCACCGCCGAGTTGAGGAAACGATCCTAGCCATACCCCATTCCCGGTCAACGCTCACCCACCACCCGAACGCCCCAACTTTCCGAACCGGTCTGATCCGGGTCCGATCACCCCGACCCCCGCCCACCCCATTTCACCGAACCCGCACACCCCCAACCCGCCCAACCCCGGGCCGCGATCCCCGCTGGGCACCGGACCCATCCCCGCGCACCCTCTCCAAAACCGGAGATCCGCATGCCCATCCAAAGACCCGCCCGCGCCCTCCTCATGGCCCTCGCCCTGACCCTCGCCCCAAGCGCCGACGCCCAGGGCATCTACGCCGAGGCCTACGCCCAATCCAACCCGGGCGACGGCTGGGCTCCCCTGCCGGGCTTTCCGAACCGACTCGCGGGCCAGCCCGGGCTCGCCTCGGGCTCAAACCTGCTCATCGAGATCCAGGATTCCGCGACCGTCCGCGTCTTTGCGGACAACCCCGCCACCACCGATATCGGGGTCATCACGCTCCGCACCCAGGCGAACCAGATGCCCACGCTCTTCGTAGGCAAGCCCCTGCTCCCTCAGACCAGCACCACCGCCGCCGTTGGCGCGATCGCTTGCCGAAACCTGGAAGGCGTCATCACCAACGAACGCGCCCGCGTCCAGATCTACGCCAAGTCCATCACCGGCCCGGGCGTCGAGGTCCACCAGCTCATCCGCCTCGACCTGACCGGCGACCTGGCCGCCCCGATCGTCCACTGGGGCGACAAGGCCACCCCCCCGCCCGCGATCGGCGCGATCAACATCACCGGCTCGATCACCCCCCTGGGCTCCGTCGCCGCCTACCGCGGCTCGATCGGGCCCGTGACCGTCGGCGCCGACCTCAACGGGCCACTCTCCGCCCGCAATGGCTCGATTGCATCCGTCACCGTCGGGGGCGACATGGGCTCGCAGGGCAAACCCTCGATCTATGCCACCATCCCGACCGGCTCGTTCTCTATCAATGAGATCGACGTCGCCGGCGATATCGGCAGACCCGGCGCGCCCGCCGACATCATCACCGGCGGAGCCATCCGAGAGATCGCCGCCAACCGCATCTTCGCCAACATCGACCTGGAAACCAACCCCAATCGGCCGGGCTACATCGCCGGCCTCACCACACGCACCGGCGGCTACGAGGGCTCTTTCCGCGCCCGCACGCTCACCAGCTTCGGCGGCTCGCTCGCCGACGCGCCGTGCTTCGTTTCAATCGCCGGCGACTTGACGGGCGACATCATCTTCACCAACGGCATCCGGAACGATCGCGCCGCGGGGCCCGAGATCGACATCGCCGGAAGCGTCACCGAGGGCTCGAGCCTCATCGTCGGAGCCATGCCCATCACCAACACGGGCCTGCCCGCGGGTGAGATCCGCGTCCGAGCCGAGCAGGGCCTTGCGGGCCAGATCATCGTCGGCAAGGGCCAGGACACCGACTTCCCGGCGAGCGCCACCGTCCGCGTCGGCATGAGCTCGCCGAGCATCGTCACCAGCGCCTCAAAGTTCTATGACATCCCCTTCGCCGATTTCGGCGGCGGCTCCGTCGGCATCGCCCCCTTCAACTTCCACAAAGCCGAATCCTGGCCGAGCCACAACGCCACCATCACGCTCGCGCAGAACGAACTCCTCGTCGCCGTCGCCCCGCGCTACTTCGGGCCCGTCTTCACCGACACCAGCGCCCAGATGATCGTCGAGCACCTCGCCCCCGGCGCTCAGACCTGGACCGACCGCTCCGCCGATTTCTCCACCGAAACATCGACCAGCCCCATCGGCGACCGCACCACCGTTGTCCACGCCCTCGGCAGCGCCAGCTTCACCGCGGGCCAGTGGCGCCTCCGCCCGGTCGAAGGCTCCATCCTCTCGGCCCGCGCCATCGACACGCCGGACGTCCGCTTCGTCAGCGAGTACGACGATGACACCTACCGCTTCACCGTCGCCGGTGGCTCAACCTGCCCGCCGCCCCCGGGGCTGGGCCGAACCAACAACACCCGCATCGACTTCGACGAGTCCGACGGCATCATCCGGGCGAACTGCCCGTAACAACCGATCTCATTCCGCCGGCACGCACCGACCATCCGCCCACGCGCGCAAGGCCATCATCCGCTCGGCCATCGTCACGCTCAGCGGCGGCGACTCCTCGATCTGCGCCACCAGCGCCGCCGTATCCACCGTCTTCTTCGCCGCCGATGCCTCGTGCCGCGCCGAGATGATCGCCTGCTCGATCTCGGCCCCGCTGAACCCGTCGCTCGCCTCGACCAGCTCGCCCAGATCGAACGCCCCCGGATCCAAGCCGCGCCGTCGGAGATGGATCTCAAAGATCGCACGCCGCGCCTTGGCGCTCGGCAGATCCACGAAGAAAATCTCGTCGAATCGGCCTTTCCGCAGGAGCTCGGGCGGGAGCGCCTCGATGTCGTTGGCGGTCGCCACCACAAACACCGGCTCGCGGTGCTCCTGCATCCACGTGAGCAGCGCGCCGAACATGCGCCGGCTGAGCCCGCCGTCGGTCGCCTGGCTCGCGCTGCCCGCAAAGGCCTTCTCGATCTCGTCGATCCAGAGCACGATCGGCGCCATCAGCTCCGCCTGGCGGAGCGTCTGTCGTAGGCGCTGCTCGCTCTCGCCGATGTACTTGTCGTAGAGCGCCCCGACGTCCATCCGCAGCAGCGGCCTCTTCCAGGCCGTTGCGATCGCCTTGGCGCACAGGCTCTTGCCGCCGCCCTGCACGCCCAGCAGCAGCACGCCCCGGGGCTGATCGCCCTCGCCGCGCTCCAGAGCGTGCTCGCGCACCCGGAGCCAGCGCTTGAGCCGGTCCATGCCGCCGATTTCATCGAGACTCGCCGGCGCCGCGGTGAACTCGAGCATCCCGCCCGACTGGACCATCTCGCGTTTGAGCTGCACGACGCGCTCGATGTCCTGCTCGCTCAGCTTGTCGTCGTCGCGCACGATGTCCGCAACGATCTGCGCCGCCTGTCTCCGTGAGAGCCCACGCAGGTTCGAGACAATCGCGTCCAATTGCCTCTGCGTCAGGTTCACCTGGATCGCCCGCGCCCCGTGCAGCCGCTTGACCGTCTCGCGCACGATCCGTTCAAGCTCCTCCGCGTCCGGGAGCGAGAGATCGAATTTCGCCGCGTGCGCCGTCACCACGCCCGGCAACCTTTCCGCGTGATCGATCATGACGACCGTGCCGCCCCGCCGCTCCATCGCCGCGATCAGATCGCGCAGCCCACGCACCGCCGCCGGATCGTCCAGGTGCGCCGCCAGATCCACGAGGCACACGACCTCGGCCTGATTCTGATAACCCAGGTGATACAGCGCTGCCGCCGGGTTGGTCGTGTTGTCGACGGGCACGGGCCGATCCAGGAGCCCGTCGTACACGCCGCTGAGCACGGTCCAGATCGCAAGCCCGCGAATGCCCATCGCGACCTGCCGCACGACCTCGAGCGCGTGGTCCTCCTCGTACGTCTGGATCGTGACCAGAGGCCGATCGGACCTGATTATCCGCTCCAGCTGCTCGATATCCGTCAGATTGCCCACTTTGCCGGCTCCAAACACCCCGATCCCCACAAAGCGCTGGCCTTGCGGGCAACTCCGGGGCACACTCAAGCGTACAGACGATTGCCCCCGGGCACATCCGCCCGAGGGCTCTCACCCAAGCACGATCACGCCGGAGAGACGATCCATGCCCACGCGCCGACCGCTGACCTGCCTTTTTCTGGCGATGTCCGCCGGGCTCGCCTCGGCGCAGGAGACCCAGCGCGTACCCCAGCCCGGCTCCTTCGCCCACATCCGCACCTCGATGGGCGCGATGGAACTCCTCGTCGCCACCCCCGCCGCGCGCACCTCGGCCGCCACGCCCCGCG
>JBGSIX010000220.1:0-10159 GCA_041742315.1 Phycisphaerales bacterium | reverse complement strand
CCAGGCTCGAACGCCTGGGCGTGCGCAGCACGGGCCTGGTTTTCAACCGCGCCGACCCCGAGGACCTCCGCAAGAGCCTGAGCGCCGCCTCCGTCGGCGCGCCCAGCATGCACCAGATGCCCCGCAAGCAGGGCGAACGCTCGCTCGACATGGACCGCTCCATCGTGGGCAGCATCCCGCCGCCCAAGGAAGAGCGCATCGGCTCGCTCGACACCGCCGAGGATGAGACGGGGACGTGAGCACCGTTCTTCGCCAAGAACCGCAGACGATCCACGCGTCCTGCCCGGACGCCCTGACGCCTGTGTGGGGCCTGACGCTCACCGAGATCCACGACCGCTACTGGGCAAGCCGGGGCTTCCAGATCGTGCGCCCGGGGGGCCCAAAGCCCGACCCGGACGGGCCAGAGCTCTACATCCTCCTCGACGAGGACAAGCTCGTGGGCTTCGGCGTCCGCAAGCTCCTCCGCATCATGTCGTGGATGCACCCCAAAGCCATCCGCGTCCGGCTCGTCGAAACCGAGAACTCGCCCTACCACGAGTCCGTCCGCGACGACGGCGAGGGCCAGTTCATCAAGTTCGTCCGCAGCTACAACGCCAGGCAGGTCCACTCCGCCCAGCTCTGGATCACTCCCATCGTCGAACTCGCCCAGCGCTGGAACCGCGCGCCCTCGGGCCGCGTCGGGTCGCGCGAGCTCGCGCTGGATCTCAAAACCGAGGAGCGCGTCGCCCTCCGCGTCCCGGGCCGCATCTTCAAGACCGACATCGAGGGCTCGGACCACTTCCGGCGCTGGATCCTCCGCGCCTGGGCCTCGCCCAGCGGCGTCATCCAGGGCGTCTACCAGCCAAGCCCGGGCGTCTGGATCCACGAGACCTGCACCATCGACCCCAACGCCCGCATCATCGGGCCCGTCTGGCTCGGAGCGGGGCACGAACTCAAGTCGGGCGAGACCATCGTCGGCCCCGCCATCGTGCCCGACGGGCCAAATTCCGACACCCAGCCCGCCGAGATCGACTGGTACGCCGTCACCCACTCGGCCTGGCGCCTCATCCCCACACTCCGCAAACGCCCCTTCCGCGCCGTCTCCAAGCGAACCTTCGACATCGCCGTCGCACTTGTCGCCATCGCAATCACACTGCCGCTCTACCCGATCATCCTGGCCGCGATCTACATCGACGACGGCCGCCCCTTCTTCTTCAAGCACTACCGCCAGCGGTTCGGCGGGCGCAGCTTCCCCTGCCTCAAGTTCCGCTCCATGCGACGCGACGCCGAGGAAATCAAAAAACAGCTCCAGGCCCAGAACAAGTCCGACGGCCCGCAGTTCCACATGGACAACGACCCGCGTCTGATCAAGATCGGCAAGCTCATCCGCAAGTACAAGATCGACGAGCTGCCGCAGTTCTTCAATGTGCTCGTCGGGCACATGTCCATCGTCGGCCCGCGACCGAGCCCCGACAACGAGAACCAGTACTGCCCCGCCTGGCGCGAGGCGCGCCTGAGCGTCCGCCCGGGCATCACCGGCCTCTGGCAGGTCAAGAGCCAGCGCAAACCCCTGACCGACTTCCAGGAGTGGATACGCTACGACCTGGAATACGTCCAGAACAACTCCTGGCGGCTCGACATCTGGATCATGGTCGAGACCGTCAAGAAAGTCATTCTCCGCTCATAGCAGCGCGATCGCTCCCACAACCTCAGACGTCACGGACCGACACCCATGCGAACCAAAAACAAGCGAATCATCAAGAGACTGGCCATCCTCGGCACGCTCTTTGCCATCGCTCTCGTGCTGGGCGTCGGGCTCAGCATGATGCGAACGCGCGTCAAAAACCGCACGCTCCAAGAGAGCCGCGCCCAGGGGCTCGCCGCGTACGAGTCGGGCAACCTCGCGCTGGCCACTGAAAAACTCGGCTACTACCACGCCACGCGGAACGACGACCCCGACGTCGCCTACAAGCTCGCCGACGCGAGCCGGCGTCTGCCCTCGCAGGGCAACGAGGGCCTGCGCTCGGCGGTCTCGTTCGCCAAGAGAGCCGCCGACCTCGCCCCCACCCGAACCGAACCGCTCGAACTCCTCATCGAGCTCCACGGCCTCATGAACCAGCAGACCGAGCGACTCGCCGTCGCCGACAAGCTCCTGAAACTCAAACCCGACAGCGCCGTCGCCCTCGAAGCCCGCGCCCGCTCGCTCGTGGCGATGGGCCGCCGCGACGAGGCGCTTCAGGCCGCCAACCAGCTCACCCAGGTCGATCCCGACAACCCCGAATCCCACCGGCTCGTGTTCGCCATCCTCTCGACCGAGGACCCCACCATCGGGCGCACGATGATGGCGGACTACGTCAAGAAACTGGGCGAGGAACACCCCGACGACCCGCGGTTCACCGTGCTGCGCATCCACGCGACCGCGCTCATGGGCGACCTCAACAAAGCCCGCGAGATCGCCGGCTCGATGGTCAACGCGGACCTCGACGCCCGAACGCTCGGCGAGATGATGCGCTCGCTCGATCTGCTGGGCATGCGCGACGCGGGCGATGCGCTCCTGGCCCACAACGCACAGCGGCCAGAGATGCGCCGCGTCACAAGCACGCTGAGTGTGCAGCGGCAGTTCATGCGTGGGCAGATCGATGCCGCGACGCAGATCGCCGAACAGGCCCTGGCCACCGAGGGCGACGCCTCGCCCGATCTCCTGCCCTGGGCGATGGCCTGCGGCATCGAGATCTCCGACGAGCGGTACAAATCGATCCTCGAGCAGTCCGAATTCAGCACCAGCTACCACGAGCTGATGCGCGAAGGGTTCAAGGCACTCGGCAACAGCGACCCCGTCAGCGCCCGCGCCGCATTCCTGGCGGCCCGGAACGTTCGCCGCGACGACCCGCTGGCTGGAGCGTTGCTCGCCGACGCGATGGACCGCATCGGCGCCTGGAAGGACGCCGCCCAGGAAAGGCGAGACCTGCTCCGCCGAACACCCGAATTCACCACTGTCCGGCTGGCCCACATCGAGTCGCTCCTCAACCGGGGCCGACCCGTCGACGCCGACGCAGCCGCGCGTGAGGGCCTCGATCTCGACCAAGGCAACGGCGCCCTGCTCCTGGCCCACATCCTGGCCGTGTCGGATCTGGCTTCGACGGGCAATGCGCTGCCCGAGGAACTCCGCAGCGCCGTCCGTGTCGCCCGTGCGATGGAGGGTGAGTCCACCGAGGTGACCCCGGTCACGATCCCATTGGCCAGGCTTCTCGTCGCGATGGACAACCGCGTCGACCTGGAAACGACGCTGGACCGGATCTTGTCCGCGGACGTCGGCATGCTCAACCTGCGATCGCTGATGGCACTGGCCGAGGCGATGCAGGCCGCGAACCTCCCGCGGACGGGCGAGGTGCTGGCGATGATCGACAGCGCCGATCAGGTCGATCCGTACATCGCGCTCGAGCGGGCAACCGCGCTGGCCGACGCCGGCCAGACCGCCCAGGGCCGGGCATTGATCGAGTCCAAACTCGCCCAGGCCAAGGCCCGCTCGGGCGAGGATGCGCTGCGGATGCAGATGGCCCGGGCCGCGTTCCTGGACCGGATCGCCGACGAGAGCGCGCTGAACACGATCAAGAAACTCAGCCAATCGCACCCGACGGACGCGGGCGTGCAGTCGCTCGTGCTCGAATCCCAGAGCGCCTGGTCCGATCGGCAGCTCATCTCCGACGCGGTCGCCCGACTCCGCGCGATCACCGGTGACGACTCCACCGGCTGGCGATTGCACGAGGCCCGCCGGATGCTCGTCTTCGACCCCACCGAGCAGAGCGCCGCCGCGGTCGTCAATCTCCTGGGCGGCCAGGACCAGCCCGAGGGCGCCGACCCGATCTCCCAGCTCGTGCTCTGCGACGCCATGTCGATCCTGGGCGACACGAAGGCCGCCGCCAATCACCTCGAACGCGCCATCGACGCGGGCATCGACAACCCCGCACTCGTGCTCAGGCTCATCTCGATGCGCCAGAGCATGGGCGAGATCGACGAAGCACGCCGGCGGGCGCTCACGCTCACACAGATCGAACCGGTCACTCCCCAGATCCGACGAGAACGCGTCGCCGCGCTCATCCGCCTGGGCATCTACGAAGCGGCACGAAACGACGGCGACGTTCTTTCTCGTTCAAACAACCCGCGTGATCTGATCATCGCGGCCACGCTCTCCGGAAAGCTCGCCGAGGCGCCCCAGCTCAACGCCCGGCTCGATGCACTGCTGGCCCTCGAATCGATCCCGGACGATGTGCTCTCGGCAGCGGCACTCACGCTGCTCGAAGCGGGCCGGGTCCGCGACGCTCACACAATCATCGAGCGGAACCGAACCGCGAACCCCAGCGCGGACTTTGTCATCGCCGAGTCGTCCCTGCTCGAGGCCACGGGCCGGACCCAGGACTCGGCTGATGTCCTCGCCAAGGCCATCAGCGAGAAGGCTTCTCCGGAGCTGTATCTGGCCCAGGCCAGAGTGTTGGCGCGCCTCGGACAGGTCGATGCGGCTCTCATCGCGTGCGACACGGGTCTGAAGCAATCGCCCGCGAATCAGGAACTGCTCCTGCTCAAAGAAGCGATCGGCCTTGTCGGATCCCAGCACTCCACGAGCATCGCCGAAGACGCCCAGGCCGCCCGGCGCGTGATCGACGCGATCCGCAAGTACACCGTCGACACCACCAACCCGCCCGAGCTCATCAAGCAGCTCCGGGTCATCACGCAGGAAGAGCCCTCGTTTTACCCGGGCTGGTCCGTGCTGACGACACAGCTTCAGAACCAGGGCCGGTACGAAGAAGCCGCCGAGTCGGCCCAGACCGCCATGCGTCTGATGCCGGGCGACCCAAGGCCCGCGCGCCTCGCGGTCGATGCGCTGCTCCTGATCGATCAGCCCCGCAGGGCCCTCGCCGCAGCAGACGAATGGAGCCGACGCTCTCGCCCGGATTCGTACGAAGCGGACACCACGATGGCGGCCCTGCATGTCCGCCTCGGGTCCCCCGCCAACGCCGCTCAAACGCTCCAGCCCTGGGCCGATCGGATCGATAGCGATCCCCAGGTCGCCCCGATCCTCGTTCGCCTCCTGGAAACGGTGCGCCTGACGCGCGGGGAAGATTCCAAGGCCTGGGACGTCATCAAAGCCCGCGTCGATCGAGACCCGAGCTGGCTGGCACAAGCGATCGAGATCTCACGGGACCTCATCCAGAACGGTATGCCGGCCAACGCCGCCGCAGCCTGGCTTGATCGAGTCACCAACGAGTGGCAAGCCGGCACCGACGACACACTCCGGATCGCGCAAGCCCGCATGGACATCGCCACTGCAACCGGAAACGAAACCGATCTGCTCAAGGTGCTCAAGGTACTCGACCGTCTCGACGCGATGCCCGACAAAGACGACTGGATCCGAAGGGGCAGCGCCCTGCTCCGGCTCTCAGCCGAACGCCTCCTCGGCAGGACCGACGACGCCGAGCGTCACGCCAGAGAGCTCGCGGCTATCCGACCCGACGACGCGATCGCGCTGAGCATGTACGCGATCACCATCCTCGAAAGCGGCGGGGATGCTTCCCAGGCACTCACTGCGGCACAACGAGCGGTCAAGCTCCTCGAAGCCAACACGAACAGCCGGGCAGAACTCACGACCGCACTGGATGCACTGGGTCAGTCCCAGTCGGCTTCCGGCCAGTTTGACGCAGCCGAAGCAACCTTCCGCCGACTCCTCGGACTCCAGGCCAATGCGCCATCGGCTCGGCTGGGCCTGGCCGAAGTGCTCCTGAGCACCGATCGGGCCGAGGAAGCTCGACGGATGCTGAGCGATCCGACGCTCCTCGAAGCGGCCAAGCGGTCTTCATGGATACAAGCACGCACCGAACGCCTCAACCAAAGACTGAACCGATAATCCGAAATATCGATTGAGAATACCCAATCATATTCCGTACTTATAAACTATAGTCTCCACTAAATTTTTTGGGCAAATTGCTGACTTCACTGATAACAATCGGGAAGAGGTCCGTATACTAGCTTTACATCAGAATCGGGGTTGCAGAGCTTGACAGAGTCCCCAAATGGGGGCATGATGTACCGTAAGTTCTGCCCATAAGGGCTATTGTGGCCAACCCCTCTTTTGCCAAACGTATGTTCTGGCGGAGACCAGGGCCCGATAATTCAAGAGATGAGGATCAGTCATGGATACGACACGATTCACACTGGCCGGACTCGCGATCATCGCAGCCGGAACCACAGCAGCTCAGAACCTCACGGTGGTCAACCCCACCCGTGTGGGTGAGGGCAGCCACGCACAGATGCTCGCCGAGTCCTTCGGCGGCACATTCACCTCACTTGGACAGGTTGCGGGCGTCAACGCCCGCGCCGGGGGCGACACCCTCACCGATGTGGGTTTCACCAATGGCACGTTCACCTTCAGCCGCATCGCCGACGTCGGCGCTTCCGGGGTGATCAACCTCAAGAACATCGCCGGCAGTGACAAGGACTGGAGCGGCGGCTCGTACCGCGCCGAGGCCATCGGCGGGTACTCCCGTCACAGTCACACCCTCGGCTACATGACCGAAAATGGCGAATTCCAGACCATCAGCGCCACGGGGATCATGGGCGAAAACAGCTCGATCCACCCCAATGAAGCCTTCACGTGGGCCGTCCAGAACGGCAACGGGCAGACCTTCTACGGCGACAACGCCATGAACGGCGGAAGCGATCACATGGTCAGCTACGCCATGTACGACGCGTCCAACAAGCTCATCGGGGCCGTCCTCTTCTTCGAGGACTGGAACGGCGCTTCGAGCGACTATGACTACAACGACTACGCCGTGCTCCTGACCCTCGCCCCGACCCCCCAGGCCGCCCTTCTGGGTGTCCTCGGACTCGGTGGCATGGGCCTCGCCGGTGGCCGTCGCCGCCGCTCGATCGCCTGATCCAGAACCCAAAAATCTGACCCTTGAGTGCAGATCTTGAAAAAGATCTGCATTTTTTTCAGCGTTCTGCGCTCAAAAACCCCACTTTGTGTGTGTTTTGCATGAATCCCCTTGAATGGGAGATGACTCCGGGCATTTCCCTACTAGACTATGTGCGACGCAGGTTGGAGGCCTGCAAGTGTGGGTTTGTACTCAATTTGAGTAGGGAGAGATGGGATGTCACGCCCTCTTATCGTAGCAGCTATCGGTTTGTCATGCATCGCTGGCACCGCTTTGGGTGATGATTCATACACCCACGGCGAGCTCCTGGCCCGCGCCCTGGGTGGCACGTTCAACGCCTCTGGGCTCGATTTCTCGAACGGATCGATCAACGCGGTCCGGAACAAGGACTTCGGGAGCCTGGCGAGCACCGATCAGGTCTGGAAGGCCGGGAACTACAGAGCAAGACTGGTCGCGGGCGAGGAATACGGTCGAGTCTCGAGCTTCGGCTATCTGGACCGCGCTCACAGCAACGGCAGGCCCTTCGTCTCCGTCTTCGACGCCGACGACATTGGCGCCCGCTCACTGCTCTCCATGGACCACCAGTTCCGCTGGGCCATCCAGCGCACCGACGGCGAGGTCTACACCTCTCTCGCCAGCGACCAGCACGGTCGGGACATGATGGTGTCCTATTCGCTCTTCGACGCGCGCGGGAAATCCATCGGGTCGATGCTCTTCTTCGAGGACCGACTCCTGACACACAATAAGGACTACAACGACGTCGCCGTCCTCCTCACGCTCGTCCCCACGCCCCAGGCGGCCACACTCGGCCTTCTCGGACTGGGCAGCATGGGCGTGCTCGCCGGCCGTCGCCGCCGTGAGGCCGCCGCATAACCAGCGACGCAACGTCCCGAAACACCCGGCGGGTCCGCGAATCGACGCGGGCCCGCCTTGTTTTTTGCGTGTGCCGTTACACCTTTCCCAGACTGACTTTCCATTCACTTCCAGAGTCTTGCATTCCGCCCGACACCCCCCATGATGTGGGTGCCGGCCAGACGTTCGAGCCGGGGAAGTCAGACATCGGAAGACAAGGGGTTCTCACCATGCGTCAGGCAAGCATCATCGCGATCGCAGCCGCGCTCTCAGCCGGAGCGGCGACAGCTCAGTACACCAACGTTCATTCGGCCTCTTGGGGCGAAGCCAACCACGCCCAGATCCTCGCCTCGGCGCTCGGCGGCAACTTCAACCCCGCAACCAGCAAGGACTACTCCAACGGCAACATCTACGCCGACCGGATGAAGGACAGCTCATGGATGTCCCCCACGGATCAGATTTGGAACGCGGGCACCTACCACGCCACCATGGTCGGCCACGAGGCCGGGTACTCACACACCTTCGGCTACGTCGAGGGCAACAAGAAGAACCTCGGCTCGTTCACGGGCCTCCTCCGCTCCGACGAGATCGGCTCTTCGACCGTCGTCTCGCTCGACAGCGACTTCCGCTGGGCGATCAAGAACGATCAGCAGTTCGGCGGCGATCTCTTCACCTCGCGTGACAACGACAACCCCGACTGCGACGACCATATGGTCGCCTACAAGCTCCTCCGCGACGGCGAGCTCTTCGGGTACGCCCTCTTCTTCGAAGACCTCAAGCGTTGCAGCGACAAGGACTACAACGACGTCGCCGTCATCCTCACACTCGTCCCCACACCCCAGGCCGCGATGATGGGCCTGACGGGCCTTGGTGGGCTGGGCCTCCTCGCCGGCCGCCGCCGCCGCGAAAGCATGTAATCCGCAACGAATCGCCGCGATATTCTCTCTCGCTGCACGAACAAGGCCCGTTCTGGGCCTTGTTCTTTTTTGGACAGAGAATCTGCGGAGGCTGGAAGCCTCCGCCACGGGCTCAAGCGCCGTACATGTTGGCGTAGTAGTCCTGGTACGCCCCGCTCCGGACGCGCTCCCACCAAGGGCGGTTCTCCGTGTACCAGCGCACCGTGTCCTCGAGCGCCCCGGGCCAGGCCGAACGCGTGGGCTGCCAGCCGAGCTCACGCCTGATCTTGCCCGCGTCGATCGCGTACCGCCGATCGTGCCCGAGCCGATCCTCGACATAGCGGATCGAGTCCTCGCCCTTGCCCATGATCGAAAGAATCGACCGCGTCAGCTCCAGGTTCGATCGCTCGTTGTTGCCCCCGATGTTGTACACCTCGCCCGTGGCGCCCTTCTCGAGCACCCTCAGCACCGCCTCGCAGTGGTCATCGACATGCAGCCAGTCGCGGACGTTCTTCCCGTCGCCATACAGCGGCACCTGCTTGCCGTCGAGCAGGTTCGTCACAAAGAGCGGGATCACCTTCTCGGGGAACTGGTAAGGCCCGAAGTTGTTCGAGCACCGCGTCGTGCACACATCCATCCCGAAGGTGTGGTGATACGCACTCACTAGCAGATCGCCCCCCGCCTTGCTCGCCGAGTACGGGCTGCTCGGGTCCAGCGGCGTCTTTTCCGTAAACTTGATCTCCGGGTTCTCGAGCGGGAGCGACCCGTACACCTCGTCCGTCGAGACATACACGAACCGCTTCTCCCCCCCCGTCGCCCGGCGCCACGCATCGAGCAGCACCTGCGTGCCGCGCGTGTTGGTGTCGATGAAGGGACCCGAGTCCATGATCGAGCGATCGACGTGGCTCTCGGCGGCCATGTGCACCACCGCATCAACCCCCCGGAGCGCTGCGTCGAGAGCCGCCGCGTCGCGCACGTCGCCCTTGATGAACGCGTACCGATCGTCGCCCTGGACATCACTCAGGTTCTCAAGGTTGCCCGAGTATGTGAGCGAATCGAAGTTCGTGACCCGGTACCCCGGCCGCTCGCGGAGCACGAGCTTGACGAAGTTGGACCCGATGAACCCCGCCCCGCCCGTCAGAAGAATGTGCATGGTGTTTCTTCCAGTGGCGGAGGCTTCCAGCCTCCGCGTTCTCTGCTTCTCTTCTGTCGAGGAGACTCCCGGCCTCCGAGTGTTCTTTCTTCATTCTTGCAGCGGAGGCTGGAAGCCTCCGCCACGGCCTAGTCGATGGGTTCCAACTTCCTCAGCACATCCGCCAGATTCACCCGCCAGTCGGGCATCTTCCCCAGCAGCGCCTCGGCCCGCGAGAGATCCAGCACACTGTACGCGGGCCTGGGCGCGGGCCTTGGGAACTCGGCGGTCGTGCAGGGCTCGATCGCGCAGGCGTGCCCGAGCCCGTCGCGGATCGCGCAGGCGAACTCGTACCACGTGCAATCGCCGCC